>JBKOVB010000094.1:0-26666 GCA_046723735.1 Actinomycetota bacterium | reverse complement strand
TTCGCGTTGACGTCGTGGCCACCGCGCCCGGGGGGCTGCCCTGCGTCGTCGGCGACCCCTCACGGCTGCACAGCCTGGCCGGCCAGGTGCGGCCGGAGGGTCGCGAGGCGCTGGCCCGCGCCGCGCTCACGACCACGGAGGAGCTCACATCCGGGCGTCGAGGCTGAGCCCGCTGGCTGCGTGGCGCAGCTCCGGCGCGAGGCGTGACACCAGCGCGGTGAGGGCTGCGGCATCGACAGGGACGGTCGCGTCCTCCAGGACCCGGTCCACGTCGGCGAGCACGTCGTCGAGGACCGCCGCGGACGCCGTCGGGACCGTGAGGCCGCGCAGCCGGGCGAAGGCACCCGTGTGCACGACGTCGTCGCGCCCGACGAACTCCTCCTCCTCCTTCTCCCCCGCCGTGTCGCGTCGCGTCACGAGCAGGGGCCAGCTGCCAGGTGCAGCGGAGCGGGCGAGCGCGCGGGCCTGCTCCTCTGTCTCGCAGTGCACCGGCTCGAGCCCGAGCGAGCGCATCACCCGCTCGGCCACGTCCAGGAGGTCGTGGAGCTCCGTGCCCGGGTCCAGGTCAGGCACCACGACCTGACGGTCCGCTCCTAGGACGGCCGCGAGCAGGCACAGGTGGCCCGACTCCTCGAGGGTCACGAACCAGCGCCGGGTCTCGGCGGGGACGGCCAGCGGCTGCCCCTTGGCCAGGCGCTGCAGCCAGCCGGCCAGCAGCGAGCCCTGGGAGAACGCGACGTTCGCGAACCGGGCGGTGGTGACGACGGTGTCGACCCGAGGGTCGAGCAGCACCTGCTCCATGGCGCGCTTCGAGGCGCCCATCAGGCTCACCGGGTTGGCCGCCTTGTCTGTGGAGACGGCGAAGCACCGCTGCGCCGTCGGAGCGACGAGCTCCAGCAGCCGGCGCGGCCGGCGCACGTTCACGTCGAGCATCCGGAGCAGCGAGTAGACGTCCTTCTCGGAGCGGACGTGCTTGACCGCGGCGAAGTCGAGCAGGAGGTCGTACGACGGCTGGTCGGCGAGAAGCCGACGCATGGTCGGGCTCCCCGCGTCCAGCGGCGTCGTCCTCAGCTCGGTCCGGTCCCCCACCGTGCCACTGCTGCGCAGGTCCCTGACGAGCTCAGCCAGGCCGTTCTCGTCCGGGTCGACCACGTGCACCAGCCCGGGGCCGTACGGGAGCAGGGCCCGCACCGTGGAGGAGCCGATGCTCCCCGCCCCCCCGACGACGAGCACGCGACGACCTGCGACTGCGTCCCGCAGAGCGTCCTGGTGACGCGCGAGGTCGTCGGAGAGGAAGGAGTCCTCGCGTCCGACGACGAGGCGTCCCAGCTTCTCCAGGTCGGGGACGTTCACGCCTTCACCCGGCCGTCGGGCAGGAACCGCCCGGGGTCGGCGACGAAGTCCGCGCTGGCCTGCTGGTAGTCCTCGAAACGCCCGATGTCCTGCCAGTAGGCGTCGGTGACGTGGCAGTGCACGCCCAGGTCGCGCTCGTTGAGCGCGTTCATGAGGTCCGGCATGTCGCAACGGCCCGCGGGCAGCAGGTCCACGGCGCGGCGGTCGAGCGCGTAGACCCCCGTGCTGACGCAGTAGTCCAGCACCGGCTTCTCCTCGTACCGCTCGAGGGCGCCGCTGGGCGTCATGTGCACGACGCCGTAGTCGATGTGGACGGCGCGCCGTGCGAGCACCACGGTCGCCGCGTGCGCGCCGGCACGCTGACGCTCCACGACCTCCGCGTAGTCGATGGTCGTGAGCAGGTCGCCGTTCATGACGAGGAACGTGTCGTCGAGGTCCTCGACCAGGCGCAGCGCCCCCGCCGTGCCGAGCGGCTCCTCCTCGACCTCGTAGACGAGCTTCAGGCCGAACCGCTCGCCGTCCCCGAGCGTGGCCTCCACCAGCTCGGGAAGGTGTCCGAGCGTGATGACGACGCGCGTGAAGCCACGTGCCGCGAGCTGCCGGAGCACGATCTCGAGCGTGGGGAGGTCGCCCAGCGGCAGCAGCGGCTTGGGGATGTTCATCGTGTACGGGCGCAGCCGCAGCCCGAGTCCCCCAGCCAGGATCACGGCGAGCACGAGGCACCTTCCTCCGGTCGGCAACAACCGGGTCAGGCTACCGGGACCGATACGATGGGCACGGACGCGTCCGCCCCCAGCCACAAGCCGAGAGGAAGCACCGTGCCACGCCGCCTCGACGTGATCTGCCCGGTGTTCCGCGAGGCTGAGGCGATCGGCCACTTCCACGCCGCGCTGGCCGAGGTGATGGACCAGCTCGCCGATCGCTACGACGTGCGGGTCACCTACGTGCTGGACCCGTCGCCGGACGCGACCCAGCAGCGGCTGGCCGAGATCTGCGCCCTCGACCCGCGTGCGCGCACGCTGGTCCTGTCACGCCGCTTCGGGCACCAGGCCGCGCTCATCGCCGGTCTCGAGCACGCCGACGCGGATGCCGTGGTCATGCTCGACAGCGACATGCAGCACCCCCCGCACGTCATCCACGACCTGCTCGCCGAGTTCGAGGGCGGCAGCGACATCGTGCAGGCGCTGCGGGAGGACGCCGAGAGCACCGGGTGGGCGAAGCGCACGACGAGCGCCCTGTTCTACCGGCTGCTCTCGCGGCTGGGGTCCGTGGAGCTCCAGCCGGGGAGCGCCGACTTCCGCCTGTTCTCCCGACGGGTCGTGGACGTCTTCCGCGAGCAGCTCCCGGAGCGCCACCCGTTCATCCGTGGTCTCACGAGCTGGGTCGGCTTCCGCTACTCGACGGTCGCCTTCACCAGCCAGGACCGGGTCGCCGGGCACAGCAAGTACTCGCTGCGGACGCTGCTCGAGCTCGCGACGACCGGCCTCACGTCCTTCTCCAAGGTCCCCATCCGCGCCGCGGCGGCCATCGGCTCCGTGATGGCGCTGCTCAGCCTCGCTTACGCCTGCTTCGCCGTCCTGTCCCACTTCACGTCGCGCTACACCCCGCCGGGCTGGGCCAGCCTCCTGGCCGTGACGTCCTTCGTCGGCGGTGTGCAGCTGCTGTTCCTGGGACTGATCGCGGAGTACGTCGGGCAGATCTTCGACGAGGTGAAGGGGCGGCCGCGCTACCTGGTGGCCGAGGTCCTCGGCGGTGACCACAGCTCCACGCCCGATGTCGTCCCCCGGAAGGAACGCTCGACCCTATGACCTGCCTGGTGTGCGACGGCGCCCTCGCCGCCCACGACCGCCTCCCCGGGCTGCTCCGGTGCTCCGGCTGCACCTTCGTCACCGCGGACGTGCAGCTCGACGACGAGGACCTGCGCGCCCTGTACGGCGAGGACTACTTCCACGGGGAGGAGTACGCCGACTACGTGGCCGAGGGGCCGGAGCTGCGCGTGAACTTCCGCCGGCGCCTGGCCTCGCTGCTCGAGCTGCAGCCCGAGCAGGAGCGCGGACGGCTGTACGAGATCGGTGCGGCGTACGGCTTCTTCCTCGACGAGGCGCGCCACGCCTACCGCGAGGTCGCCGGCATCGACATCACCGAGGCGGGGCCGGCGTACGCGCGGGACGTGCTCGGGCTGGACGTCGCGAGCGGGGACTACCTCGAGACGAAGCTGCCGGAGCAGGTCGACGCGCTGTGCCTGTGGGACACCGTGGAGCACTTGGGCAGCCCCGACCGCTTCGTCGAGAAGGCGGCGCGTGACGTGCGGCCCGGCGGCCTCATCGCCCTGACGACCGGCGACCTCGGCAGCCTCAACGCGCGGTTCCGGGGCCGCCGCTGGCGGATGATCCACCCGCCGACGCACCTGCACTACTTCAGCCGGCGCACCCTCACCCGGCTGCTCGAACGCCACGGCTTCGAGGTCGTGCACGTCTCGACGGCGGGCAACGCGCGCTCCGTCCGCGGGATCCTCTACGCGATCCTGGTGCTCCGGGCCGGCAAGAAGGAGCTGTTCGGGAAGCTCGAGCGGCTGCCCGGCATGGACCGCTCGGTGTCGCTCGACCTGAAGGACATCATGTACGTCGTCGCCCGTCGTCGCGCGTGAGCGAGCAGCCGCGGCCGCCTGCCCGCTGGACCCTCCTCCTCGTCGGCGCCCTCAGCGCCGCCCTCCTCACGTCCCTCCCGCTGCTCGCCCTGGCCGGGCGCAAGGTTCGCCCGGCCTCGGACGACTGGTGCCTGTCCCCGATCGGGCGGGACCAGGGGTTCGGGGCCGTGGTGCGGCACGTGTACGAGGACTGGAACGGACGCTTCTTCAACGCCGTGGCGGACGGCGTGGTCTACAGCACCTACGGCACGAGCTCCCGGATGCTCCCGGGCCTGGTGCTGCTGGCCCTTGCGGTCGGCCTGGGCACCTCGTGGGCCCTGCTCGCCAACCGGGCGCTCGGGCTGGCGCGGTGGCCCGCGATCCTGACCGGCTGCACCCTCGGACCCGCCACCGTCCTCGCGCTGCTGGTCGGCAAGCCTGCGTCGTACCAGAGCATCTACCACTCGGCGACGATCATCTCGCACACGCTCACGATCGTGCTCGCCCTGCTCGTCGGGCTGCTCGTCGTCGGGCTGCATGGCCGCGGACGGGTGTACGCGCTCGCGACCGCCGTCCTCGGCGGGGTCGTGCTCGGCACCTTCAACGAGGCCTTCACCGCCGCCTGCCTGGTGAGCGTCGCAGCGCTGCTGCTCGCGCTGCGGTTCGGGGCGACGCTGCCGGTGCGCGCGTCCGCGCTGTGGGGGCTGGGCGTCGGCCTGCTCGGCGGCTTCGCCTCGGTGTACTTCTCGCCGGGCTCGCAGGATCGCAGAGCGACCATCAAGAACAGCAACCCGCTCGACCCTCACGTGTGGAGCCAGACGCTCGACAACTGGTTCACGGTCGTCAAGGGCACGGTCACCACCCCGGCCTTCGGGCTGCTCGTCGGCACGGCGCTGCTGGTCGGGGGCCTGTGGCTGCGTCGCTCGGTCGTGCGTCCTCTGGCCCTGTGGCTCCCGGTGGCCTGGGCGGTGAGCGCTTCGGTGGCGGCCTGCTTCGTGCTGACCTTCAGCTTCAACGGCCTGCTGACGCTGCGCGAGCGCACGTGGCCGAGCATGACGATCAGCGTGCTGCTGCTGACCGGGTGGCTCGCCCTCTGCGTCGGTGCCTGGCTGGGTCGCGCGACGGAGCAGCTGCCGGTCCCGGTCGGGCGTCTCGCCGGCGCCGGCCTTCTCGTCGCAGCGGTCGCGCTCGTCGGGCTCGACGGCCTGCGCGCGGCGCACCAGACGCGGGCGATCGAGCACAAGGTCAGCATGCGGGCCGAGGCGTTCGACGCGGCCGACCGCGACGTACGTCGGCAGCTGGCCACGGGCACCGTCCCGGTGCTCGTCAGACCTGCCCCCATCGACGGCTTGTACGAGCCGTTCTACCCCAGCCCCCGTTGGCCGGCGTCCTGCCTGCCCTCCTACTACAGGCACGGGCACGCGGCGGACTACAAGCCCTACCCGCGGCGCCACCGGCTGTGAACCGGACCCGGCTGCACGAGCTGCTCCGCTTCGGCGCCATCGGCGTCGTCAACACGGGCGTCTACGCCGTCGCCTTCGTCGTGCTCCACCGGGCCGTGCCGTACGGCGTCGCGCACGTGCTCGCGTTCGCCCTCGCGGTGGTGGGCTCGTTCTTCCTGAACTGCCGCTTCACGTTCCGCGTCCGCCCGACGTGGAGCCGGTTCCTGCGCTTCCCGCTCGTCAACGCCAGCACGTTCCTGATCATGTCGGTCGGCGTGACCACGCTCGTCGAGCTTCTGCACGTGACGCCCGACCTCGCTGCGCTGCTGTCCGCGGTCGCGTCGGTCCCGCTCACGTTCGTGGTGGCACGCCTGGTGCTCGTGGGCAGGCCCACCGCGACGGTTCCCCTCGCCGGCGGACCGTCCGGGCCCGACGCCCCCTAGCGTCCCAGGAAGTCGGCGAGCACCGCGGCGCTGTAGGTGCCGTCGTGGAAGGCGGCCACGAACTCCGGGCCTTGCCCCGCGACAGCCCGGGCAGCCTCGCGGTTGGCGAGCAGGCCGCGCAGGACCTCGCCGAGCGTGTCGGGCGTGGCCTCGACGATGGGGATCTCGCGGGCCACGCGCGCACGGACGACGGGGTCGACGTGCCCGACGACGAGGCGTCCCTGGGCCAGAGCCTGGCAGGCCAGCACGCCGTAGGAGCCGAGGGCGAACTGGTCCAGCACCACGTCGGCGGCCCCGAGCACCGTGGGCATGTCCTCGGGGGCCACGCCCTCGAGCCGCCGGAAGTCGATCGCCCCCTCGGCCACCAGGTCGTCGAGGGCCTCCTCCACGCGACGCGTGCCCTTGAGCGCGGTGTTGGACGGCACGTGCAGCACGACCGGTACGTCGCGCTCGAGCGGCGGCGGCTGCGGCGTCCAGACACCGGTGTCCACGACCACGGGCAGCCACGTGGCACCGGGGACGTCGTCGAGCAGGTCGGGCGTGGAGACGTATTTTGGTCCGTCGAACGCCTGCACCAGGGGGCGGAGCACGTCGACCTGACGCTGCAACCGGGCGGTGAGGTCGTCGGTGGCGTCGGCGAACGGCGACCAGGCGTAGTGGGCGGCGTGCCGGGCCGGGTCGCGGATCTCCGAGCCGTGGAACACGAGCCCGACGCGCACGCCGGCGGCGCGCAGCACCGGGACGTCGGCGGCGAAGGTCTTGCCGTGGGCGGTGCCCAGCGTGGGGCGGCCCGCCTCGAGCAGCGCGTGGGTCCAGGTCCGCGCGGCGTGCTCCTCTCGGGCCCGCTGCCAGGCTGCATCGGCGGTGAAGGTGGTCGGCGCCACGCGCTCGTCAGCGGGGAAGGCGAACCGCCCGTTGTCGAGCGCGAGCACCTCGGTGCTCACGTCGGGGAGGGCGCGCTCCACGGCCTTGGCCCACGCCCAGCCCTGCCCTGCCATGTTGCTCGGGCCGACGGCGAGCACGGGTCGCTCCCGGGTGACGGCGCGGTCCCCCACGGGAGTCTCGACGTCCACGTCGTTCGGCGGTGTGGCCACCTCCGCGACGGTGCCTGGTGGGAGCAGCTCGCGGTAGAGCGCCCACAGGCTCGCCTCCTGCGCCTCCCACGCGTAGACCTTCAGCGCCGGTTCGGCCGCCTCGCGGGCGGCGCGGAACCGGGCCGGGTCGGCGAGCACCGCGCGCACCGCCTCCGCCAGCGCCGCCGCGTCCCCCGCCGGGTGCACCAGCCCGACGCCGTGCTCCGTGACGAACTCCTGCTGGGCACGGCAGTCGCTGACCACGAGCGGGAGCCCGGCGTACCCGTACTCGAACAGCTTGTTGGTGAGCGCCACCTCGTGGCTGCCGAAGTGCAGCAACGGGATCAGGCCGACGTCCGCCGAGCGCAGGAAACCGATGACCTCGTCCGGCGCGACCGGCTCGACCAGGTGCAACCGGTCCGCCACCCCGAGACGGGCGGCGGTCGCCTTCAGCGCGTTGCAGGCGTGCGTGCGGGTGTGCGGCACCGCCACGACAGCCAGGTGCACGCCGGGCAGCTCGGGCAGCGCCTCCACCGCCGTCTGGACGCCGCGCGCGGTCGTCACCCCACCGCTGTAGACCAGGAGCGGCACGCCCTCGGCCAGCCCGCAGGTCTCGCGCAGCGAGGGACCGTCGGTGGCCGCGACCGCGGAGGGCAGCGGGACGTTGAGGTGCAGGTCGGGGAGCCGAGGCAGGGCGTACCGGCGCTGCAGCTCCTCGGCGAGCTGCGGCGAGACGGTCACCACCCGGGCGGCGTCACGGATGAACTCCGCCTCGAGGTCGAGGTAACCGGCGATGACCCGAGGGGTGCGACCGCCGTACTGGGACAGGCCGGCGACGTACTCGTGGGCGTCGTACACCCACGGGACGCCCAGGCGGTGCGAGGCGAGCGCGGCGATGCCGACCATGTGCACGTCGTGCGCGTGGATCGCGTCCGGGCGCAGCTCGTCGAGGACGGGCAGGAAAACGAGGGCGTAGTCGTCGATCTCCGGCAGCTGCTCGCGCCAGCGCACGCCCCGGGTGACCTGCGCACGGCGCGCGTCACGTGCCGCCCACCGCGCCTTGCGGCGGGCGTCGAGCTTGCCCTGCACGCCCGCGCGGCCGCGCACCACCTCGCGCTGGGCACGCAGCCAGAGCCGCTCGATGCGCGCAGCCACGGAGGGCTCGAGCGCGAGCCGGCGGGCGTTCTCGCGCTGCCGCAGGATGAGCACGTCGCGCGCGAGCCGGGCAGCCGCGGCGTTCGGGTAGCCCACCCGCAGCCGGCCCGCACGTCGCGCTGCCTCGGCGGCGCGTACGGCGTCGCGGCGGGCCCACGGCACGGGCACGCGCACGATGCGCACGTCCCCGAGCATCGCGTCGGTGCGGGTCTTGCCCGGGGTGTAGCCCAGGACGGTGACCCGAACCCCGACGCGGGCGAGGGTCGTCGCCATCCGCCGTACGCGGGTGTCGGTGGTGACGTCGTTGCCGACGATCATCACCACGTGCGGCGCGGCGGCGGGTTCCATCGTCAGGCGGTGGCCGCGCCGATGACGAGACGCTTCACACCGGCCCAGGGGCCGGGGTCCGTCACGCCACGCCCGTCGACGAGGACCTCGGCACCCGGCACGTCGGCGGGCGTGAGCTGTGCGTACTCGGTGTGGTCCGCCTGCACGACCACGCCGTCGACCGGCTCGCCGAGGTGGTACGGCGTGAAGCCCAGGCCCGCGACCTCCTGGTCGTCATACATCGGGTCGTGGACCACGACTTCGGCGCCTCGGCTGCGCAGCGCCTCGACCGCGGGGAAGACGCCGCTGAAGGCCGTCTCCTTCACCCCGCCCCGGTAGGAGATGCCGAGGACCGCGACCCGCTTGCCGGCCAGCCCGCCGAGCGCACCCTCGAGCAGGCCGACGGCGTACGCGGGCATCTCGCTGTTGGCCTGGCGCGCCGCGAGGACCACCGTCGCGGCAGGGTCGTTGTGGGTGTAGAAGCGCGGGTACACCGGGATGCAGTGACCCCCGACCGCGATGCCCGGCCGGTGGATGTGGCTGAACGGCTGGCTGTTCGACGCGTCGATGACCTGGTGGATGTCGATGCCGACGCTGTCGGCGAACCGCGCGAACTGGTTGGCGAGGCCGATGTTGACGTCGCGGTACGTCGTCTCGGCGAGCTTCGCGAGCTCAGCCGCCTCCGCGCTGCCGAGGTCCCACACGCCGTTGCCGCGCGGGAGGTCGGGGCGCGGGTCGAAGTCGAGCACGGCTTCGTAGAACGCGACCGCCCGCTGCGCGCTGACCGGGTCGGTGCCACCGACCAGCTTCGGGTACTTGCGGAGGTCGGCGAAGACGCGGCCCGTGAAGACCCGCTCCGGGCTGTGGCACAGGAAGAAGTCGGTGCCGAGCGTCAGCCCGGAGCCCTGCTCGAGCGCCGGGCCGAAGCGCTGCCGGGTGGTGTGGACCGGCAGCGTCGTCTCGTAGCTGACGAGCGTGCCAGGCTGCAGCCCCTTGGCGATCTCGGCAGTGGCTGCGTCCATCCAGCCGAAGTCGGGGACCCCGGCCTCGTCGACGTACAGCGGGACCACCACGACGACGGCCTCCGCGCCCGCGACGGCCTTGGCGGTCTCGGTGGTGGCGGTGAGCCTGCCCGCGGCCACGACCTCGGCCAGCTTGACGTCGAGGTCGGTCTCCCCGGGGAACGGGACCTGGCCCGCGTTGACGAGGTCGACCGTGGCCTGGCTCACGTCCGCGCCGACCACGTGGTGCCCCTTGGAGGCCATCTGGACCGCGAGCGGCAGCCCGATCTTGCCCAGCGCGACGACGCAGATCTCCACGAACAACCTCAGGGGTCACAGGGCTCCGGAGGCGCTTTCGGAGCCAGTCGAAAGGTGCCCCCTAGGCTAGCGTGCGGCCGCGTCCGGCCCGGGTCTGGAGGAGTGACGGTGAAGGTCCTGTCGGTTGTCGGCGCACGCCCGCAGTTCGTCAAGCTGGCACCCGTCGCCGCCGCCCTGACCGCCGCCGGAGCGGAGCACGTGATCGTGCACACCGGCCAGCACTACGACGCGCGCATGTCCGACGTCTTCTTCGCGGACCTCCAGATCCCCGCCCCCGCCGTGCACCTCGGGGTGGGCTCGGCGAGCCACGGCGTGCAGACCGGAGCGATGCTCGGCGCGATGGACGCCGTGCTCGACGAGCACCAGCCTGACTGGGTGCTCGTCTACGGCGACACGAACTCCACGCTCGCCGGCGCCGTCGCCGCGGTGAAGCTGCACGTCCCCGTGGCGCACCTCGAGGCGGGCCTGCGGTCCTTCAACCGCCGCATGCCCGAGGAGCACAACCGGGTGCTCACGGACCACGCCGCCGACCTGCTCCTCGCTCCGACCGAGGTCGCGATGCAGCACCTCGCCACCGAGGGGCTGGCCGACCGCGCGGTGCTGGTCGGCGACGTGATGACCGACGTCCTGTTCCGCACCCGCGACGCGGTGGCCGGCGCACCGTCCCCGCTGCCCGGCGAGCTCGCCGAGGGCGAGTACCTCGTGAGCACGATCCACCGAGCCGAGAACACCGACGACCCGGAGCGCCTGGGGGCGATCGTGGACGGCCTGGCGTCGCTACCCCTGCCGGTCGTGCTGCTGGCTCACCCTCGCCTCGTGGCCAAGGCCGCGGCAGCGGGCGTCACCCTCGCCCAGGGCGCGCTGCGGACGCTCGAGCCGCTGAGCTACCCCGAGATGGTGGGCGCGGTGCTGCGCGCACGCGGCGTGGTCACCGACTCCGGCGGGTTGCAGAAGGAGGCCTACCTGCTCGGGACGCCGTGCACGACGTTGCGCACCGAGACGGAGTGGCCCGAGACCCTCGAGGGCGGCTGGAACGTCCTGGTCCCCGAGCTCACAGGGCTGGCGGACGTGGTCCTGCGGGACCGACCCCAGCCCACGGGCGCGACGCCGTACGGCGACGGCAAGGCCGCCGAGGCGGTCGCTCGCGCGTTGCAGGAGCGCGCGGGCGACAGGAGCGTCAGCGGGCGCTGACCTCCACGGTCCGCCCGCTCGAGGCCGACTCGAGCACGGCCTCCGCGACCGCCACGGTCGCGAGGCCCTGCCGCATCGTCACCACGTCGTTGCTCTTGCCGAGCACCGCGTCGCGGAAGGCCTCGTGCTCGACGCGCAGCGGCTCCGGCTTGGCGATGGCGAACCGCACCATGTCGCCCTCGGCCACGCCCCGGAACTTCGCGATCGCGTCCCACTCCGTCGGCACCAGGGCGTTGGCGAAGAACGTCAGGTCGGCGGTGAGCGTGTCCGCGACGAACGCGCCCTTGTCCCCCGTCACGATCGTGACGCGCTCCTTGAGCGGGGACAGCCAGTTGACGAGGTGGCTCGTGACCGTGCCGTCCATGAGGTGCCCGACGACAGCGACCAGGTCCTCGTGCTCCCGACCGCTCTTGTACGCCGTGCGCGCCGCCACGGACGTGAACGGCTGCTGGCAGACCCACGCGGTGAGGTCGATGTCGTGCGTGGCGAGGTCCTTGACGACGCCGACGTCCGCGATCCGCGCCGGGAACGGGCCCTGACGGCGCGTGACCACCTGGTAGACGTCGCCCAGCTCGCCGTTCTCCAGCCGGGTCCGCAGGCTCTGCAACGCAGGGTTGTAGCGCTCGATGTGGCCCACGGCCCCGACGAGACCGGCCTTCTCGAAGGCCTCGGCGAGGCGCAGGGCCGACGGGCTGTCCTGCGCCAGCGGCTTCTCGATCATCGCGTGGACGCCCGCCGAAGCGAGCGCCATGCCGACCGGCTCGTGGTAGATCGTCGGCACCGCGACCATGCAGTAGTCGATGCCGACGGCGATGAGCTCCTCGATGCTCGACAGCAGCGGCAGGCCGCCGGCGACGCCGTGCGGGTCGCCCGCCGGGTCGGCGACCGCGACCAGCTCGACGCCGTCGAGGCTGCGCAGCACTCGGGCGTGGTGGCGCCCCATCATCCCCAGGCCGATGAGCCCGGCGCGCAGCGTCATCAGGCGCCGGCCTTCGCGAGCGTGTTGACGGCGGTGACGATGCGCTCGAGGTCGTCCTGCGACAGCGAGGGGTGCACCGGCAGCGACAGCACCTCGCGGGCCGCGCGCTCGGTCTCCGGCAGGTCGAGGGTGAGGCCGAACGACGGCAGCCGGTGGTTCGGGATCGGGTAGTAGACGCCGCAGCCCACCTGGAACTCCTCCCGCAGCGCCTGCGCGAAGCGGTCGCGGTCCTGTGGCACGCGGATCGTGTACTGGTGGTAGACGTGCACGGCGCCGGGGGCGACCGCGGGCACCACGACGTTCTCGAGATTGGCGTCGAGGAACGCGGCGTTCTCCTGGCGGGTCTTCGTCCAGCCGCCGACCTTGGTGAGCTGCACCCGGCCGATCGCCGCGTGGATGTCGGTCATGCGGTTGTTGAGGCCGACGACCTCGTTCTCGTACTGCTTCTCCATGCCCTGGTTGCGGAACAGCCGCACCCGGCGGGCGAGGTCCTCGGTGGCACAGCTGACCATGCCGCCCTCGCCCGAGGTCATGTTCTTGGTCGGGTACAGGCTGAACATGGCGAACTCGCCGAAGGTGCCGACCTTCTGGCCGTTCAGCGACGCGTCGTGCGCCTGGGCGGCGTCCTCGAAGACGCGGAGGCCGTGCCGGTCGGCGACCGCCTGCAGGCCGGGCATGTCCGCGGGGTGGCCGTAGAGGTGCACCGGCATGATGCCGACGGTCCGCTCGGTCACCGCGGCCTCGACGGAGGCCGGGTCGAGGCAGTACGTCACTGGGTCGATGTCGGCGAAGACCGGCGTCGCGCCGGTGAGGGCGACCGAGTTAGCCGTCGCCGCGAAGGTGAACGACGGGACGATCACCTCCTGGCCCGCCCCGACGCCGGAGGCCAGCAGGCCGAGGTGCTGCCCCGACGTACCGGAGTTGACGGCGACGCAGGTGCGGCCCTGCACGAGCTGCTCGGCGAACTCCTTCTCGAAGGCCGCGACCTCGGGACCCTGGGCGATCATGCCGCTGCGCAGCACGCGGTCGACCGCCGCCCGCTCCTCGTCGCCGATGATCGGCTTCGCGGCGGGGATCATCTCGGTCACTGCTGCTCCTGAAGGGTCTCTTCGTGCTGCACGTAGGTGCGGCCGGTCTGCGGGCACCGCCACAGGCTCTCCCCGGCGGGTTCGAGGGGCACGCCGGCGTGGCCGACCCAGCGTATCCGGCGGGCCGGAACACCTGCGACGAGCGCGAAGTCGGGCACGTCCTTCACGACCACGGACCCTGCCGCCACCATCGCCCACGCCCCGATCGTGACCGGGGCCACGCACACGGCGCGGGCGCCGATGCTGGCGCCGTCCTTCACGGTCACGCCGACCGGCTCCCAGTCGTCGCCGCGCTTGAGCTGCATGTCGGGGGTGACGGAACGCGGGTAGTGGTCGTTCGTGAACACCACCGCCGGTCCGACGAACACCCCGTCGCCGAGGACGGCCGGCTCGTAGACCAGCGCGTAGTTCTGCAGCTTGCAGTGGTCGCCCATGCGGACGCCGCTGCCGACGTAGGCGCCGCGGCCGACGATGCAGCCCTTGCCGAGGACGGCGTCCTCGCGCACCTGGGCCAGGTGCCAGACGCTGGTGCCCTCCCCGAGCGTCGCCCGCTCGTCGACATCGGCGCTGGGCTGGACGCGGACGGCCACAGGGGTCCCTTCGGGGCTCAGGGGCGGGCGAGGGTGGGGCCAGCCTACCGGCGTACGGCTGCGGGCCCGCCGGCGTCGAAGGTGAGCCACTACGCTTTTCGCGTGCCCGACCAGCCCCACGTGCTCTACGTCGCCTGGGGCTTCCCCCCTTGCCGGGGAGCCGGGGCCTATCGCGCGCTCGCGACCGCCAACGCGTTCGCCGAGGACGGCTGGCGCGTCACGGTGCTCACCGCCGACCGGGAGTCCTGGTTCCGGTACACGGGGGCCGACACGACCCTGGAGAGCTCGGTCGACCCGCGCGTCGAGCTGCTGCGGGTGCCGTTCTTCTGGCCCG
The DNA here is from genome assembly GCA_046723735.1 of Actinomycetota bacterium. GTDB lineage: Bacteria > Actinomycetota > Actinomycetes > Mycobacteriales > SCTD01 > RYN-111. The sequence continues at coordinate 12,746 of JBKOVB010000094.1, read as the reverse complement.
CGCTGGAGTCCGACCTGCGGCGCTGGTCGCGGCTGCGCGTCCACGACCCGCAGCGCTGGGCCGTCTGGCGCCGCCGCCTCGACCAGCTGCGCTTCCCGGAGCCCGGCTACGGGCCGTGGGGCGAGACGATCGCCGCTGCGGCGCTGGACCTGCACCACCGCAGCCCGGTGGACCTCGTGGTGGGGACCGCCAACCCGAACGTCGACTTCGTCCCCGGTGCCGTGCTGCACCGGCACGCCGGCGTGCCCTACGTCATGGACTACCGCGACGCCTGGCTGCTCGACGTCTTCTCCGGCGCGCAGCTGCACGGCGACCGCAGCCGGGTGGCCCGCTGGGAGCGCAAGCTGGTCCGCGACGCCGCGGAGGTCTGGTTCGTCAACGAGCCGATCCGCGCCTGGCACGCGCAGCGCTACCCGGACGCGGCGGATCGGCTGCACGTGGTGGCCAACGGCTTCAACCCCGAGCTGGCGCCGCAGGTGCCGCCGCCGTCGGGCGACCCGGCACGTCCGCTGCGCTTCGGCTACCTCGGCACCGTGTCCCCGAAGGTGCCGCTGGCGCAGTTCCTGGCGGGGTGGGAGCTGGGACGCGAGAAGAACCAGTGGCTGGCCTGCGCCTCCGCCCGCATCCACGGGTACCTCGGCTTCTACGCGACACCCCGCGCCGACATGCTCGCCACCATCGTCGAGGCGGCCGACCGCACCGACGGCTCGGTGAGCTATGGCGGCCCGGTCGGCAAGACGGACATCCACGAGGTCTACGAGCACCTCGACGTGCTGCTGCTCCTGCTCGGCTCGGGGCGGTACGTCACCTCGAGCAAGGTCTACGAGTACGTCGCCACCGGGCTGCCGATCGTGTCCGTGCACGACCCGGGCAACGCCGCGAGCGACGTGCTGCGTGAGTACCCGCTGTGGTTCCCGGCGCGCGACCTGAGCCCGGAGAGCATCGCCGACGCGCTCGCGGCCGCAGCTGAGGCGGCCGTGACGCTGGGCCCGGAGCAGCACGACGAGGCGACGGCGTTCGCGGCGCAGTTCCGCCGGGACCTGCAGCTCACCCCGCGGGTGCAGGAGCTCCGCAAGAAGCTCAGGGCTTGAGGCTCGCCCCGAGGAACGTGGTGAGGGCCGCCGCGGAGCGGCGCCCGTCGTGCACCTCGCGGGCGTAGACCGTGCCGCGCGCAGCGACCTCCCGTGCCTCGTCACGCTCCGCCACCAGCCGCTCCACCACGTCGGTCAGGTCGTCCGGCGTCGCCTCCACGATCGGCAGCTCACGGCCCACCCGGGCCCGGACGCGCTCGTGCACGTGCGCGACCGCGACCCGACCTGCGTACATCGCCTGCACCGCCATCGCGCTGTAGAGCCCCAGGGCCACCTGGTCGATGACGATGTCGCTGTCGGCCACCAGTCCCGGCATCTGCTGCGGCGGGACGCCCTCGGTGCGGCGGTACTCGATGAGCCCGCGGTCGTGCAGCGGCTGCATCTGCGCGTCGATGTGGCGCGATCCCTTGAGCTCGGGGTTCGAGGGCACGTGCAGCACGACGGGCCGGCGGGCCTCGAGCAGCGGCCGGTCCGACGTCCAGTCGGTGCCATCCACGACGACGGGGAGCCACGTCGCGCGGGGGCAGAAGTCGAGCAGGTCCGGGGTGGACACGAAGGCGGGACCGGGGTCGTCAGCCATGAGCCGGGACAGCCGCTCGGCCTGAGCCTGCAGCCGCCGGCCCAGCTCCCAGCCCGAGTCCTTCCAGGGCGAGTAGGGGTAGAGCTCGGCGTGCAGGGAGCCGAGGCGGATGTCGCTGCCGTGCGCTACGAGGCCGACCGAGAGTCCGTCCTTGCGCAGGGTCACGAGGTCGCGGCGGCAGTCCTCGCCGTACCGGTTCCCCAGGACGGGACGCATCGCTTCGAGCAGCACGTGGGTGTAGGTGTCGCGCAGCACCGCGCGCTGCTCGTCCGCCCACCGCAGCGACCGGTAGACGACCGCCGGCACGACGTAGTCCGCCGGGAACACGAGCCGGTCCCGCTCGACCGCCATGTTGGTCGCGTCCACGCCGGTCAGGAACTGCTCCGCAGCGCGCGCCCAGGCCCACCCCTGACCGGCGAAGTTGGCCGGCCCGATCAGCAGCCGCGCGGGCGCCGAGGCGTCCACGGCGGGACGCGGTGGACGTGGCAGGTCCTGGTCGACGACGTGCTCCTGGAGCCGGTACCACGCGCGGCGGGTCGCGCGGTAGGCCTGCAGCCCCGGCTCCGGGACGTACCTGCGCACTCGGGAAAGCATGCGGCCAGGATAGGAAGGCGTGTCCTTAGACTTGTCCGCGCGGCGTGGGCGCCCGACCCCTCTGCCGATCCCTGAACCGAAAGGGCCTGCGATGCACGGGGCGCGCCCCCACCTGCTGTTCGTGGCGTGGGGCTTCCCCCCGTGCCGCGGCGGTGGGGTCTACCGGGCCCTGGCGATGGCCAACGCCTTCGTCGCGCGGGGCTGGGACGTCACGGTCGTCACCCCGGAGCGGGAGGCCTTCGTCCGTTACACCGGCATCGACGCCTCGCTCGAGGCCCGCGTCGACCCACGGATCAGGGTGGAGCGCGTCCCGTTCTCGTGGCCGGCCCTCGAGACGGACATCCGGCGGTACGACGCCTTCCGGGTGCGGTTCCCCTGGCTGTGGCGCCGGCGCATCAACCGCGCCGACCGCAAGGCCTTCCCCGAGCCCGGGTACGGCCCCTGGCGGTCCACGATCGAGAAGGCGGCGCTGCACGTGCACGCCGAGCACCCGGTCGACCTGGTGCTGGCCACCGCAAACCCGCACGTCTCGTTCGCCGCGGCCTGGTTGCTGCACGAGCGGCACGGCGTCCCGTTCGTGATGGACTACCGCGACGCCTGGCTGCTCGACGTCTTCGGGGGCGGACGGCTGCACGGGCCCGGGAGCCCGGCGGCGGCGTGGGAGGCGAAGCTCGTGGCCGCGGCCCGCGAGGTGTGGTTCGTCAACGAGCCGATCCGGGCCTGGCACGCCGAGCTCTACCCCGAGCACGCCGCCCGGATGCAGGTGGTCGCGAACGGCTACGACACCGAGCTGGTGCGCGGGCCCCGGCCACCCGGACCGCTCACCTTCGGCTACATCGGCACCGTGAGCCCGAAGGTCCCGCTCGCGGAGCTGATCGCGGGCTGGCGGCTCGCCCGGACCGAGCACGACCTCGGTGACGCCCGGGTGGTGCTGCGCGGCTACCTGGGCTACTTCCACACACCGCGCGCCGACATGCTCGCGCTGGTGGAGGACGCCCACCAGGAGGGCATCACGTACGGCGGACCGGTCGGCAAGACCCAGGTGCAGGAGACGTACGACGGGTTCGACGTCCTCCTCCTGGCGTTGGGCGCCGGGCGCTACGTGACCTCGGGCAAGGTCTACGAGTACGTCGCGAGCGGCCTGCCCATCGTCTCCGTCCACGACCCGGGCAACGCGGCCAGCGACGTGCTGCGCGGCTACCCCCTCTGGTTCCCCGTCAAGAGCCTGGAGCCCGCTGACGTCGCGCAGGCTCTCGCCGCTGCCGCGGCAGCCGCGCGCGAGGCGGACCCTGCGGTACGCGAGAAGTGCCTCGCGTTCGCCGCGCAGTACGCACGCGAGCGTCAGCTCGCCCCTCGTCTCGCCGCGCTCGAAGAGCTTGTCGGCGACCGCTCCTCGGAGGTCAGCTCGTGAAGGTCCTGCTCCTGTCCGGCGGCAAGCGGCTCGCGAGCCAGCCCGTGCTCGAGGTCGTCCACGAGCTCGTGCCCCAGGGGGTGGAGGTGCAGCTCGCCAGCTGGGCCGCGGCCTCGCAGTCGCTGCACGACGCCGTGCCGGTGGTGGTGTGGGGACGCCGGAAGGTGCTGCCCGACCCGCCCGCGCAGACGGAGTTCGTCGGCTCGACCGACCCGGTCGACACCGAGGGCGCCGACCAGCTGGAGCCGCCCGTCGAGCCGGCCGAGGCGGCAGCGGCGACCGAGGCGGTCGCGGAGCCGGCGCCCGCGCCTGCCCCGCGGGTTCGACCCACGGGGCTGAGCAAGGAGCGGTTGAAGGCGGCCTACGCCTGGAGGGCGCTGCGCGTGCGCAAGAAGCTCCGCCCCTACAAGCGCAAGGTCACGCGCGTCGTGGACCGTCTCAAGCGCACCGGCCGAGCCGGGTCGACCTGGCGTCGGCTCCGGGCCGACGACGGGTTGATGGCCTTCGCCTCGGGCGCGGACGTCATCATCGCCCTGGACCAGCCCTCGGTCCTCGCGGCGTGGAAGCTCGCCCGCCGTCTGCCGGAGCCGGACGTGGTCTACGGCCTGTCCGCCGGGCGCGGGGTGGTCATGCGTCGGCTCGAGGCCTGACGCCGGCCAGCACCGCCACCTGGGCAGCCAGGTCGTCGTACGACGAGCCGTTGCCGCGCGCGACCTCGACAGCCGCGTTCCGGCAACGCTCCAGGGCGGCCCCGTCGTCCGACCACGACAGCAACGCCTGCGCCGTCGCCGCGGCGTCGCTGACCACCTGCCCGACGCCCTGCTGCGTGACCAGGTCGGCCATCCGCGGCAGCGGGGTGACCAGCACCCCCAGGCCGCAGGCGAGGTACTCGTAGAGCTTCGTCGGAAGGGCCGCCTCGAACGCCGGCGTGCGGTCCAGCAGCGCGAGCCCGACCCACGCACCCTCGGCCAGCGCCCACGCCTTCGCGGGTGGCAGCCGGCCGTGCCACCGGACGCGCTCGGCCGCGGGCGAGGTGGCGAGCCAGGCGTCGAAGCGCGCACGGTCCCGTGGTGCGACGGGACCCACGAGGTCGAGCTCCCAGCCCGGCGCCTGCTCGATCGCGTCGAGCATCACGAACAGGCCGCGGGTGGTGCGCAGGTCCCCGACGTACAGCGCCCGCGGGACGGGTCCCAGCGGACCGGGCGCCGGCAGCATGGTGGTGTCGGGCAGGTTCCGCACGACGAGGCGCTCCCGCGCGGCGAGCGGCGGGAGGTGCTCGTCCGCCACGACGGTCAGGTCGGCGCCGGCCGCGAGGCGGGTGGACGCCGCGACCACCGCCCGGGCCCCGCGGCCCGCCAGACCCGCCGCCCAGGCGCGGTCACGCAGCAGCGCCTGGTAGTCCTCGTGCACGTCGACGACGAGCCGCCGACCGGTGAGCCGGCGCAGCCTCGCTGCGGGCAGCAGCTCGGGGTCGAGGCACAGGAGCACCCGCCCCCGCGCTCGCCAAGGCAGCGACGCGGCGGCGAGGGCCCGTCCGGCGAGCCCAGGCCGGGGCCTGCTCCGGACGACGACGCCCGCCGGGGCGCCCTCGGGCTCGCCGAGGCCGAGCACCTCGACGCTCAGACCTGCGCGCAGGAACGCCGCAGCCTCCCGGTGCAGGCGAGCGTCCGCGACGTCGTGCCCCGAGCTGACGACCGAGACGTCGGGCCGGGACAGCTCAGACTTCCTCGAGCGTCAGGTTGTCGCGCTTGACCTTCACGTGGTCGGTGTAGGCGTTGACGACCTCCTGCGGGTCGCCGTGCATCATGAGGCGGCCGTGGTCCATCCAGATCGCCTGGTGGCACATGTCGGTGATCGTCCCCAGCGCGTGGCTGACCATGATCATCGTGCGGGCTTGGCTGAGCAGCTCCTGCATCTTGGCGTTCGCCTTGTGCCGGAACGCCGCGTCACCCGCGGACAGCGCCTCGTCCACGAGCAGGATGTCGGGCTCCATGTGCACGGCCACGGAGAAGGCGAGCCTGGAGAACATGCCCGAGGAGTAGGTCTTCATGGGCATCTCCATGAAGTCGCCCAGCTCGGCGAACTCGGTGATCTCGTCGTACTTGGCGGCGACCTGCTCGCGGGTGAGGCCCGCCGCGAGGCCGCCCAGCAGGACGTTCTCCTTGCCGGAGAGCTGGGCGTTGAAGCCCACGCCCAGAGCGAGCAGCGTGCTGACCCGGCCGCGGATCTCGATCCGGCCGGAGGTCGGGGGCAGGATCCCCGCCACGGCGCGCATGAGCGTCGACTTGCCTGCGCCGTTGTGCCCGACGATGCCGAGGATCTGGCCCTGCGGCAGGTCGAAGGAGACGTGCTTGACGGCTTCGACCTCGCGCACGACGCGCTGACCCCGGCCGAAGCGGACGAGGGCGTCCTTCAGCGTGGGCGTCCGCTCGAACGTCGTCCGGTACGTGATCGAGACGTCCTGGACGCTGATCGCCGGCACGGTCGCAGGTCCGAGCTCAGATGCGGACTGCAAACTCGCGCTCCCTCGACATGAACACCAGGGCGCCGAAGGCGAACATCGCCACGGCCCACGCGGTCCCGACGAGCCAGAACGACTGCGACGGCACCTCGTTGTAGGACAGCAGGTCGCTCCACATGCCCAGGAGCGTGTAGAGCGGGTTGAGGTAGGCCACCCACGTGAGCCCGTGCTCGGCGAACTTCTCGTGGATCTGCTGCACGGTGAGGATCACCGGCGACAGGTAGAGCCAGATCCGGTTGAAGTACGGCAGGAAGCTGGAGACGTCCCGGAAGTACACGAACATCATGCCGAACAGGCAGGCCAGGCCCATCGCGAACAGCGTGATGAGGCCGAGGATGGGGATGGCCAGCAGCAGCTTCGCGTTGACCGGCAGCCCGGCGGCGACGTGCAGCACCGCGTAGACGATGAGCGTCGGCAGGAAGCGCATGAACCCGGTCCGCACGGCCGACAGCGGGAGCAGCAGCCGGGGGAAGGCGGTGTTCATGATGAGCTTGCCGCCGCCGACGACGGAGGCGCCACCGGCCGTCATGCAGCCGGCCACGAAGTAGAAGGCAAACAGACCGGCGCACAGATGGGCGAAGTACGACGCCCCCTGGGCCCTCCCGTGGGCCGCCAGGACGTCCACGAGGACGTAGTAGACCAGCGCCAGGAGCAGCGGGTTGAGCACGAGCCAGAGCTGACCGAAGAACGTCGTGGTGTGCGCCGCGCGCATCGCCGAACGGGACAGCTCGGCGGCGAAGTGGCGCCGCTTGAACAGCTCCCGTGCGTAGACGGCCAGCGGCGGGATGCCCGCCCGGTGCGGCTGGTAGACGTGGTGCTCGCCCATGTACTCGTCCACAGCGGCGACATGGGTCGGTGTCATGGAATGCCCTCTCCTCCCTGGCTCGAGGGTGCCTTGGAGCCTACCCGAACGGATGTGGCGGTCACCGGGCGTGAAGCCGCCGTCAGCCCACGCGGCGGGGCCGGGAAGGGTCAGCTCTCCGGGGTCATGAGCTGGCGGGCCGCCTCGGTGAGCGAGCCGCTCAGCGACGGGTAGATCGCGAAGGTGTGGGCCACCTGGTCCACGGTGAGACCGTTCTGCACGGCGAGCGACACCGGCAGGATCAGCTCCGAGGCGCGCGGCGCCACGACGACCCCGCCCAGCACCTGCCCCGAGCCCGGGCGGGCGAACAGCTTGACGAAGCCGTCCGTGAGGCCCTGCATCTTCGCCCGGGCGTTCGTCGCGAGCGGCAGGCGCACGCCCACCGCCGACACGGCGCCCGCGTCGACCTGCGCCTGGGTGATGCCGACCGAGGCCACCTCGGGGTCGGTGAAGACGTTGGCCGCCACCGTGGACAGCCGCAGCGGCGCGACGGCCTCGCCGAGGGCGTGCCACATCGCGATCCGCCCCTGCATCGCGGCCACCGAGGCGAGCATGAGCACGCCCGTCACGTCCCCGGCCGCGTAGACCCCGTCGGCGGTGGTGCGCGACACCCGGTCGACCCCGACGAAACCGCGCTTGTCGAGGAAGACGCCTGCCTCCTCGAGCCCGAGGCCCTCGGTGTTGGGCTCCGAGCCGACCGTCATGAGGCAGTGCGAGGCGGCGACCGACGAGCCGTCGACGAGCTTGACCATCACGCCGTCGCCCGTGCGCTCCACCGCGGCGGCGCGCCCACGGAGGACGCGCATGCCCCGTCGTACGAAGACCTGCTGGAGCTGGTCGGCGGCGTCGGCGTCCTCGCTGGGCAGCACCCGTTCGCGCGAGGAGACCAACGTCACCTGGCAGCCCATGGCGAGGAAGGCGCTCGCGAACTCCGCCCCTGTCACGCCCGACCCGACGACCACGAGGTGCTCGGGCAGCTCGGGCAGGTCGTAGACCTGGCGCCAGTCGAGGATGCGCTCGCCGTCCGGCTCCGCACCGGGCACGACCCGCGGGTGGGCGCCGGTCGCGAGCAGCACCACGTCGCTCGCGATCGTCTCCGAGCCGACCTGGACCATGCGGCCCGGGAGCAGCCTCGCCTCGCCGGACACCAGGGTCACGCCCTCGCGGACGAGCCGCTCCCGGATGTCGTGCGACTGCGCCAGCGCGAGCGCCTTGACGCGGGCGTTGACCTCCACGACCTGGGTGCCGACCGTCCCGGTGGCGTGCACCCCGACACGGTCCGCGTGGGACAGCTGTGTGAGCGCGTCGCTGGTGGCGATGAGGGTCTTGCTCGGCACGCAGTCGGCGAGCACGCACATGCCCCCCACGCCGTCCCGCTCGACGAGCGTGACGTCCGCCCCGAGCTCCACGGCCACAAGAGCCGCCTCGTACCCGGCCGGTCCGCCGCCGACGATCGCGATGCGTGTCACGCAGCCATTGTTCCAGCCCGCGAGGTCCCCGGAACGGCGGCACCGCGCCGATAGGCTCCGCCCATGGCGCTCTACGCGGCGTACGGCAGCAACCTCGACCCGGAGCAGATGAAGCAGCGCTGCCCGCACTCCCCGGGTGCCGGCACCGGGTGGGTCGAGGGCTGGCGGCTCACGTTCGGCGCGGAGGACCTCGGCTGGGAGGGCGCGCTGGCGACCATCGTCGAAGAGCCCGGCCAGCGGGTGTACGTCGCGCTCTACGACGTGCCCCGCGAGGACGAGAAGGTGCTCGACGAGTGGGAGGGAGCCGACACCGGGCTGTACTCGAAGGTGCGGGTCCGGGTGGCGAGCCTCGAGGGAGACGTCTTGGCCTGGGTGTACGTGCTGGACGGGTTCGAGGGCGGCCTGCCGAGCGCCCGCTACCTGGGCGTGTTGGCGGACGCGGCGGAGCGGGCCGGCGCCCCTGACGACTACGTCGAGGCGCTGCGCAACCGGCCCTGCCGCTCGGTCGGCCCGTAGCCGGCCGCCGCCCGCGCCCGTCCCTCCTCCGACACCACGACGAACACCGCCACGACCGTGACGAGCCCGCCCACCACGCTCGTCACGGACAGCTGCTCCCCTGCCACCAGCGCGCCGAGCGCGACGGCGACGACCGGGTTGACGTAGGCGTACGTCGCGACCGTGCTCAGCGGGACGTGGTGCAGCAACCACGAGTACGCCGTGAACGCGACCACCGAGCCGAACACGACCAGGTACCAGAACGCCCACCAGGCGCTCGCGGGCACGCCGTGTCGTGGGAAGCGCTCGTCGTGCAACGCCCCGGCCACGGCCAGCCCGGCCGCGCCGCCGAGCATCTGCGCGAACGTGGTGACCACGCCGTCGCGAGGTTGTGCCAGCCGCCCGCCGAGGAACGAGCCCAGCGCCCACAGCGCGCTGGCCACGACGACCAGCCCCGCCGCGCTCCACGCGACGCCGGCGGGGCGGGCGCCGGGCAGCAGCAGCAGCCCGAGGCCCGCGAAGCCGATCCCGACCCCGAGCAGGGTGCGGGGAGCCGGCCGGTCGTGGGAGGCCCAGCGCAGCACGACCACCCACAGCGGCACCGCAGCGACGAGCAGGGCCGTGAGCCCCGAGGGCAGGTGGGCGTCCTCCGCCAGCATGACGAGCCCGTTGCCGCCGAGCAGCAGCAGCAGCCCGACCAGCCCAGCGGCCGCCCACTGCCGCGCCGGGGCGCGGAAGGGACCTGCTCCCCGGCGTACCAGCACCCAGCCGCCCAGCAGGAGCGCGGCCACGAGGAAGCGGACCGCGGCCGTTTCCAACGGCGGCAGCCCCGCCACGACGTAGCGGATCGCGAGGTACGTCGAACCCCACACCACGTAGACGAGGCCGAGCGCGGTCCAGACCTTCCAGGGCGGCACGGCCATGCGCTCCACCTTGCCAGTGCTGTCGAGTGCTTTCATCGTGCGATGACCGACATGACGGGCAAGACGTGCGTGGTGACCGGCGCGAGTGCAGGAATCGGTGAGGCGCTCGCGAAGGGCCTCGCCGCCCGGGGTGCGTCCCTGGCCCTGGTGGCGCGGGACGAGCGCCGGCTGGAGCAGGTCGCCGCGGCGTGCCGGGCTGCGGGGGCTCCCGACGTACAGGTCTACGCGTGTGACTTCGCCTCCCTCGCGCAGGTCCGGGAGCTGGCCGTGCGGCTGCTGGACGACGTGCCCCGCATCGACGTCCTCTGCAACAACGCCGGTCTCACTCTGACCCACCGCCAGGAGACCGAGGACGGCTACGAGAAGACCTTCGCGGTCAACCACCTGGCGCCGTACCTGCTCACCCGGCTGCTCACCGACCGGCTCGTCGCCTCGGCTCCCGCCCGCGTGGTCATCACCGCCTCGGACTCCCACGAGTTCGGGCCGATCGACCCCGACGACTACATGAGCACCAAGAAGTACAGCCCGCTCAAGGTCTACGGCCGCAGCAAGCTCGCCAACATCCTGTTCGCCACCGAGCTCGCCGAGCGCCTGTCGGGCACCGGCGTCACGGTGAACTGCTTCCACCCCGGTTTCGTGGCCACCTCGATCGGGCGGGACCACCTCCTCGGGCGGCTCGTGATGAAGGTCCTCAAGCCCTTCATCAAGTCGCCGGAGCAGGGCGCGGACACCGGTCTCTGGCTCGCGACCGCGGACGTCCCCGGCAACGGCAAGTACTTCGTCAAGCGCACCGTCCACGCGGTCAAGAACGACGCGCAGGACCCGAAGCTGGCGCAGCGCGTGTGGGAGGACAGCGCCCGGTTGGTCGGGCTGGACTGAGGGGCCGCTAGCTCCAGCGCTCGACGCGCGCGAGCCACTCAGCGAGGAGGGCGCGCAGGAGGTCCGGTTGCTCGTGGGGTAGTGCGTGCCCGGCGTCGTCGACCACGGCGAGCGAGAGGTGCGGGTAGTGGCTGACGAGATCGGTAGCGGCGGCATACCCGACGGTCGAGTCCACCCGCCCCGCCACGACCACTGTCGGCCCCGCGTAAGCCGGCGCGTGATCGGGGGTGAGCGTCCACCGTTCGCCGATGCGCTCGAGCGCTGCCTGGTCGACGAGCGCGGCGGCTGGGGCGACGTAACGTTCGTACCGTTCGAGCATCTGCGGGGTTTGCACCACGAAGTAGCCGCGGAAGACGTCGTCACCGAGCTCGCCCGACCCGGCGACAACGCGGTGCTCTGGGACGTCGCGCAGTCTCGGCAGCACCGGACAGACGAGCGCCAGACCTGCGACCTGCGCCGGGCGCCTCTCGGCCATCGCCTGCGCGTAGTACGCGCCCGCCGAGTGACCGATGAGGAGATGCGCGGTCCCGCCCATGACCTCGTCGACGAAGCTGAGCAGCGTGTCGAGGACGTCCTCGGCGCTGCGTAGCGTCTCGGGAGCGGTTGTCCGACCCATCCCAGGGAGGTCTGGGTAGACCCGCCGCAGCCCGGCAACGCCATCGAGAGCCTGCTCGAAGCACGCCTCAGCCTCGCGGTGGTCGACGCCGGCACCGTGGAGTACCAGCACGGGCCGACCCGTCCCGTGCTCCACGTAGTGGACCACCACCTGGCCCACTCGGATCTCCATCCCTGCAAGCCAACTGCGCAGGGGGCGGCGCGACAACGCCACGAGGGCCGTCGACCGTCAGTCAGCTCTGTGCCCGCCTGCCCGGCTGCTATCTCGCAGACCGGTAAATCAGCTCTTGTCCTCGATCTCCCAGGCGTGGTCGAGGACGTGCCAGGCGATCCGGCGTACGGCGTAGGACGACGGCCACTTCGTGCCTTCGGCGCCGGGGATCCCTGCCAGCAGCTGCGCGCGCTGCTCCGGCCAGGGAGTGCGCGGCGGCACCTGGACGCCGACCTGCCTGCCGTAGGCCCGCTCGGCCTCTCGGACGTGGTCGACGATCTCGTCGCGGTCGCGACCGCCTCCTCGCGGGCCTTTTGCCAGGACCGCAGGCGCCGCAGCGACCACGGCGTCGAACGCGGTCCAGCAGCCCTCGAGCCGCGGCAGGTCTGTCGAGACCAGCTCGCGCTCCCACGAAGAGACGACGCCGGGCGCGCCGAAGTCGGTCGTGGCGTTGCCGGCGACGCTCCCGACGACCTGGAGCTCGAGGTCGGGCGTCTCGCCGACCACGCGGGCGTACCGGTCGGCGTACGACAGCATTGCCTCGAGGGCGGCGGCCTCGCCCTTCCCGCGACGGCACCACCCGGGCCAGTCGAGGGCGCAGGCGAAGGTCCAGGTCTTGCCGGTCTCGAGGTAGACCTTCGTGGTCACGGCCTGGAGGTTAGCCCGCGAGCAGCTCCGCGACCCGCTCCTCGAGGCCGTCGGGCACCTCGAGCACCTTGGTCCGGCTGGTCGCGCCGCTCACGAGGGTCACGTCCCGAGCCGGTACGCCGAGCGCCTCGGCCACCGCCTTGAGCGCTGCCTCGGTGGCCGCGCCCTCGACCGCGCGGGCGCTGACCCGCACGACCAGCTGCCCGTCGTACGAGCCTCCGACGGAAGTCCGCGACGCACCGGGACGGACTCGGACCGCGATCCTCAGTTGTAGGTGACCTTCACGACGTCGGACACCGGATGGGATTGGCAGCCGAGGCGCCAGCCCTCGTCGAGGTCCTCCTTCTCGAGGACGGAGTTGGTGTCCATGGTCACCTCGCCCTCGACGAGCGTGAAGGCGCAGGCGCTGCAGGCGCCCTCACGGCAGGAGTACGGCGCGTCCAGGCC
>JBKOVB010000139.1:0-38970 GCA_046723735.1 Actinomycetota bacterium | reverse complement strand
GGCCGGCGCGGGTGCGCGCCGGCCCAGCCGGTGCGCCGGCGCGCCGGGGGCCCTTGCGCACGTGTGCGGCGGGTGCGCCGGCAGAAGCGGCGGCGCGCGTCGCCTCGCGGGCGTCGGAGCTCGAGACCGCATGTCCCGTGGCCTGGCGGGGCTGCTTGACCCGTGCCTTTCGCGGTGCTGACTGCGTCGTCCGAGGGGCTACGCCCCCTCGCCCTCCCCCTCCGGCGGTCCGAGTACGGCGGGCAGGCGCGACCTCGACGACGGACGGCTCGACGTAGGCGGCCGCCGGGCCGGTGAGGGCTCTGATCGCGGCATCGCCCGGCCGGACCGTGCGGTGGCTCGGGGTGATACCGGCCTGCTTGGTCATGGCCTTGACGTCACGGGCCTGCTCGGGCAGCGCGAGGGTGACGACGACACCCTCGGCACCAGCGCGCGCCGTACGGCCGGAGCGGTGCAGATACGCCTTGTGCTCGGTCGGCGGGTCGACGTGGACGACCAGCGCCACGTCGTCGACGTGGATGCCGCGCGCCGCGATGTCGGTCGCGACGAGCACGCGGGTCGTGCCCTCGGTGAAGCCGCTCAGGTTGCGCTCGCGGGCGCCCTGGCTGAGGTTCCCGTGCAGCTCCACGGCGGGAACGCCAGCGGCGGTGAGCTGCTTCGCGAGCTTCTTCGCGGTGTGCTTGGTGCGCAGGAACAGCACGCTGCGCCCCATCCCCGACGCGAGCTCACGCACCACATCAGCCTTGTCGGCGGCGCTGACCGCGAACACGTGGTGGTCCATGGTGCTGACAGGCGCGACGGCTGGGTCGACGGAGTGGGTCGTCGGGTGCTGCAGGTAGCGCCTCACCAGGACGTCGACACCGTTGTCGAGGGTCGCCGAGAACAGCATCCGCTGGCCCTGCCTGGGAGTGCGGTCCAGCAGCCGCTTCACCGCCGGCAGGAAGCCGAGGTCGGCCATGTGGTCGGCCTCGTCGAGGATCGTGATCTCGACGGCGGACAGGTCGACGAATCCCTGGCCGATGAGGTCCTCCAGCCGGCCGGGGCAGGCGATGAGGACGTCGACGCCGGGAGCGAGGGCCGAGACCTGCGGGCCCTGGCCGACCCCGCCGAAGACGACAGCGGTCGTGAGCCCCTGGGAGCTGGCGAAGGGCTTCACCACGGCGAGCACCTGGTTGGCGAGCTCACGCGTGGGGACGAGGACCAGGCTGCGGGCTTGGCGCGGAGTGCGCCGACCATCGGCGAGCCGGGCGACGAGCGGCAGGCTGAAGGCCAGCGTCTTGCCGCTGCCGGTGCGGCCGCGGCCGAGCACGTCCTTGCCGGCGAGGGTGTCAGGCAGCGTTGCCGCCTGGATGGGGAAAGGGTGCTCGATGCCCTGCTCGGCGAGGACCGCGCAGAGGGCAGCGGGCACGCCGAGGGCAGCGAAGGTGGGCAGGGAAGAACTCACGGGTGGGGGTTTCCTCAGGTAGGGGCCCGGGGAGCGACTCACCCGGCGCCCCTCCATTGTCGCAGGCGGATACGTTGCACGGCGTGAATGAGCCCAACGCCACTTTCGCGGGACAGATCGGGCGCACCGTGGCCGGTTCGCAGCCGTGGTGGCCGCCGCGGCCGGATGCGCGCGGCAAGCCCAACGTCGTGGTGGTGCTCGCCGACGACCTCGGCTTCGCGGACCTGGGCTGCTACGGGTCCGAGATCGAGACGCCGCACCTGGACGCGCTCGCGCGCCGCGGCCTGCGCTACACGAACTTCCACGTCACCCCGATGTGCTCGCCCACCCGTGCGGCGCTGCTGACCGGGCTCAACCCGCACGCGGTGGGCGTCGGGCACGTCGCGCACTCCGACCCCGGCTTCCCGGGCTACGCCATGGAGCTGGCCGACAACGCCGTCACGCTCGCCGAGGTGCTGCGCGACAACGGCTACAGCACCTACATGGTCGGCAAGTGGCACCTCGCCAAGGACAGCGACATCGGCGACGCCGGGCCGCGCCACTCGTGGCCGTGCCAGCGCGGGTTCGAGCGGTTCTACGGCTTTCTGGACGGGTTCACGAACCTGCACCAGCCGCACCGGCTCGTGCAGGACAACAGCGCGGTGGAGGTCGACAGCTACCCCGACGGCTACTACCTCACCGACGACCTCACCGACCGCGCGATCGAGATGGTCAAGAGCAGCAAGGCGTCCGACCCCACGAAGCCGTTCTTCCTGTACTTCGCGCACGGCGCCGTGCACGCGCCGCTCCACGCCAAGGCCGAGGACATCGCCAAGTACGACGGGAAGTACCGCCTCGGCTGGGACACCCTGCGCGCACAGCGCTTCGCCCGTCAGAAAGAGCTCGGCGTCGTCGACCCGGCCACCGAGCTGCCGCCCCGCAACGGCGAGCCCGGCCACGAGGTGCGGCCCTGGGACGAGCTCACCCCTGAGCAGCAGGAGCTGTTCGCGAAGTACATGGCCGTCTACGCAGGCATGGTCGACAACGTCGACCAGCAGCTCGGGCGGCTCCTGGCCGCACTGGCCGACCTGGGCGAGCTCGACAACACGATCGTCCTGTTCACCAGCGACAACGGCGCGTCCCGCGAGGGCGAGGCGGAGGGCACGACCGCCTACTACCAGCACCTGCTGGGGCAGACCGACCTCGAGGCCGACCTCGCCCGGATCGCCGACATCGGCGGCCCGACGACCACCCCCCACTACCCGCGCGGGTGGGCGATGGCCAGCGGCACGCCGTACCGGCTCTACAAGATCAACACGCACGCCGGCGGGCACTCGGTCCCCATGGTCCTCGCCGGGCCGGGAGTGCCGCAGGGTGAGCTGCGGCGGCAGTTCGCGCACGTCACAGACGTGCTGCCGACGCTGCTGGACCTGCTCGACCTCTCACGCCCGACCGAGCGGCACGGCGTGCCGTTGCAGCCGGTGGCGGGAGCGAGCTTCCGATCCA
Source organism: Actinomycetota bacterium (assembly GCA_046723735.1). GTDB lineage: Bacteria > Actinomycetota > Actinomycetes > Mycobacteriales > SCTD01 > RYN-111. Next base: position 36,041 of record JBKOVB010000139.1, on the reverse strand, counting down.
CGATCGACGACCCGGACGCGGCCTCGACGCACCCCGAGCAGCACTACGAGATGGTCGGCAACCGCGGCTTCTACCGCGACGGCTGGGAGGTCGTGACCGACCACCGGCCCCTCACGCCGATCACCGACGCGGAGTGGGAGCTCTACGACCTGCGCGCGGACCCGACCGAGTTGCGGGACCTCGCCGCCGAGCACCCGGAGAAGGTCCGTGAGCTGGCCGACGCCTGGGAGGCGGCGGCGCGGGCGAACCAGGTCTACCCGCTCGACGAGGGCAGCGGCGTGAAGTTCCTGCAGCGCCCCGAGCGCTCCGCGGTGTACGGCGAGCCGGTGACCCTCCTGCCGGGGACACCCACGCTCGAGCGCTGGCGCTCCCAGCAGCTCGTGGCCAACCGCTCGTTCACCGTGACGGTCCGGCTCGTGACCCTCGGCGAGGGCGTGCTGGTGGCCCACGGCGACCAGGGCGGCGGGTACTCGCTCGCGGTGCAGGACGGTCAGGTGGTGTTCCACCACAACGACGGGCGCGGCCGGGTGCGGTCGCTGTGCGGGCCCGCGGGCCTGCAGGTGGAGTTGCGCTTCACCGCGCCCGGCGGAGGGACGTGGTCGGTGGCGCTGCGGGTGGACGGGCGTGAGGTCGCAGCCGAGGAAGGGTTCACGATCCTGTTCCCGATGGCGCCGTTCCAGGGCATCGACGTCGGGATCGACTCGAAGTCCCCGGTCGTGTGGGAGCGCGGAGCCTCGCCGTACAGCGGGGTGATCGGGTCGGTGACGTACACGCCGGGTGACCTTGCGCCGGACTCTCCGGTGGCGCTGCTCGAGGTGCTCCGCGAGATGGGTCGCCGGTTCGAGTAGGAGATCGCGCCCCGACGTGGAACACCTCGGCGTGATCACACCCAGGACGCTTCTCAGAACACTGGTCGTCGGCGGGCTCGTGGGAGCCGTGGGCCTGTCCGCCGCGTGGGCCGGCGTCGTCGTGCTGCCGGGTCCACAACCACCCGCGGCGCTCCCCACCGCGCCGACGAGCGCGGGACACACCGGGACGTTCAGCGCGAAGGCGGCGCCCGTCAAGGACCTGCCGAGCGGGCTGTCAGTCGGCGCGGCGAAGACCTCGATGGCCCCACGCCCGAAGGACATGGAGAAGCGGTTCCCGGGCGCCCGCTGGGAGACGGACCCGGCCGAGTGCAAGACCCTGGACCAGCACGAGGTCGACCGACTGCTGGGCGGGCACACCACCGAGCCGCTGGACGGCATCGCCAGCACCGGCAGCCCGTGGCCCGAGAACCCGAGCTGCATCTACATGGGCGGCTTCGGGATCGGCCCGGAGAACCCGATCAGCAGGTTCGACACCACCTACGGGCTGTGGGTGCGCTCGATGGCGATCAGCGACGGCCGGCAGACGCTGGTGGTCACCGTGGTCGACGCCGAGGGCTGGCTCTGGGACTACAAGAGCAAGTGCGATACGTGCGGGGCCAAGCAGATCGCGGACGCCCTCGCTGCCGACCCGGAGCTCAAGGCCCGGGGGCTGACCGCCTCGTCGTTCGTGCTGCACGCCACCCATTCCCATTCCGCGCCGGAGTTCGTGGGCGGCTGGGGCTTCGTGCCCAACTGGTACATCGCGCAGATCACCGACACGATCAAAGCCACGGCCAAGCAGGCGGTGCTGTCCCTGGAACCGGCCAAGGTCCAGGTCGGCGAGGTCGAGGCCCGCACGTTCAACCACGAGCGGCGCGACACGTACCGCTCGGCCGAGGAGCAGCAGCTGGGCTGGCTGCGGGCGACGTCCACGCGCACGGGCAAGACGATCGCCACGCTCGGCGCGTACGCCGCGCACCCGACGACCAACGGCACCAACGGCGGCGTCGGCAGCTCGGACTGGGTCGGCCACTTCGAGAAGAGGGTGGAGCAGCGCTTCGGCGGGGTCGCGCTGCACGTCATGACCGGGCTCGGCAACATGTCGTCCGCGGGCGGCGTCACCATCGGGGACAAGCTCGCCGACCTGGTGCCGCTGCAGGGCCGCCCTGTCGACGCCCCGCTTCGCGTCGCGCACACGACGGTGAGCAACCCGATCACCAACGCACCCCTGGACGCCATGGGGAACGTCGGCCTCTTCGACCGCAAGTTCAGCCCGCTGCCCGGGACCGTGTCCGTGGGCGAGACCGACACCGCTCCGTGCGTGTCCGCCTCACCGCAGTCGGTCGAGCTGCCGGTGACGGTGGCCAAGCTCGGCGACGACGCGGTGTTCACCTTCGCCCCCGGCGAGGTGTTCTCGAACTGGACCAACACCGTCAAGGAGCAGAACACCGGGAAGATCACGTTCCCCGTCGCCCAGGCCAACGACGCCCTCGGGTACATGCCGCAGTCGTTCGAGATGAATCCCGTCGGCCAACAGGGCCTGGGCTTCTTCTTCGGCGGCTACGTCTTCGTCAACTACGAGGACAGCTACTCGATCGACCGCTGCGTGGGCGACAACCTGCTCGAGACGACGCTGAGGGAGCTCACTGCGCTGAAGTAGCTCTCAGCGCGCCGGCCGCCATGGTCAGACCCGGTGGCGGCCGGCACCCTTGGCGTCGCCGTACAAGGGCCGGCTCTCGGGGTCCGTCAGCAGGCACACGACCCTCGTGTCGCCTGCCGCCCAGCTCGCCGAGCTCGGCTCGAAGTACTCGATGGAGTACCCGGTTCGACCGACGGGCGCCTTGACGAACGACGGAAGGGTCTTGCGGCAGCGGCCCAGGCTGAGGCGGTGGACCTGAGCCTTGCCCGGCCAGGCGCCGGACCCCAGCGCGTCCAGGTCGTAGACCTCTGCCTGGTGGCGTCCGCGGCACGGCGTCACCGGCAACGTGATGGTGATGCCGCCGGGCAGCCGGCTGATGCAGTCACCGGGGCGGAGGTCGCCCAGCGACACCTCACCGCTGGCCTGAGCCGGCGCAGCCGAGGCGCGCGTCGCCACGTGGAGGGCCCCCGTCTGGCGAGCCGTCCCGTAGAGGGGCCGTCCGTCCGGCGCGACGAGGAAGCAGACGGCGTTGCCCGCGGCGCCGGTGCGCGGATGCAGGATGTGCACGCCATACCCGGGGTCCGTATGCCCCTTCATGCCCAGGTACCCGAGAAGGTCCTTCGTGCAGCGACCTAGGCCGAGGCGCTCGTCGTACCCCGTCCAGAGGAACGTCTCGAAGACCTCACCCACGTGCCCACCTATGTCGCACGGCCGGACGTCCGCCGTCGTGGCCCCGTCACCCGGGTCGCTCTCGAGGCAGTCCCCGACCTGCAGGGAGTCCCACGACACCGAGCCGCTCGAGACCACGACACCCGCGTCATTGCGCAGGGGCCCGCTGGCTGCGGCGAACACGATGATCCCGACGACGAGCAGGAACCAGAGGCTGCCGAGCACGAGCCCCGCCGTGGCCAGGCCCCGGCCCCCCTGACCGCTCTTCTTCGTACGACGTCGCCCGATGAGCCCGAACACGATGCCAAGGATCCCGGCCATGACCGGGAGGACCCCCAGGACCAGCGCCGCGATGGCGAAGCCGTCCGTCCCAACGGCGACCTGGGGCGCGGCATAGCCGTGCCGCCAGTCGTCGCCACGGGCGGGGTCCCAAGGTGCCGGCGGCGGGGGCGGCCACTCGGGAGGGGTTCGCGGCGGGGCGGACGGGTCCCAGGACGGGGGCGTGGTCACGGTGGGGCATTTTGCCCCATGCGAGCCGATCGAGCGGCTAGGAAGGAACGGGGGCGGCGCGGTCGACGATCGCGCGCAGGTCCACGCCACGCGGCAGGGTGCCGAACGCGATCCCCCAGTCACCGCCGAGCCGCGAGGCGCAGAACGCGTCCGAGACGTACGCCGGGGCGTGCCGCACCAGCAGGGACGCCTGCAGCACGGTGGCGAGGCGCTCGACCAGCCGCCGGGCACCCATTTCGTCGGCCTCGGCCAGGTCCTTCTGCAGGTCCGCCACCGCCGCGGTGATGCGCGCGTCGTCGGCCAGCGCCACCTCGGCGAAGAAGGCCTCGACCGACTCCGGCTCGCGAGCCATGGCACGCAGCACGTCGAGGGCGTTGACGTTGCCGCTGCCCTCCCAGACCGAGTTCAGCGGAGCCTCGCGGTAGAGCCGCGGCATGCCTGAGTCCTCGACGTACCCGTTGCCGCCCAGGCACTCCAGCGCCTCGCCGGCGAAGACGGGGCCGCGCTTGGTGACCCAGTACTTCCCGACCGCGATGGCGAGCCGCTTGAACGCCTTCTCGTCGCGGTCCACCGCGCCGGCCAGCCGGAGCATGAGGGTCGTGGCCGCCTCGGACTCGAGCGCGAGGTCGGCGAGGACGTTCTGCATGAGCGGCTTGTCCACGAGCAGGGCGCCGAACGCGGCGCGGTGCTGCGTGTGGTGGATCGCCTGCGACAGCGCCTGCCGCATCAGTGCCGCGGTCCCGATCACGCAGTCCAGCCGCGTCATGGACACCATCTCGATGATCGTCCGGACACCGCGACCCTCCTCGCCGACCATCCACGCGACGGTGCCGTCGAACTCCGGCTCGCTGCTGGCGTTGCTGCGGTTGCCGAGCTTGTCCTTCAGCCGCTGGATGCGGAAGGTATTGCGGGTGCCGTCCGGCAGCACGCGCGGGACGAGGAAGCAGGAGAGCCCGCCGGGGGCTTGCGCCAGGACGAGGAACACGTCGCACATCGGCGCGCTGGTGAACCACTTGTGCCCGGTGAGCCGGTACGTCCCGTCGCCCGACGGGACGGCGCTGGTGGTGTTGGTCCGGACGTCCGAGCCGCCCTGCTTCTCGGTCATGCCCATGCCGGCGAGGATCCCCTGCTTCTCGGTGGGGATCCTCAGGCCGAAGTCGTAGACCCGGCTGGTCAGGAGCGGCTCGTAGACGGCGGCGAGGTCGGGCTGCTGGCGCAGCGCCGGCACGACGGCGCAGGTCATCGAGATGGGGCACGCGTGCCCGCCCTCGACCTGGGACCACGTGTAGAAGCCAGCCGCGCGCGCGACGTGCGCTCCGGGCTGCGGGGAACCCCACGGCGCGCCCGCGAGGCCCTCCCCCACGGCGACCCGCATCAGCTCGTGCCACGCCGGGTGGAAGTCGACCTCGTCCACGCGATGGCCGAAGCGGTCGTGCGTGCGCAGCACGGGCTCGTGCACGTTGGCCTCGACGCCCCAGCGCTGCGCCTCGGGGGTGCCGGCGAGCCAGCCCAGCCGGTGCAGGTCGTCGAGGTACCAGCCGGCGCCCTCGCGGGACACGCCCTCGAGCAGCGCGGCGTCCTGCGCCACGTCGTGGTCGGCGAGCGGCGGGGGCTGGTTGGTCACCTCGTGCGTCATGCGTCCAAGTCTGCCCTGTGGACCCGTCGGGCCCGCCGGGGACTCACGAGAACGCGAAGATCCTCCGGTGCCGGGAAGGCTGCGGCTCCTCGACCAGGCGGGCCACACCGACAGCGGCCACGTCCGGGGCAGGCGAGAGGAAGGCGAGCTCCTCGAAGCCGGCGTCGGCCCACCAGCGGCGGATCGTCGGGGTGAGATCAGGCGGCTTCTGGTGCCGGGTCCAGATCACCGTGGCACCCGGAGCGCACAGCGAGGGCGTGGCGTCGACCGTGGCGCGGATGTCGTCGTCGGGGACGTTGCCGAAGACACCGCACCAGAGCACGAGGTCGGCGGGCACTGCCCCGTCGTACGACGAGGTGGTGCCGGCATCGCCCTGCCGCACCTCCAGGCCGTCGAGGCCGGCCCGCTCCAAGAGCTCGGCGCTGCGGGCGGCCAGCTCGGGCTCGAGCTCCACCAGGCGGCCGGTCACGTCGTGGCGTCGCGGATGGCCGTCGAGCGCGCCCAGCAGGTCCAGGCCGAGCCCCGAGCAGGCGCTGATCACGTGCAGGGGTCCCGCAGGCGCGCGCTCGAGGAACGCACGGATCTGGTCCTGGACGGCGATCAGGCGCAGGTGCAGAGGGGAGGCGGGGTCGTCGTACGCCTCGTGCCAGGCGACCCAGTCGGTCACGCGCGACGGACCTCGGGCCGGGCGGCCAGCTCGGCCCACAGGTGGGCGGCGGCGACCGCACCCGTGAGCAGCTGCGGGAGCACCACGCGCTCGTTGGGGGCGTGGATCCGGTCGTCAGGGAGGCCGACGCCGACGAACAGCACGGGCGCGTCGAGCACGTCCGCGAGGTCCGCCTCCGGGCCGCTGCCCCCCTCGCGGGTGTACAGGATCTCCTTGCCGAACGCGGCCTCCATCGCCGCCGTCGCGGCCTGCAACGCAGGCGCGTCGAGGGGTGTGAGGCAGGGCCGCACGCCCGGGCCGGAGAAGGTCACGGTCGCCGTGATGCCGTCGCCGTCGAAGCCGGCGACGTAGGCGCGCATCGCCTCCTGCACGTCGAGCGGGTCCTGGTTCGCGACCAGCCGGAAGCTCACCTTGGCGTGCGCGTCGGTCGGGACGATCGTCTTGTGACCGGGGCCGGTGTAGCCGCCCCACATGCCGTTGACCTCGGCGGTCGGCCGGGCCCAGATCCGCTCCAACGTGGAGTAGCCGGCCTCGCCCTTGGTGCCGCGGGACAGGGCCGTCTCGCGGACCCAGGCGTGCTCGTCGAAGGGCAGCTTGGCAAAGAGGTCGCGCTCGCGGTCGGTCAGCGCGACCACCCGGTCGTAGAAGCCGGGCAGCGTCACGCGGCCGTCGTCGTCGTGCAGGCCGGCGAGCAGGTCGGCCATGACTGCCAGCGGGTTCGGGACGGCCCCGCCGAACGAGCCGGAGTGCAGGTCGACGTCCGGCCCGTGCAGGTCGACCTGGCAGTCGGTGAGGCCCCGCATGCCCGTGCAGATGCTCGGGGTGTCGCGGTCGAAGACGCTGGTGTCGCTGACGACCACGACGTCGCAGGCCAGCCGGTCGCGGTGGGACTCGAGCAGGCCGCGGAAGTGCGGCGAGCCCGACTCCTCCTCGCCCTCCACGACGAGCTTCAGCGTCACCGCCGGGCTGCTGCGGCCGGTCGCGGCGAGGTGCGCCTGCAGGCCGAGCAGGTGAAAGAGCACCTGGCCCTTGTCGTCGATCGCCCCACGGGCGAACAGCTCGTCGCCCACCACCGTGGGCTCGAACGGCGGGGTCTTCCAGAGCTCCAGCGGGTCGACGGGCTGGACGTCGTGGTGGCCGTAGAGCACCACCGTCGGGGCCTCCGGGTCGTCGCTGGGCCACTCTGCGAAGACGGCGGGGAGACCGTCGGTCTCCCAGATCTCCACCGTGGGGAAGCCTGCTGCGCGCAGCCGCTCCGCGAGCCACTCGGCCGAGCGGCGCACCTCGGGCGCGTGCTCCGGCGAGGCGCTGATCGAGGGGATCCGGAGCCAGGCGTCGAGGTCGGCCAGCAACTTGTCGCGGTGGCTCTCGACGTACTGCTCGATGCTGTTCATGAGCGCGACCCTAGTCAGGCGGCAGGGCTACTTCGGTACGGCGACGCTGGTGGGCATCGTCGGCGGGTCGATGTTGGTCTGGCCGGGACGCGCGTGCCGGGGCGCACCGGACACATCGCGCTTTCGCCCGTGCTGATCGACCACCTCGACACCGACCCCGATCACGTCGTCGAGGCGCGCCGGACGGTCCCACAGACGTGAGTCGACGGCGTTGTCCCGCTGGTCGCCCAGCACGTACATCTGCCCCGGGCCGACCATCACCGGCTGCACCACCTGGCTGTCATCACCTTGCGTGAAAGGCTCGTCCAGGCGCATGCCGTTGCGGGTCCAGCCGTGGCACCGCCCGTCCGGTCCTGCGGGACACGCGATGACGTCACCCGGAAGGCCGACGACGCGCCGGATCGTCGTGCCGCGGTAGCCACCGGCGGTGTAGCGCATGTCGACGACGTCGTCGTGGGTCGGAGCCAGCGTGCGGTCGACTATCAGGTGCTCGCCCTCGGCCACCGTCGAGCCCATGCTGCCGCTCGGCTCGTACACCGACAGGAAGCGGTTGGGAGCGGCGGACCGGGCCGCGAGCGTGCCGCCTGCCACGGCAAGACCTGCCAGGGCCAAGGCGAGCGTACGACGACGGCCGCGGCGATGCCGTGCCCGTCTCAGCACGCGCCCCGCCAGGTCGTCCGACGCACGCACGCTCGGCGCTCCGGCATCAGCGAGGGAGCGCAGGGTCGCCTCGATCGTGTCCGTCATCGGGCTGCCTCCAGCGGCAGGAGGTCGCGCAGGCGCTGCAGCCCCCGCGACAGGTTGGACTTGACTGTTCCTGGCGAGCACGCCATCGCAGCTGCGGTCTCGGCCTCGCTGAGGCCTTCGAGGACGCGCAGTACCACGGCAGCCCGCTGCCGCTCCGGCACGAGTGACAGCAGCGCTTCCACGAAGGCCTGCGAGGCGTGTGCGTCGGCGTGGTCGGGAAGGGTCGTGTGGCGGTGCTCGGGGGCCGACTGCGGTTGCGGCACGAGATGCCTGCGACGACCTCGATCTCGCGCCAGGTTGACGAGCGCCCGTCGCACGTAGGCCTCCGGAGCGGCGACGGGCCAGTGCTTCGTGAGCCGGAGCAGTGCCACTTGCAAGGCATCCTCGGCGTCCCCGCGATCAGGGATGAGCAGACGTGCCGTCCGTAGCATCCGGTCACCCCGTTGCCGGACAAACTCCGAGAAAGCGTCCTCGTCCCTCACACCCGGGAGAACGAGACCCAGTCACAGGAGGTTGCACGACCTCCAACTGCGCTCATGAGCGCGACCCTAGCGACGCGTCCCGGAACCGGGCCTCCACCCGACGGTCGGGCACGAGCCAGATGAGCGAGACCACGACGTACAGCGCCAGCGAGACCCAGCGGCTGAGGAAGGCGAGCGGGATGGCCGTGAGGTAGAGCAGCGGCGAGAGCTTGCCCTTGACGTCGCGGCCGATGGCCGCGGCGAGCGTGGAACCCGGCCCCTGCTCGGCGATGATCGTCCGCTGCAGCACGTAGTAAGCGATGGCCGCGCAGAGCAGGACCGCGCCGTAGACCGCCGTCGGGACGGTCGCGAAGTGGTTGGTGCCCATCCACGCGGTGGCGAAGGGGAACAGCGACAGCCAGAAGAGCAGGTGCAGGTTCGCCCAGAGGATGGCGCCGTTGACGCGCTCTACCGTCTGCAGCATGTGGTGGTGGTTGTTCCAGTAGATGCCCAGGTTGACGAAGCTCAGCACGTAGCTGAAGAACACCGGCACCAGGGGTCGCAGCGCGCTCAGCTTCGGGCTGTCGGGGGCGTGCAGCTCGAGCACCATGATCGTGATGATGATCGCGATCACGGCGTCGCTGAACGCCTCGAGCCGAGAGCTGCGCACGAGCCCGACGATAGGCCGGAGCCTGGGGTGAACTCCTCATGGCAGGGCGTCGGCGCGCTCCTACGGTCCCCTCATCCGGACCACCGAGGAGATGAGGACCATGGCCGTCCTGTCGAAGCAGACCGCTCCCGCCGTCGAAGACCACGGCATCGTCGAGGACCGCTCAGGGGCGCTCGAGGGCTACACCGTCAGCTGGACGTCGTTCCGCGGGGACGTCGACATGACCCCGCTGCTGCACGGCCTGCCGGACGACCGCTGTCAGTGCCCGCACTGGGGTCAGCTGCTGTCCGGGCGCTGCACCGTCCGGTACGCCGACCGGGTCGAGGTCATCGAGGCCGGCGACGCGTTCTACATGGCCCCGGGCCACGTGCCGACGTTCGCCGCGGACTCGGAGGCGCTGTTCTTCAGCCCCACCGACCAGCTCGTGGCCACCAACGAGGCGATCGCCCGCAGCATGGCGGCGATGCAGCAGGCCTGAGCACTTGGCTCGCGAGATGTGCGCTCGTCGACCCCGGAGGCTCGCGATCCGAGCGTGAAGGAGGCGACGACGGCGGCCGGGGGACCGAAATCTCGCGAGACAAGCGGACCGCTTCAGGCCCAGGCGCCGAGGAGGCCGTGCTGCATGGCGAACATCGCGGCCTCCGCGCGGCTCCCCACGCCCGCCTTCGCGTACGCCCGCTCCAGGTGGTTGCCGGCGGTCTTGGGGGCGATGCCCAGCCGCGAGCCGATCGCCTTCGTGGTCAAGCCACGTGAGGCGAGCACCAGGACCTCGACCTCGCGCGGGGTCAGCCCGGCCGGGGCGGTGGGCGTCCGTCGTACCGGGTGACCGGCGGCAGCCAGCACAGCGTCGGCGGCCGGTCCGTCCAGCTCGGCCTGGTACGCCATCCGACGCAGCTCCGCCGCGGCGGTCTGGGCCGTGAGCGCGGACCGGTGCGGCCGGTCCTCCGACATCGCCTGATAGCAGTCGGCCGCCTCGAGCAGCCTCCCCAGCAGAGGCACGGCGGACCCCCTGGCGCCCCGCGGGTAGCCACCGCCCCCGGGCTGCTCGTGGGCCGCCGACGCGATGGCCGCCAGCCCGGCGAGCTTGCCGGCGCGGTGCAGGACGCGGTCGGTGTAGTAGGCGTGCAGCCGGACCTTCTCGCGCTCCGAGTCGGTGAGCGCTCCGGGCTTGTCCCAGACCGTGTTCGGCACGCCGTTGCGCCCGATGTCGTGCACGAGGCCGGCACGACGCACCGTCGTGACGTCGGCCGCGGGGAGCCCCAGCTCCCTGGCGGCCGCTGCTGCGCGCGCCGCGACGCCACGGGAATGCCCTGAGAACCAAGGAGACTTGAGGTCTGCGTAGTCGGCGAACAGCTCCAGCGCATCGTCGAGCTCGGCCTCGGTGAGCGGCACCCGACCAGGGCCGGCCTTGATCACCGCATCCCAGGACGACTCGTCGTCCAGGCCGGTGAGCAGCTCATCAGCGTGGCGGCACCAGACCTCGACGAGCGCCGGGTCGTAGGCGTTGCCGGCGAAGCGCCGTGCCACCTCGACCGAGGACGCCGGGCCGTTCTCGCGGGCCGCGACCTCCACCTGGTTGGCGAGGTTGGCGATCCGGATCGGCAGCAGCAACTCGTCGCCCTGCACCCCCTTGGGCAGCCCCTTGCCGTCCCAGCGGGCGAAGGTCTGCAGGAGCGACGAGACGACCAGCGGCCCGAGCCCGAGCCGCTCGGCCAGCTGTCCGTTGACGGCACAGTGCGCCACGAACGACTGCTCCAGCCGTCCCATCCCGGACAGCAGCGCGAGCACCCGCCGGCCGGCCTCGACGACGGTGCTGTCGCTGACGGCCCGGGTCAGCCCGTACCGCAGCCAGTCGCGCTGCGCCGGGCCCACGTCGTACACGCCCTGCCGGAACGCGATGTCGTCGCCGAAGAAGTGCGACAGCTCCCACGAGGTGCCAGTGCAGCCCGCGGTGGTGAAAAGCGTGACCCAGTACGTCGCCTCGCGCTCCTCCTCGCTCGCTCTCACGAGCTCGGCGAGACGGGTGGCCAGCACGCAGGAGCGCAGCATGTGCTCCAGCGGCTGACCCAGCCCGAGGTCCGCGGCCAGCGCGATGGCGGCCACGACCTCGGCGAGGTGGACGCCGGAACTCGCGCTCCCGTCCGGTCGCGTCACGAGCGCAGCGTACGGCGAGTGCCTAGGTTTCCGGGTGTGTTGATCACGCTCGGCGACCTGGCCTTCGACGTGCACGTGTCCGGACCCGAGGACGGGCCCGCCGTGCTGCTCCTGCACGGGTTCCCGCAGACCTCGCACTGCTGGCGGCGGGTGACGCCGTACCTCTCGGGCTTCCGGCTGGTGGTGCCGGACCAGCGCGGCTACTCCCCCGGTGCCCGGCCGACCGACCCGGAGGCGTACCGGCTGCCACGGATGGTGGAAGACGCGCTCGGGATCCTCGACGCGCTCGGCGTCGAGCGGGCGCACGTCGTCGGGCACGACTTCGGGGCCGCGGTGGCGTGGCAGCTCGCCGCTCGGCACCCCGCACGGATGCGGACCGCGACAATCCTGTCCGTGCCGCACCCGCAGGCGATGATCGAGGCGTTGCGGACCGACGAGGACCAGCGGGTGCGGTCGGGGTACATGCGGACCTTCGCGGAGCCCGGGTACGACCAGGCGCTGCTGGCCGACGACGCGGCGCTGCTGCGGTCGTTCTTCAGCGACGCGGTCGACGTGGAGCCGATCGTGGCAGCGGCGTCCGAGCCGGGGGCGCTCGCCTCGTGGCTGGCGTGGTACTCGGGCCAGCGGCTGGAGGACCTCGGTGACACGCCCGCGGTGACGGTGCCGACGCTGCACGTCTGGTCGGACGGTGATGTGGCGCTGGGCCGGGCCGCGACCCTGGCGACCCGGGAGTGGGTGGCCGGCCCGTACCGGCTCGAGGTGCTCGAGGGCGTCTCGCACTGGATCCCCGAGGAGGCCGCCGACCGGGTCGGGCCGCTGCTGCAGGAGCACCTGCGCGGGTAGCGTGCGAGGCGTGATCACCCGGCTTGCCCGCCCCGAGGACCACGAGCCTGCGCTCGAGGTCTGGAGGGCGTCGCGAGCTGCCAAGGGCCAGCGCCCGAGCAAGGAGGTGGTCGCCCGCGTCGCGGAGAAGATCGCGCACGGGCTGCTGGTTGTAGGCGAGGAGGACGGGCGTCTGGTCGGGCTGGCGCTCGGCGAACAGGGCCGCGACGATCCCGAGCTGCTGCACTTGGAGATGGTGATCGTCCATCCCGACGCCGAGGGGCGCGGCCTCGGCGGAACGATGGTCGAGGCGATCGCCGACGAGGGCTGGGACCGCGGCTTCCGAAACGCCGAGGTGTGGTGCTCGGCGCCGGGGTTCTACGAGGCGGCCGGCTTCGAGCGGTCGGCGAAGCCGCCGGTCGGTGACCGGGTCCACCTGGTTGCCGAGCTCGAGGCGCCGGTGCGGGACGTGCCGGTGTCCGGCGAGATCCGACTCGGGCAGTTCCTGAAGCTCGCCGAGATGGTGGAGAGCGGTTCCGAGGCAAAGGCGCGCATCGCGGCGGGCGAGGTCGTGGTCAACGACGAGCCGGAGACCCGTCGCGGACGGCAGTTGCACGACGGCGACGTCGTCCGTACGACGGAGCTCGCCGCCCGGGTCCGCCTGACCTCCTGAAGGCTCACCAGTAGCTCGGGCCCGCCCTCAGGGTCCCGGCCGGGTGGCAGGATCGCGCACATGGCCACCGAGCAGGTCATCATCGCTGCCGTCGACCGGGCCGTGGAGACCGCGACCATCCACCCGGATGCGCCTCGCGCACCGCACGACGAACGATGTCGGTTCGACCCGGATGCCCTCGCGGCCGTGATCCGGTTGTGCGACAGCGCGAAGAACCGCGAAGTCGTGATCGACGTAGTGGACCGGTCACTGCGGCGCTGGATCGACGGGCTCGACACGGACCGCAGCTTGGCGGCCATGTTTCTCGTGGCCCGGATCGCCGCGGGGACCGCCCAGCGTCAGGTCATCGTGGAGAACGAGCAGGGCGACGTCGGAGCAGGACGAGGTCCGCTGACCTGGTACGAAAAGCCCTAGCGGATGGAGGCGTTGTCACGGCGAACGTGCAGCGCAGGAGCCTGGGCTTGGTGACCTCGGCGGAGGAACGCAGCGGGGCGCCGCTTCGCCGCGATCGCGCGGTGAGCACGGCCGCGGCGGCCGCCGAGATGCTCTGACACTCGAGCAGTTCTTCATCCTGGCCCATAGGGACGGAACGAGGACACTCCCCTCAGTCCAGACAGAACTCGTTGCCCTCGATGTCCTGCATCACGATGCACGACTCATCCTCGCCATCGGCACGCAGCAGTCGCACTTGTACCGCGCCGAGCGCGACCAGTCGGGCGCACTCGGCCTCGAGTGTGGCGAGGCGCTCTTCACCCACGAGCCCGGTGCCGACCCGGACGTCAAGATGCAGCCGATTCTTGACGACCTTGCCTTCGGGAACGCGCTGGAAGAACAGGCGCGGGCCCACACCTGAGGGATCAACGCAAGCGAACCGTGAACCCTGGTGCTCAGGCGGCAGCGCGCGATCGAAATCGTCCCAAGTAGCAAACCCGTCTGGTGGCGGCGGCACGACGTATCCCAACACCTCGCACCAGAAACGAGCGACGCGCTCAGGTTCTGCGCAGTCGAAGGTGACTTGGAACTGCTTGACCGACGCCATCGGTCCATAGTGGCGCGTGCTGTCCACCAGTCGCGAGCGTTTAGTGGGGGGACGCCGGCCAGCGGGGCGAACGGCTGGGAAGCGCCGCTACCTGCTTACGCCCAGGCTCCACATGCTGACGAAGGTCGCGACCGCTGCGAGCGGTACGAAGCGTGTAGCGGCACGTTGGGAGCGCTTGACGCGCCGACGTCAGTCGATCCGCTCTGCAAGGGCCACGAGGATTCCCTCCGGTCCGCGAACGTAGGCCATTCGCCAGGTGCGTTCGTACTCACCGATGCCGCCGACCACGCCGTAGCCGTCCGCTCCCAGCCGGTCGATGACCTCCGAGAGGTTGTCCACCTCGAAAGCCACGCTGCGCAGCCCCAGTTCGTTGGCCATAGCCGCGGGCGATCCCAGCTCGTGCCTGGGTCTGACAAAGCTCGACAGCTCCAGCCGCGTTGCTCCGTCGGGCGGCTGAACCACGGAGAGCACGGCGTCGCGAGACGCAGGGTGTCAGCCGTGACAGACTTGGGCTCCAGCCTCGATGGCGGCGACTCCTGTGACAGCGGCGCCACCGCTCTTGCGGTCCGCGCTCACTGAAGGAGCCAGCATGTCCAGCAAGAACAAGGGCGGTCGTGAGGCCAAGAAGCCCAAGGCGGCAAAGAACCTTCGTGTGACGGGTCAGACCCCGAGCCCATCGGCAGTCGACACCATCAATCACAAGGTCAAGCCCAAGAGCTGACGCCGCCGGCGGGCACGCCGGTTCGGACGTGCCCAGCGCCTCCTTTTCAGGCCCGGCGGATGTAGATCTCGACGCGCGAGATGCGCCGATCCGCATCGAGCTCGAACACGAGCACTTCGGCGGTCACGGTCGGCGTCCCGTTGACGGTGACGCGCTCCGTCAGCTCCGCGAAAGCCCTGCGGCCGCCATCGACGTAGGTCACAAGCACCAGCTCCAAGGCGTAGCCCTCGAGCTGCGGCATGAGATCAGCCAAGAACCCGACGTACGCGTCGCGACCTCGAAAGTCGTCGCCGTAGGGACCTAGCCGGACGACATCCTCCGCAACGAGCGAACGCACGGTGTCCCAGTCGTGGGCCACGATCGCGCCGAGGTAGGTCTCCACCACCTTGGTCATGATCGGCATGCTGCCCGGTGACCTACTCACCTTGGCGGAGCCAGGCGGCGAAGAACGGGTTCGCGACCCGGTAGCAGCCGTTGCGGACGACGACGAGCTCGTCGTGCATGAGCGCGTCCAGGGCCTTGCGCACCGAGGAGCTGTTCGCCAGCCGCACCGCCCGCACGAACTCCGCCGCGAGCGGCTGGGCAGATGGAGCGAGAGCCAGCTGCGCGGCCACACGCCGCTGCCCGGGCGAGAGCGCCTCGAAGCGGTCGGCGTGCAGGCTCGCCTCGTGCTCGACGGCCAGCCGCAGGCCCTCGTGCACGTCCGCAGCAGTGATCGTGCGCCGAGCCACGTCGAAGACCTCGTAGGCGAGGTGCTGGATGTCGTTCGGCACCGGACCGGCGAGCTGGACGACCAGGGCCGCCACTGAAGGCGGGAACGTCTTGCCGCCGCCCGCAGCGCGCTGCACCAGGAACGCTGTCATCACGTCCTCGGGCAGCACGTCGAGGGCGACGTGCTCGGCCATGCCGAACAGCGGGGCGTCCGCGGCCACCACGAGCCGCTCCATGAGGTGCCGCTTCGACCCCGCGAGCACCAGCGACACAGAGGGGTGCTCGTCGGCAAGCGCCTTGAACAGCGCCGGCAGGTGCTTGCCCAGGTCCACCACCGCCTGGAACTCGTCGAGCACGAGCACGGCAGGCTTCTTCTCCCCCAGCTCCGCGAGCACGGCGTAGACGTCGGCGATGACGGCATCAGCATCTGCGGTCGACAGACTCGCGTCGAAGGAGAACGTCGGCCGGTCCCCAGCGAACGACACTGACGGGGTGACGCGGAACCGGCGTACGAACTCGGGCACCGCCTGCCTGAGCCGGTGCCACCGGCCGCCCTTCACGCGGTAGACGGCGTTGAGCAGGTGGGCGGCGAAGACCCGCTGGTCGCGGCAGCGCAGCACGTTGACGTGCACGACGGCGGCACCCGAGCGATCCAGCACCTCGGCGGCTCGAGTCAGCAGCGACGTCTTGCCATAGCGGCGCGGGGACACGACCACGACGTTGATGCCGTTGCGCATCCGCGACACCACCGCCCGCAGCTCGCGCTGCCGCCCGGTGAACTGCTCACCGGTCACGGGCGTGCCGTAGTGATAGGGGTTGGGCACAGGCGTCACCTCTCAGACTGTGCCGAACGGTATAGCGCCGATCGGTACAGCGCGATTCAGAGCAGCGTGAGCGGCTCGGCGGTCGGCCGCCCGCTGAGCAACGCCGTGAGCTCCGCCTCCCCTGGCAGGTCGTCGTGCATGACCTCCCTGCCGGTGCGGACGTAGAGGAACGACGCCGAGACCTGCTCGACGGGAACGCCCACCAGCCGCGCCCAGGCGAGCCGGTAGACCGCGAGCTGGACCGGATCGGCCGCCTCGCGACCGGTCTTCCAGTCGACGACCTGCCAGCGCCCGTCGCCGAGGTCGTACACCGCGTCGATGCGGCCGACCACGACTCGCCCCGCGAGCGGGAGCGAGAACGGCGCCTCGACGGCGTGCGGCTTACGCGCCGCCCAGTCCGAGGCCAGGAACGCCTCCTGCAGCGCCACCAGGTCCTCGTCGGTGCCGAGCTCGTCGTCCTCGGCGCCGGGCAGCTCCGACGGGTCGAGCAGCGGCCGTTCGTCGAACAGTCCCTCCACCCAGGCGTGGAACTTCGTGCCACGCCGCGCGGCGGGCGCTGGGGGTCGCGGCATCGGCCGGGCCAGCTCCCGGGCGAACGCCTCCTCGTCCTCTCGCAGCCGCACCACCTGGGACGCGGACAGCGACACCGGCAGCGGCACCTCGCGCACGGCTGCGCGCGCGGCGCGCTCCTCCTCGAGCAGCAGCACCGCCTCACGGTCGAGCCGCTCCAGGTCCGCCCGCTCGCGCGCGGTCAGCCCCTCGTCCTCGGGCAGCGCGGCACCGTCCCGGAGCACAGCGCGCAGAGAGGACACCAACGCCGCCGCGGCAGTACGACGGGCGAACGGCTCCGGCTCGTACGGCGCGGGCCACTCGTACGACGGCCGCTCGGCCAGCGCGGGGTTGCGGTCCTCCGCGGGAGCGGGGGCCCAGGCCAGCACCTCGCCGTGCCCCTCCTCGGCGTGCGCCTTGAGCTCCTCGAGGAACTCCGACGGCCCGCGGGACCGCACCTGCGAGGGCCCCCACCAGTGACCGCTGCCGACCAGCAGGTGCCGGGCGCGGGTGAACGCGACGTACGCGAGCCGCCGCTCCTCACGGGCTGTGTCGTCCTTGCACGAAGCCTTGTACGCCGCAACCGCCCCCTTGTCGAGGGCGAGGTCGAGCGCGGGCTGGTCCTCGGCGTCCCCCCGCAGCGGCCCAGGCAGCACGTGCGCGTTCGTCGTCCAGCTGTCCCGGCCGTTCGCGGAAGGGAACACGCCCTTCGTCAGGTCGGGACAGACCACGACGTCCCACTCCAGGCCCTTGGACTTGTGCGCGGTGAGCAGCTGCACGGCCTCGGCCCCCGCCGGCGCGGAGGTGTCGAGGCCGCGCTCGTGCTCCTCGGCGGCGCGCAGGAAGGACAGGAACGAGGTCAGCGACGTCTCGCCGTCGAGGTCAGTGAACCCCGCGACCACGTCCAGGAACGCCGACAGCGCCTCCCGCCGCCGGGCCGCGAGCGCCTCCGGCGACGCGGTGAGCTCTACGTCGAGGCCAGTCACCTCGACCACCCGGTGCACCAGGTCCAGCAGCGGCTCGTCGCGGTGGGCGCGCAGCTCCCGGAGCTCGGCCGCGAGCGCCCGCACCCGCGCCAGCCCCTCCACCGACCAGCCGTGCTCGCCCGGACGTTCGAGCGCGTCGGACAGCGACACGACGTCGCAGGCGTCGACGCCCTCCACCGCCCGCTCCAGCGCTTCGACCTCGGACTCGGGCGCGTCGAGGTCGGTGTGCAGCAGGGCCCGCCCGCGCCGGCCGAGCTGGGCCAGGTCGCGCGGCCCGAGCCGCCACCGCGGGCCGGTGAGCAGCCGCACCAGGGCGGCGTTCGCGGTGGGCTCCTCCACCACCTCGAGGGTGGCCACCACGTCGGCCACCTCGGGCAGCGCGAGCAGGCCGCCCAGGCCGACCACCTCGACCGGCACCCGCCGCTCCACGAGCGCGGCGTGCAGCGGCGCGAAGTCCTTGCGAGCCCGGACGAGCACGGCGATCTCCCGCCACGGCGTGCCGGCCGCGTGCGCGCGCACCACCTCCTCGGCGGCCCAGGCCACCTCCTCGGCGAAGCTCTCGTGCAGCGCGACCCGCACCCGGCCCAGCTCGGCCTTCGGCTCCGGGGCCCTCAGCTCGAGGACGTGCCGGTGCCGCGAGCGCAGCGCCGCCGACACCCGGTTGGCGAGGTGCAGCAGCCGGCCGCCCGAGCGCTGGTTGACCGAGAGGCTGAACCGCGCCGCCTCCTGCCCGGGAGCCACCGCGAAGTGAGATGGGAAGCCGTCGAGGTTGGACACCGACGCGCCACGCCAGCCGTAGATGGCCTGGCACGGGTCGCCGACCGCCGTGACGGGGTGGCCGTCGCCGAACAGGTCGACGAGCAGCCGCCGCTGGGCGACCGAGGTGTCCTGGTACTCGTCGAGCAGCACGACGTGGGCGGCCTCGCGCTCGAGGGTTCGCGCCTCCGGCACGTTCGCCGCCAGCCGGGCCGCGAGCGCCACCTGCTCCCCGAAGTCCAGTGCGTCGAGGTCGCGCTTGGCCCGCCGGTACTCCGCGACCACCTCGGCGAGCTGGAGCCGGCGCCGGGAGGCGGCCAGCATCTTCTCGAGCTCGCCGACGTGACCCTTGACGCGCTGCTGCCCGTCGTACGACGCGATCGCGAGCCGCAGCTGCTCGGTCCACTCCTCGTCCCAGGCGCGCAGCTGCGAGGGGTCCACGAGGTGCTCGGACAGCTCGCTGTCGAGCGCGACGACCTTGCCGACCAGGTCGGTGAGCGTGGTGGTGAGGTCGGGCAGCGGGATACGGCGGCGGCGTAGCACCCGGGCGGCGAGCTGGAAGCGCGTGGCGTCGGCCAGCAGCCGCGACTGCGGCTCGATGCCGAGCCGCAGCCCGTGCTCGGTGACGAGCCGCCCGGCGAAGGAGTGGTACGTCGAGACCCGCGGCTCCTCGTCGACCTGGAGCTCGGCCTTGCGCAGCAGGGCCGTGATGCGCTGCGCCAGCTCGGCCGCCGCCTTGTTGGTGAAGGTCAGGCCGAGCACCTTCTCGGCCGTGACCTGTCCGGTGCCGACCAGCCAGACCACGCGCGCCGCCATCACCGTGGTCTTGCCCGAGCCGGCGCCTGCCACCACGAGGCCAGGCACGAGCGGCGCGGTGATCGCGGCGAGCTGTTCCTTCGTCGGCGTGAACCCCAGCACCTCGACGAGCCGGTCGGTGTTCACTCGACCACCTGCCGGCCCTCAGCCACGCCCGGACAGGCCCGCGCGAAAGCGCAACGGCTGCAGCGCTTCTCGTCGACGTGCGGCGGGAACGTCTCGGTCAGCACCCGGCGTACGGCGGTCTGCACCAGCGCGTCCACCCAGCCGGGCGCCTCGGGGATGGGCCCCTGTGGCTGGACCTTGAGCGGGTCGCTGCGCAGCTGCACCAGCTCCGCACCTCCCGCGCGGGCGGGACCGAACCCGCCTTCGCGGACCACCAGCTGGTAGACGCCGAGCTGCGGGTGCTCGGCGATCTCCTTGGCGGCGGGTGCGGTCTTGCCGGTCTTGAGGTCGACGACGTGCAGCGCGCCGTCGGGGCCTCGTTCGAGCCGGTCGACCTGACCGGTGAGCCGGGCCGCGCCGCCCTCGACCGCGACCTCGACGTCGAACGCCATCTCGGTGCCGACCAGCTCGCGACCGCGCTCTGCGGCGTGCCACACGAGAAGTCGCTGGAGCGCCTCGCGGGCCTGCTCGCGCTGCAGCACCGACTGCCAGGGCGCGTCGAAGGCCAACTGGTGCCAGACCCGGTCGAGCCGGTCCATCAACGCCGAGAGGTCCGGGTCCGTGGTGCCCTGGCCGACCTCGTGCGCGAGCGCGTGCACGACGTTGCCGAACCCCATGGCGCTGCTCGACGCCGACTCTGCAGCCGCCTTCTTCTCCAGGAACCAGCGCAGCGGGCAGTCCGCCATCCGCTGCAGCCCCGACGCCGAGAGCCGCACCGGCTCGTCCGGGTCGACCACCGGGGTGCCGGAGTGCGTGGTCTCGACCAGGCCCCACCAGCGCGCCGGGTCGGCGGCCGGGACCAGCGGCCGGCCGTGCTCGTCGACCGCCTCGGCCAGCCGGGCCAGCCGCGCGGCGGCCGCCCGGCGCATCCCGGACGACGCGGCGGGGTCCACCGCGCGCCGCCGCAGCGCCGCCACCAGCGCGGTCAGCGACAGGGGCCGGGTGGACCGGTCGGTGTGCACGGTGATGTCGAGCCCGAGGTCCTCGAGGAACCTGCTGGGCCGCTCGCCGTCGTCCTCCGGGCTGTCGACCGCGGTCACGACGAGCCGCCGCTTCGCGCGAGTGAGCGCGACGTAGAACAGCCGCCGCTCGTCGGCCAGCAGACTCGCCCGGTCGGCGGGTTCGCGCAGGCCGTCGCGGTCCAGCCGGTCCGTGTCGAGCAGGCTCGACCGGCGGCGCAGGTCCGGCCACACGCCCTCCTGCACCCCGGCGACGACGACCACGTCCCACTCCAGGCCCTTGCTGCGGTGGGCGGTGAGCAGCCGCACCGCGTCGCCCCGCACCCCCGTGTCGGCGAGCGTGTCGCCGGGGATCTGCTGCGCCTCGATCTCGTCGAGCAGCGCGGTGACGCGACCCTGCCGCCGCTCCTGGGCCCGGCTCACGGTGGCGAACAGCGACACCACGGCATCGAGGTCGCGGTCGGCCGCCCGCCCCGCCGCCCCGCCTGAGAACGACGCTCGCTCCAGCCGCTCGGGCCAGGGACTGCCCTGCCACAGCTCCCACAGCGCCTGCTCCGGCCCGTCCTTGAGTGCTGTGCGCGCCTTGTCCAGCAGCTGCGCCAGCCGTACGGCGGGCCGGACCACCTTCTCGTCGAGCACCAGCAACGGGCGCGGGTCGGCGACCGCCTCGCGGATGAGCTCGCCGCTCGGCGAGGGCAGCGGGGACTCGCCGCGGCGTTCGCGCACCAGCCGGTCGTGCGCCCGAAGCTCGCGACCGAGCCGGCGCAGCGCCGCCGGGTCCGCCCCGCCCAGAGGGGACAGCAGCAGCTGCCGGGCCGCCTCGGCGGTGAGTGCCTCGCGGTCGGCCGCCACGCGCAGGGCGAGCAGCAGCGGTGCCACGGCCGGCTCCTGGGCGAGCGGCACCTCGTCGCCCGCGACCTCGAGGGGTACGCCCGCCGCGCTGAGCACCCGGCGGAGCAACGGGACCGACCGCGCGCCCGACCGGACCAGCACCGCCATGTCGGACCAGCGCGTGCCGTGCTCGAGGTGCTCGCGGCGGAGCAGGTCGGCGACCGCCTCGGCCTCGGCGCCGACGGAGGGGTGCGTGTGCACCTCGACGCTGCCCGCCGCGCTCTTGCCGGGGGCGATGTCCCGCAGCCCGCGCAGCGAGGGCGGCAACGGCACGCGCTCCACGGCCCGCCGGGAGACCTCGAGCAGCGCGGCGCCCGAGCGGCGGCACGTCTGCAGCGCGACGACCGGGGCGGGGTCGCCGCCCGCCGTACGGAAGCGGTCGCGGAACTCGAGGATGCCCGTCACGTCCGCGCCCCGGAAGGCGTAGATCGCCTGGTCCGGGTCGCCGACGACGACGAGGTCGCGGCCCTGGCCCGCGAGGGCCTGCAGCAGCCGCTCCTGGGCCGGATCGGTGTCCTGGTACTCGTCGACGAACACCGCCTGGTAGCGCTGGCGGAGCGCCGCCTGCTGCTGCTCGGCCACGAGCACCGCACGGTGCACCACCTCGGCGTAGTCGAGGGCACCCTGTGCGTCGAGGACGTCGAGGTACTCGGCGAAGAAACCCGCCAGCGCCTGCCAGTCCTCGCGTCCCTCGCGCACGGCCAGCGCCCCCAGCTGGTCGGGGTCGAGGCCGACCTCGCGGGCCCGGCTCAGGAGCGCACGCACCTCCTCCGCGAGACCGCGGGTGCCCAGCGCGACCCGCAGGCTGTCGGGCCAGGGCCTGCCGAGGTCCAGCGAGCCCCGGAGCAGCTCGCGCAGCGCCACGTCTTGCTCCGGGCCCGACAGCAGTCGCAGCGGCTCGGCGTAGAGCTCCTTCGGCTGGTGCTCGCGCACCAGCGCGTAGCAGAAGGCGTGGAACGTCCAGGCACTCGGGCCGGCCGTCGGGGTGCCGAGCCGGGCAGTGATCCGCTCGCGCAGCTCGCCTGCGGCCTTCCGACTGAACGTCAGCACCAGCACCTGGTCGGCCGGGACGCCGCTCTCGACCTTGCGCGCGACCGCCTCGACCAGCGTGGTGGTCTTGCCCGTCCCGGGTCCGGCGAGCACGAGCAGCGGCCCGCCCGGGTGGTCGAGGACCCGCTGCTGCCCCTGGTCGGCGACGAGTCGCGTCGCCTGCGGAGGTGCGGGACGGACGAGCCGGTACGGCGAGACGGGGCGGGCACGGGAGGACATCGCACGCAAGCCAACCATGCGCCTGCGACAGGAAGAGGCACGATGCCCTCATGGCGTACGACGAAGACCTGGCAGAGCGCATCCGGGCGCTGCTCGACGCGGAGCCCGGGCTCACCGAGCAGAAGATGTTCGGCGGGCTGGCGTTCCTGATCGACGGCAACATGGCGATCGCGGCGAGCGGGGAAGGCGGTGCGCTCGTCAGGGTCGACCCCCGGGCCGGTGCGGAGCTGGTCGCCACCACCACCGCCGAGCCGATGGAGATGCAGGGCCGCGTCATGCAGGGCTGGCTCCGGGTCCCGTCGGAGGACCTCCAGGGCAGCTCCGCACTTGAGCGCTGGGTGCAGCTCGGGACCGCCTACGCCCGCTCCCTGCCCGCGAAGAAGCCAAGGAAGCGATGACGACGCGATGGAGCTGACCGCCGTACCTGTCGACAAGCCCGACGACCTCAACGTGATCGTGGGGCACGCGCACTTCATCAAGACGGTCGAGGACCTGCACGAGGCGCTCGCCGGCTCGAGCCCGCACCTGCGCTTCGGCGTCGCCTTCAACGAGGCCTCTGGCCCGTGCCTCGTACGACGGTCCGGCAACGACCCGGAGCTGGTGGACCTCGCGGTGCGCAACGCGCAGGCGATCGGTGCCGGTCACGTGTTCGTCGTGCTGCTGCGCGAGGGCTTCCCGGTCAACGTCCTCAACCAGGTCAAGCAGGTGCCCGAGGTGTGCCGGGTCTTCTGCGCGACGGCCAACCCGGTCGACGTGCTCGTCGCCGAGACCGACCTCGGCCGCGGCGTGGTGGGCGTGGTCGACGGACAGGCGCCTCTGGGGGTCGAGACCGACGCCGACGAGGCCGACCGCAAGGCCTTGCTGCGCGCGATCGGCTACAAGCTCTGACAGTGCCCTTCTCGCGAGGAACGGCCCCCTTTCGTGATCAACAGGACTTCCGCACCCGACACGCCCGGCGTGTCGCGTGTGGTTCTCCTGTTGATCAAGGGATGTGGCTCGACACGCCGTCCCAGCGAGCGTGCGACAGCAGGACCTTCTCCCCCTGGACCGGGCAGCCCTCGGCGCGGAGCAGGGCGAGCGCCTGCTCGACGTACGGCTCCGCGGGCCGGCCGCTCGCCTGCACGACCCGCTGCCACGCGACCTCGTGGCCGTGCTTGGCCATGACGGTGCCGACGGTGCGCGGCGAGCCCTGGCCGAGGTACTCCGCGACGTCGCCGTACGTCATGACCTTCCCGCGGGGGATGCGCGCCACCACGTCGAGCACCGCGCGCGCGAACGGCGTGGGCGCGCTGTCAGCCCCCGGACGGACCGCGAGACCGGCTGAGGAGGAGGCAGGGCGGGGCACCCACGAAGGGTCTCAGAGGAGGGCGTCGGCGTTGAACGCCTGGGTCCCCGGCACCAGGGCCAGTCCCGCGACGCCGTGACTGCGGGCGTACGCGATCTCCTTCGCGAGGTTGCCGATGCCGTTGCTGGCCGCGAGTGGCGCGAGCTGCACGGTCGAGAGCACTCCGAAGGCACGCCCCGTCGCGTCGAGGAACCCGGAGCCGCTGTCACCAGGGATCCCCGGCGTGAGGGTGTACACGTCGGTGGTCCAGCCGCCGGCGCTGTCGCCCAGGCTGATCCCGCGCTTCGGGCTCAGCGGCGACAGGCCTAGGCGCAGCTCGGAGTTGCCGTAGCTGTAGACGAAGTCCCCGCTCGAGGTTCCGGCCCCGAGACCCACCGGACCGCCGTACACGGGGACGCTCGGGTTGGTGGTGGCGACGGCTGCAGCCGGCAGCTTGATCAGCGCCAGGTCGTTGTAGGCGCAGGTGTTCGCGTCGGTCTCGTGCGCGCTCCGCATGGCGAGCCAGGAGCTGTACGCGAGGGTGCCCGTGAAGCCGGCGACGTCGACGGGCGTGCCGAGCGGCAACGACTGCGTGGTGCACCCGTTGGTGTCGGTGTTGGTGCCCGTGCTGGCGCAGTGCGCAGCCTGCCCGAGGTAGGTGGTGGTGCCGTCGGTGAACACGAAGTTGGCCGTGCACTGGGCCCCGGCGGTGAAGGTCTGCACCCCCGGGTGCACCTGGGC
Organism: Actinomycetota bacterium; assembly: GCA_046723735.1. Lineage (GTDB taxonomy): Bacteria > Actinomycetota > Actinomycetes > Mycobacteriales > SCTD01 > RYN-111. The sequence goes on along the minus strand of JBKOVB010000139.1, from coordinate 11,400 downwards.
CGTGGCCGCGGGCGCCCAGGTGGCGGCAACGGCCGGACGGCCGATGCCGACCAGAGCGAGGACGACGGTGAGGACGAGCAGCGGTACCGGGACTCGAGAGCGCATGGCCACCTCCGGGGGGATACGGGTTCATAGTCCCCCAGATCCGCTTCGTCGCAAACGCCCAGGGCCCGCCCCGTTCGGGGCGGGCCCTGCGCAAGGACGTGCGACTAGTACGTCGGGAGGCTGGGGTCGACCTGGTTCGCCCAGGCGATCACGCCGCCCTGCACGTGCACCGCGTTGCCGAAGCCGGCGGCCTTCACCGCGGCGAGCGCCTCGGCCGACCGGATGCCGGTCTTGCAGTACATGACGACCTTCTTGTCCTGCGGCAGCGACGCGAGCGCCGAGCCGTTGAGGATCTCGCCCTTGGGGATGAGGACCGAGCCCGGGATCTTGACGATCTCGTACTCCGCGGGTTCACGGACGTCGACGAGGAAGATCTGCTCGTCGCCCTCGATCATGTCCTTGAGCTCGGTGGCGAGGATCGTCGAGCCGGCCGCGGCCTCCTGGGCCTCGTCGGACAGCACGCCGCAGAAGGTCTCGTAGTCGATGAGCTCGGTGATCGTCGGGTTCTTCCCGCACAGCGGGCACTCGGGGTCCTTGCGCACCTTGACCTTGCGGTAGGTCATCTCCAAGGCGTCGTAGACCATCAGCGAGCCGACCAGCGGGTCCCCGATGCCGGTGAGGACCTTGATCGCCTCGGTCACCTGGATCGAGCCGATGGACGCGCACAGCACGCCGAGCACGCCGCCCTCGGCGCAGCTCGGCACCATGCCGGGAGGTGGCGGCTCGGGGTAGAGGCAGCGGTAGCAGGGGCCGTGCTCCGGCCAGAAGACGCTGGCCTGGCCGTCGAAGCGGTAGATCGAGCCCCAGACGTACGGCTTGCCGAGCAAGTACGCCGCGTCGTTGACCATGTACCGCGTCGCGAAGTTGTCGGTGCCGTCGACGATGAGGTCGTACTGGCTGAAGATCTCCATGACGTTGTCGTTGTCAAGACGCGTCTCGTGGACGACGACGTCGATCAGCGGGTTGATCTGCTTGACCGAGTCGCGGGCGCTCTCCGCCTTGGACCGGCCGACGTCGCTCTGCCCGTGGATGATCTGCCGCTGCAGGTTCGACTCGTCGACGGTGTCGAACTCGACGATGCCGAGCGTCCCCACACCCGCCGCGGCGAGGTACATCAGGGCCGGCGACCCCAATCCGCCCGCGCCCACGCACAGCACCTTGGCGTTCTTGAGCCGCTTCTGACCGGCCGTCGCGACGTCCGGGATGATCAGGTGCCGGCTGTAGCGCATGACCTCTTCGCGCGACAGCTCAGCGGCCGGCTCGACAAGCGGCGGCAGGGACACGACAGGCTCCTCAGGGGACGGTTCTCTCCCCCTCAAGCCTGCCAGGCCTGTCCGGATTCCCGGCCGGAGGGGTGCAACGCGTCGACTCAGCCTCCGGGGCGCCACCACGGCTTGCGCTTGCGCGGCTCCGCAGGCCGTACGACGGGCGGCGGGGCCGCGGGGGCAGGCGGCTGCGAGTAGGGCGCGGGTGCCGGGGGTGGCGGCGTCACCGGCGGGACTGCCGGCGGCACGCTCGGGGGTGGCGGGGGCACCGTGCCGTTGCGCACCGGGCGCATCTCGTCGTCGAGGTCGGGCGTGGGCTCCAGCAGCGGGCGCGGCCGAGGACGCGGGGCCTTGGCCGGTGCCGACGCCGGCGTGGAGCTCGCGAACCGGGCGGTGCCACCGGCCTTCGCGGGCGCCTTCTTGGCCGCACGCTTGGCCGGCGCTTTCTTCGCCGCAGGCTTGTCGGTGCCACCCGTCGCCTTGACCGGTGACTTCGCGGGCCCGGCCGTCTTGGCGGGGGGTGCGTCGACGACCGGGTTCGGCTCCGCCGACGCCTGCTCGGCCGTTGCGGGCGCGTGTTCCGCGATGCGCGCGAGCGCCTCCGAGGGCGACAGCCGCGCGACCGGCGTCGGAGCGAGCCCGGTCGTGACGGCCGCGGGCGCCTGTGCCGTCGCCGGCTCAAGCAGCTCGGCCGCGGGCGGCGGCGCCGGGATCTCGGGGAACTCCGCCTCCTGGACGGCGCCCATCACCGGACTGGTCTCCTCCGGTTCCGTGACGACCTCCGGCAGGGCCTGCTCGACGAGCGCCTCCTCCACGAGGGACTCGCCGACGAGCGGCTCGTCGGCCGCGAGCTCGTCGAGGATGTCCTGCACGGGCGGCTGCGCCACCGGTGGCGGGGTGCTCTTCGCCCGTGGCGGCTCCGCGGGGACCTCGACGGGGACAGCCCGCCGTACGCCCTTGCGACGCAGCAACGCCTCGGCCAGCGTCAGCACAGCCTCGTCGACGTGGACCAGGATCCGTTTCTCGCTCTCGGAGCTCAGGGCCCGAAGCACCCCTTCGGTCTCCGCGCGCAGCCGCGGCGCCAGGGCTTCTCCGAGCTGGGTGACCAGCGCGGCACTGACCCGTGTCAGCACGACGTCGGAGATCCGGGGGGCGAGCACCTCGACGAGCCGGTCGGCAACCCGCTGGCTGACCTGGGCCGCCACGTCCTCGACCGCAGGCGGGCCCTGCTGCGCGACCCGCGTGGCCAGGGCGGCCAGGTCGGCCGACAGCTCCTGCAGCGCGGGCTGCACCGGGTCACGCGAGACCGCAGCCCGCAGGGCGGCGAGCTCCGCCGAGACCGTCTCGAGCTGCCCCTGGAGCCCGACGACCCGGTCGAGGCGCTCCTGCACGTCGCCCACCGCGGAGGCCTCCTCACGGCCCGCTGCCGCGAGGTCGTCGAGCACGCCGAGGCGGGACTCGAGGCGGTCGAGCCGGGCCTCGAGACCGAGCAGGCCCGTGGTCAGCGGCTCGGTGGCTTCCCCGACGGCCGCCGTGAGGCCGGCTCGCAGGTCACCCAGGCCGCTGCGCAGCACCTCCGGTCCGACTGCCGGACGCTCCGCCGCCTGCTGCACGCGGTCGAGCCGGGTGCCGAGGGCGTCGACGACCGCGTCGCGGAGCCGGTCTGGACCCGGCACCGCGCCGAGCGCGGCGACCTTCTCCTGCAGCGACTCCAGCTGCGGCACCAGCGCGTTCAGCGTGGCGGCGGTGCGGGCGCTGAGGTCCGACACGCCGCTCTGCACGTCGGCCAGCGGGGACAGCCGGTCGTGCAGTCCGGCGACGTCCCGCTGCAGTGCGGACAGGGCCTCCGGGAACGAGCCCATGAGCTCCAGCACGGCCCGCAGCCGCTCCACGCTCGAGCCCTGGGCAGAGACCTCGGACGCCAGCGCCCCCAGCCGCACCGCGGTCTGCTCCAGCGGCGCGCTCGTGTCCGCCACGATGGACTCCACCCGCTGGCCGAGCGTGTCGAGGCGCTGGCTCAGCAAGGTGGTGGCGGTCCGGAGGTCGGCCACCACCGTGCTCATGGTGCTGTCGAGCCGCTCGACGGCGTCGTTCGACGCGGCGCCTCGGACGGAGTCCTCGAGCGCCGTCACGGTGCTGCGGAGCTCCGCCAGCGCCTCGGCCACCTGCCGCTGCTCGCTGACCTGCTCCTCCACGGCACGCGAGAGCAGCTCCTGCATCCGGGCCGACACCGGGCCTTCTGCCGGGTTCTCGGTCACCGCGGCCTACCTCCTCGTTCGGGACGTGCGAGCAGAGCATTCCACTCAGGCCGTCGGAAGCCTCGCACCGACGCTCAGGTCGGACTCCTCGCGGACCAACCGGGTCGGGCGCTGCCCGACCGGCGTGAGGGTCCCGTCCTCGACCAGCACACCGGACTCTTCCGGGATGCCGAGCACCGTGCCGCGCTCGATCGCGGCGAGCCACGTCTGGCGGTCGCCGTCCCAGTGCGGCACGACGACGACCCCCGGCACGAGGCCAAGGGCCTCGACGAAACGCAGCCCCTCCTCCGGCAGGACGGTCCAGCCGGCGAGCAGCATCGCGCCGGCGCTGGAGCCGATGACGGCGCCCCCCTCGGCGACCAGCTGCCGCAGTTGGGCCGGCAGCCCGGTGTCGGCCAGGGCCCGGCGCAGGCGGCTCGGCGAGCCCCCGGGCAGCACGATCACGCCAGCCCGCCCCACCACGTCGGCCACGTCCTGCGACCGCGGGTCCGGCACGTCGAGCACCTCAGCGCCGAGAGACCGGTAGTAGCGCCCGCCGTGCTCGTGCGCCCGTCGGTAGTCGGTGCCGGGCCCTGAGGCGAGCGGCACCACCGCCACGGGTCCAGGCGCCCGGCTCAGGACCTCGGCGTCCATCTCGCGGCAGCCGCGCGAGAACTCCCCACCCCCCTGCAGGCACACGACCCCGGGCACAGCGACCGGTCCTCTCAGAGACACGCTTCGCTCCGGCGCTCCCTCGCTTCGCGAGCTCGCGCCTTCGCTCAGGCCTCGGTGAGCAGCATCTCCAGCCGTCGGTTCAACGCATCCAGCGTCGCGCGGATCACGGCCTGGCGCACGTCGTCGCGCACCGCCGCCGCACCGGTCAGGGACTCGCCGCCCTGCGGGGTGAGCAGCGTGAGCAGCACGACCACGGTGCGCTCCGACCCCATCGGGGTGATCTCCAGGTGCTCGAGCTCGACCCGGACGCTGCCGTCGAGCAGCTCCTCGACCGCGTGCAGCGTGGCAGAGGCGACCGCGCGGTGGACCCCGGACGGGGACGCAAGGCCGCGCGCCTCGCCCGTCGCCGTACGGCTGCCGGAGGCGAGCGTGACCGACGCGGTCACGTCGAGGCCGGTCGACACGAGGTGCATCTTCGCGATCGCCGGCCGTACGGACGTGCGCGGCTCCGGAAGGGCCACGACGCTCGTCTCGGAGCTGCTCCCGGCCGCCAAGGGCAGCTCCAGGCTGTCGGCCGGCTGCTCCTGACGCTCAGGCTCGGCCGTCGCGACCCGGTCCGGGTCCACCCCGAGCCCGAACTGCTCCTGCAGCACCTGGCTGACGCGAGCACCCACGGCAGCCTCGTCGCAGCCTGGCACGAGGTCCAGCCGCAGCGTCCCCAGCCCGCCGACGCCGTCGGGCTCGAGGTCCGCGCCCAGGACGCCGTCGATCGCGCGCAGGGCAGCGACCAGCGCGGTGGCGTCGAGCGGCTCGGACACCCCTAAAGCATGACGGCATGCCCGCGGGTGCACGTGCTCCGAACGGACGTGGCGCGCCGGGGGCCGCTCGCCCGTTCGGCGCAGCGCGTGCCGTCAGGCCGAACGGGCCGTCCGCTTCCGCGGTGCCTTGGCCGGCTTCTTGGCCGCGCGCTTGTCCTCGGCCTCGCCTGCCGAGTCCTTGCCACCCTGCCCCGACTTGGCCGCCTCGACACTGGCGCGCAGCGCAGCCATCAGGTCCACGACGCTGCCCGCCGCCTCCTGCACGCCGGCAGGCTGCACCACCTCGCGACCGGCGACCTTGGCCTCGATCACCTGCTCCAGGGCCTCGCGGTAGGAGTCGGTCCACTTCGCCGGGTCGAAGTCGCCCGACATCGTCTCGATGAGGCTGGTGGCCATCGCGAGCTCCTGCTCGCGCACCTCGATGTCCTCGTCGAGGAACGGGAAGTCCGCGGTGCGGATCTCGTCAGGCCACAGCATCGTCTCGAGGACGAACACGCCCTCGCGCACGCGCAGCGTGGCCAGCGACTCCCGGTTGCGCAGGGCGACCTTGACGATCGCCACCCGGCCGGAGCGCTCCAGCGCGGTGCGCAGCAGCGCGTACGGCTTGGCGCCCATCTTCTCGGGCTCGAGGTAGTAGCTCTTGGAGAAGTAGATCGGGTCGACCTGCTCCAGCGGCACGAACTCCAGAACGTCGATGGCGCGGCTGGTGCTCAGCGGCAGGTCCTTGAAGTCCTCGTCGGTGAGCACGACGGTCTCCCCGGAGGGCAGCTCGAAGCCCTTCGCGATGTCGCCGTACGCCACCTCCTCGCCGTCCGTCGCCGCGACGCGCTTGTACTTGATCCTGCTCCCGTCGCTGCGGCGCACCTGGTGGAAGCTGATGTCCTTCTCCTCGGTGGCGCTGTACAGCTTCACCGGGATCGTCACGAGCCCGAAGCTGATCGCGCCCTTCCAGATCGCCCTCATACGTGATCACGCTAGGTGTGAGTGGTGCACGGGTCCACCGTTCTTCTGCGAGGCTCTTGACGTGCTCCCCACCGGGCTGCGACCCATGCTCGCCACGGCCGGTGACCTCCCCCTGGGTGATGGCTGGGCGTACGAGCCGAAATGGGACGGATACCGCGCGCTTGTGAGCGTCGAACGCGGCCGTACGACGATCCGCAGCCGTCGCGGGCTGGACGTGACCCGCGACTTCCCGGAGATCAGGCTCGACCTGGCCGAGGACGCCGTCGTGGACGGCGAGCTGGTCGTGCTCGTGGACGGGATCCCGAGCTTCAACGCGTTGCAGCGGCACCTGGAGCCGGCGGCGTTCGTGCCGTTCGACCTGCTGCACGTCGACGACCGGTCGCTGCTGGACCTGCCGTACGACGAGCGCCGGGCGCTGCTCGAGGAGCTGCTCCCTGAGGCGCCCCCAGCCTTTGACGGCGACGGGCAGGCCTTCCTCGAGGCCACGCTCCGCCAAGGGCTCGAGGGCGTGGTCGCGAAGCGGCGTGACAGCCGGTACCTGCCCGGACGTCGCAGCGACTGCTGGATGAAGGTCAAGCACGTACGCCACCAGGCGGCCGTGGTGGGCGGCTGGAAGGAGGGACAGGGCCGGCGAGCGCGGGGCATCGGTTCGCTGCTGCTGGGCGTCCCGTCCCCAGAGGGGCTCCGGTACGTCGGGCACGTCGGCTCGGGCTTCACCGACAAGGACCTGGACGCGTTCGCCGCGCTGCTCGCGCCGCTGGCCCGTGAGACCTCTCCCTTCGTGGGCCCCGCGCCGCGTGCGGCCCACTGGGTGGAACCGGTGGTCGTGGTGGAGGTCGGCTTCACCGAGTGGACGCCGGACGGCCTGCTGCGGCAGCCGACGTACCGCGGCGTGCGCCCGGACCTCACCCCCGACGGGGTGGTGCCCGAGTGACGCCGGACAAGGTCACGGTCGACGTGGACGGCCGGCACGTGACGCTCAGCAACCTGGACAAGGTGCTGTACCCGGACGGGTTCACCAAGGGCCAGGTGATCGACTACTACACGAGGGTCGCGCCCTTCCTGCTGCCGCACCTCGAGGGCCGCATCCTGACCCGCGTGCGCTGCCCGGACGGGGTCGAGGGCGAGACCTTCTTCGAGAAGAACGTGCCGCGCGGCACCCCGTCGTGGGTGCGCACCGCTCCCGTGAACGGCGTGACCTACGTCGTCGTCGACTCGCTCGCCACCCTGGTCTGGACCGCGAACCTCGCCGCCCTCGAGCTGCACACGCCGCAGTGGCGAGTGAACGGTGACGAGCCCGACCACCTCGTTGTCGACCTCGACCCGGGGCCGCCCGCCACCGTCGTGGACTGCTGCCGCGTGGCGCTGCTGGCCCGGGAGCACCTGGTCGGGCTGGGCGTCGAGCCGGTCGTGAAGACCAGCGGCAGCAAGGGCCTCCAGGTCTACGCCCGTGCGCCCGTCGCCGACACCAGCGCGTTCGCGAAGGTGCTCGCCGAGGGCCTCGAGGGTGCCCACCCCGACCTCGTCGTCAGCCGGATGACCAAGTCGGTCCGCCCCGGCAAGGTCTTCCTCGACTGGTCCCAGAACAACCTGTCCAAGACCACGGTGTCGCCGTACTCCCTGCGTGCCCGTCCCCGCCCCACGGTCTCCACGCCGGTCAGGTGGGAGGAGGTGGAAGCCTGCAGGGAGCCGGAGGACCTGGTCTTCACCGCGCCCCAGGTGCTCGAGCGCGTCGAGCGGTACGGCGACCTGTTCTCACCCCTCCTGGGGTGACAGCTCTATCCAGGACGGCGTCAGGGGTGCAGGCTCGCACCATGACAGGAGTCCCGCCCACGCTGCTGACAGACGAGGCGCTCGAGCGCGAGCTCCTGCACCTGCACGAGACGCGAAACGACACGTTTCTGCACGGCAGCGAGGACGCGTTGGCCTTCCACACCGCGCGCATGTTCGCCCTCGAGGACGAGTACGTGCGCCGCAACCCGGACCGGGTGCCTGATGCGCGTCGTACCCGTCACGGGTCCCGCGAGCTGGCCGGGCAGGACGCGTCATGACCGAGGTCCCCGACGCGAACCTGCCGGACGTCCAGGAACAGCGCGAGCCGGTGGTCGAGGAGGCTCCGCCGGTGGTGGAGGAGCTGCCCGACGAAGCCCCCGAAGCCGACGTGGCCGAACAACGCGAAGAGGTGACACTGGACGAAGAGGACGCGCCGATAGGCTAGGGGGATGACCGAATCCCCTCCGCGCGGACAGCGGCTGCCACGCCAGGCTCGCCGGCGGCAGCTGCTGGGTGCGGCGCAGGAGGTGTTCGTCGCGCAGGGTTACCACGCGGCTGCGATGGACGACATCGCCGAGCGCGCCGGTGTGAGCAAGCCCGTGCTCTACCAGCACTTCCCGGGCAAGCTCGAGCTCTACCTCGCGCTGCTCGAGGAGCACGCGACCGAGCTGGTGAAGCGCGTCCGCACCGCCCTCGAGTCGACGACGAACAACAAGCAGCGCGTGATCGCCTCGGTGGCGGCGTACTTCGACTTCGTCGACGGCGAGGACGAGGGCTTCCGGCTGGTGTTCGAGAGCGACCTGCGCAACGACCCGCTGGTCCGCGACCGCGTCGAGCGGATGACGCAGGAGTGCGTCGCGGCGATCACGGAGACGATCGCCCACGACACGGGGTTCACCCCCGAGGAGGCCACGCTGCTGTCGGTGGGGCTGACCGGCATGGCCGAGATCGGCGCCCGCTGGTGGTTGTCCACCGAGGCTCGGATGCCGAAAGACCGGGCCGTCGAGATGATCGCCGGGCTGGCCTGGCGGGGGATCTCGGGCGCACCCCTCCAGCCGGACGCTCCTGTCGGTTAGCCTGCGATAGATCACGAACGAGGAGGGCCCTGTGGAGGTCAAGATCGGCGTCCAGTTCGCCACGCGAGAGCTCGTCCTCGAGAGCTCGCAGACCGCCGACGAGGTGGCCAAGGCGGTCGACGAGGCGCTGCGGGCCGACATCGGTGTGCTGACGCTCGTGGACGAGAAGGGCCGTCGCGTCCTCGTGCCGGCCGACAAGCTCGCGTACGTCGAGATCGCGGAGACCGAGCAGCGCAGGGTGGGTTTCGGGGCGATGTGAGGAGCTCCGCGGCAGCGGAGCGAGGAGGCATCGCGACTGGTGTGACGGAGCGATGCGAGGACGGCGGGCCTCAGTGCTCGAGGCCGAGGGCCTGCATCCTGGCGGCGTGCTTGGCCGTGATCGACGTGAACAGCCGGGAGATGCCGGCCAGGTCGCCGTCCCCCACGAGCAGGGTGAGCAGCGCGTCGCGCTCGACGGCCACCTGCTGGGCCTGGATCAACGCCTCGCCCACGAGCCGCCGCGCCCACAGCGCGAGCCGACCGGCGCGCGCCGGCTCCTCCGCGATCGCCTGCTTGACCCGCGCGACGGCGAACTCCGCCTGGCCCGTGTCGGCGAGCGATGCCTCGATGAGCGACCGCGCCGGGCCCTCCGCCAGGAAGGTTGCCGCTTCGCGGTAGAAGTCGGCGGCCATGCCGTCGCCGACGTAGGCCTTGATGAGCCCCTCGTACCAGTCCGAGGGTTGCGTCGCCTCGTGGAAGGCCTCGAGCGCCGCAGTGAACGGCGCCATGGCCTCGACGGGGTCGACTCCTGCCGCGACCAGGTGGTCGCGCAGCTGCTTGAAGTGGCCGAACTCCACGTCGGCCATGGAGCCCAGAGCGATCTTGTCCTCGATCGTCGGGGCCAGCTGCGCGTCGCTCGCCAGCCGCTCGAAGGCGGTCAGCTCGCCGTACGCGAGCACGCCCAGCAGGTCGATCGTCGCGGCGTCCAGCGTGGCCATGCGCGGAGTCTAGAGAGGCTCGACAGGTACGCTGGCACGTGACTACTGAGCAGAACGGGTTCGCGGCGCTCGGCGCCCGGCCCGAGACCGTCGAGGCGCTGGCCGCCTCCGGCATCACCCAGCCGTTCCCCATCCAGTCCATGACGCTGCAGATCGCCATGGGCGGGCACGACCTCATCGGCCAGGCCAAGACCGGCACCGGCAAGACCCTCGGCTTCGGCGTGCCGCTCATCGAGCGGGTGAAGAGCAAGATCGAGGGCGCCAACGGCACCCCGCAGGCGCTCGTCGTCGTCCCGACGCGGGAGCTGTGCGTGCAGGTGGCGGGCGACCTCGAGATGGCCGGCAAGACGCGCGCCCTGCGCGTCCAGAGCATCTACGGCGGTCGCGCCTTCGAGCCGCAGGTCGACGCCCTCAAGAAGGGCGTCGACATCGTCGTCGGTACGCCGGGCCGGTTGCTCGACCTCGCCCGGCAGGGGCACCTCAACCTGGGCCAGGTCGACGTGCTGGTGCTCGACGAGGCCGACGAGATGCTCGACCTGGGCTTCCTGCCCGACGTGGAGCGCATCCTCGACCTCACGCCCGACGAGCGGCAGACGATGCTGTTCTCGGCGACCATGCCGTCGCCGGTCGTGGCGCTGGCCCGCCGTTTCATGCGCCAGCCCACCCACATCCGCGCCCAGGACCCGGACGAGGGCCTGACCGTCGAGAACACGGCCCTGTTCGTCTACCGCGCGCACGCCATGGACAAGGTCGAGGTGCTGGCCCGGATCCTGCAGGCCCGTGGCCGCGGGCTCACCATGGTCTTCTGCCGCACCAAGCGCACCTGCGACAAGGTGGCCGAGGACCTCGTCCAGCGCGGCTTCGCGGCCGCGGCGGTGCACGGCGACCTGGGCCAGGGCGCACGGGAGCAGGCGCTGCGCGCCTTCCGCGCCGGCAAGATCGACGTGCTCATCGCGACCGACGTGGCAGCCCGTGGCATCGACGTCCAGGACGTCACGCACGTCATCAACTACCAGTGCCCCGACGACGAGCGGACCTTCCTGCACCGCACCGGGCGGACAGGTCGCGCCGGCGCCAAGGGCGTGGCGGTGACCTTCGTCGACTGGGACGAGGTGCCGAAGTGGGGTCTGATCAACAAGGCTCTCGAGCTGCCCTTCGCGGACCCGGCCGAGACCTACTCCTCCTCCAAGCACCTCTACGCCGACCTCGACATCCCCGAGGGCACCAAGGGCCACCTGCCCCGCGCGGCGCAGACCCGCGCCGGGCTGGAGGCCGAGGAGCTCGAAGACCTTGGGGAGACCGGCCGCAAGCCCAAGCCGCGCAAGGCGCCCGCCCGGCGCGAGGGCGCCACCGGCACCGCCCCCGACAGCGACGCTCCGGCCTTGCCGAAGCGGTCCGGCGCTGCCCGCAAGCGCACCCGCGGCGGCGGTGCCGCAGCAGGTACGCCGGAAGCACCCGCCGCGGCGGTGACCTTCTCGGACGACGCCCCGGGCGGCGACGTGGCCGAGGGT
>JBKOVB010000146.1:0-14876 GCA_046723735.1 Actinomycetota bacterium | reverse complement strand
GGCACGTGGTGGTCGAGCCCGACGGGCCGGCGTGCGGCTGCGGCGGGCGCGGGTGCGTGGAGGCGGTGGCCCGCGGGCCGGCGGGCGTGGCCTGGGCCCGGGAGCGCGGCAGCCCCGCGACCGACGGGGTGTCGTTGTCGGCGCTCGCGTCCGGGGGCGACCCGATCGCGACGGAGGCGTTCGCGCGGGCCGGCCGGGCGGTCGGGGTCATGGTCGCGTCGGTGGCGGCACTGCTGGACGTGCGCGTCGTCGCGATCGGTGGTGGGTTGGCCCTGGCCCCGCAGCTGTGGCCCAGCCTGCGGCAGGCCGTGCAGGAGCACGCGCGGCTGCCGTACCTCACGGACCTGCGTGTCGTGTCCGCCGCGCTCGGGCAGCGCTCCGGGCTGGTCGGTGCCGCGGCCTTGTTCCAAGACCGCTACTGGAGCCCGGGCGCCTGAGCCATCGGCCGCGCCGGCAGCCCGAGGTAGCGCAACACGTCCTGGGCGTCGTCCTCGAGGGCGCGCTGGTCTCGGCGCCCGATCCGCTCTAGCGGCCGGAGCGTCACGGCGCCGCCGTCGAGCCCCCAGGTGCCGACCGCTCGGCCGCCGACCAGCGCGCAGGCCCGGAACAGCCCGTTGCTCGTCACGACACCCTCGTGCCGACCGACCACCGGGTCGCGGCTGCGCCACCCGTGCAGCACCGGGTCGAACGGGCCGAGCAGTCTCGGGCCGGGCAGCGGCTCGATCGGGAGCCGGTCGGCGAGGTCGACGAGGCCGTCCTGGGCCTCGACCAGCTCGTCGGACAGTGACGCCACCGCCGAGCGGGCGTCACGCAGGCCGATGCCGGCCCACGTCGCGAGGTCCTGCGCCGAGGCCGGGCCGTGACCGGCGAGGTACCGCCGCGCCAGCCGGGCGAGCGCCTCCGGCCGGTCGACCGGTTCCGGCGCGGGCCCGAGCCAGTCGGTCACGGCCACGAAGCAGTGCTCCGCGCCGCGCATCGGCCCGCGCACGACGTGCCCGCGGAGCGTGGCCGCGAACAGCACGTGCACCAACGCCTGGCGCGCGGTGGGGACCCCTGCCGCGTCGAGAGCCGTCCGCAGCTCTTGGCGCGTCCTCGGTCCGGCGGCGACCTGCGCGGCCACCACGTCGACCCCCTTGTCCGCCTGGGCTGGTGAGACGCCCTCCTGCTCCAGACGACGGGCGTTGGCGGCCACCAGCTGCGGCGTCGTGAGGGGGTGCAGCCACCAGTAGTCCTCGGCCGGGACGAGGTGCAGCGTGCCGCGGTTGAGCCAGCTGACGAGCAGCCGCCGCTCGTCCAGGGCACGGTCGACGTCCGCAGCGGACAGGCCTGCGGTGCGAGCACGTACGGCGAGCCGCGCTCCCCGTGGGTCCTGCGCCTGTACGGCGAGCAGCCGCTGGACGACCTCATCCGGCCCCGCTGCGGGCTGCGCCAGCAGCTGGGACGTGAGCCGGGCGGCCAGCAGCGGTGATGCCACGTCCTGATCCTTCCCCGCGGCGCCGGCAGTGGTTGACTCTCGGACCGTGCTGGTGTCCTTCGACGACGTCAAGGCGGCCCGGGAGCTTCTCACCGGGGTCGCACGGACGACGCCGCTCGAGGGCAGCCGCGCGCTGAGCGAGCGGGTGGGCGGCCCGGTGTGGATGAAGTGCGAGAACCTCCAACGCACCGGCTCGTTCAAGATCCGCGGCGCCTACGTCCGCATCGCCCGGCTGAGCCCCGAGGAGCGCGCGCACGGCGTCGTTGCGGCCTCGGCCGGCAACCATGCGCAGGGCGTCGCGCTTGCCGCCTCGCTCGTCGGGTGCCGGGCCACCGTGTTCATGCCGGAGGCTGCGCCGCTGCCCAAGATTGCCGCCACGCGCGGGTACGGCGCGGAGGTCCGGCTCGAGGGCCACACGGTCGACGAGGCGCTCGAGGCCGCCGGACGGTTCGCCGAGGAGCACGGCGCGGTCCTCATCCACCCCTTCGACCACGCGGACGTGATCGCCGGTCAGGGCACCGTGGGTCTGGAGATCCTGGAGCAGTGCCCCGACGTCAGGACGGTCGTCGTCGCGACAGGCGGCGGCGGCCTCGTCTCGGGCATCGCGGCCGTCATGAAGCAGGTGAAGCCGGACGTCACCGTGGTGGGCGCGCAGTCGGCGGGGGCGGCGTGCTTCGCGGCCTCGCTCGCGGCCGGGTATCCCGTCTCGTTGGCCACCATGGCCACCATGGCCGACGGCATCGCGGTGGGCCGCCCGGGGAACGTCACCTTCGAGCACGTCCGGGAGCTCGTCGACGAAGTCGTCGAGGTCGACGACGACGCGCTCGCCCGGGCGCTGCTGTTCTCCCTGGAGCGCGCCAAGCTCGTCGTCGAGCCGGCAGGCGCCGCGGCGCTGGCCGCGGTCATGGAGCACCCCAAGCACTTCGAGCCGCCTGTGGTGGGCGTGCTGTCGGGTGGCAACGTCGACCCGCTGCTGCTCATGAAGGTCGTGCGGCACGGCCTCATCGCGGCCGGGCGGTTCCTGTCGCTGCGGGTGCGCATCCCGGACCGGCCCGGCGCGCTCGCCGCGCTGCTCGGGGTGCTGGCGGAGTCGGGCGCCAACGTCCTCGACATCGAGCACCAGCGCACTGGTCGCACCCTGCACCTCGACGAGGTCGAGGTGGAGATGCAGCTCGAGACCCGCGGCGGCGAGCACTCCGACGCGGTGATGGTCGCCCTGCTCGACGCGGGCTACACCGTCTTCCCCGGGTAGCGCGCCCCAGGAGGCTCGTCATGATCGTGGGAGTCCCGGACCACCTCCAGCTGGGCCGGCTTCCCACGATCAACGCGAGTGGGGCGCCGGGTCAGCCCTCGTAGGGCGTGACGTCCTTGATGGTCACCGCGATCTTGCGCTCCCCGAAGGTGACCGAGTCGCCGACCTTGTGCCCCGCGATGGCCTGGCCGATGGGTGAGGCCGGTGAGTACACGTCGAGGGAGCCGATCTTGCCGCCCTCGTCGGTGGCGTTCTCCCGATTGGCGTACAGGAAGGTCTCGATGTCGCCGTCGCCGTAGTCGACGCTGACCAGGCAGCCCTCCTCGACGACCTCGCCGCTGGGCACGTGACCGACCCGGGCGTCGCGCAGCAGCGCCTGCAGCTGGCGGATCCGGGCCTCGAGCTTGCCCTGCTCCTCCTTGGCCGCGTGGTAGCCGCCGTTCTCCCGGAGGTCGCCCTCCTCACGCGCCGACTCGATCTTGCGGACGATGTCCTCGCGGGCCGGGCCGGTGAGCTCCGCGAGGGTCTTCTCCAGGCGCGCGTGGGCCTCGGTCGACAGCCAGGTCGCGGTGGTCACAACGGTGCACTCCTGTGGGTGAGACGGGTCTTCCATGCTAAGGCGAGCAGCCGGTGACCTCGCCCGTCACGGCTCGCGACCGGGTGGTGAGCAGGCGCGTGACCACCACGGGAGAGCTCCGCTGAGGACCCACCTGGACGCGCTCCTCGCCGACCACTGCGCCGTCCAGGGCCCGCGCCCGCACGCCGCAGTGGACGGTGCCGCCGACCGGTACGTCGACCCGGAACCGCACCTCGACCCGCTGGTCGTCGAGGACCTTGTAGCCGAGCACGGCGTACGTCGTCGTGCGGGCCTGGAACCGCTGGAACGCGACCACGAGCAGGGCGAGCAGGGTCAGGCCCAGGAGACCAACCAGGGCGAAGCGTGCGGGACGGGGGAGGCTCCGGCGCTCGTCGTACCGGCCGGGAGGGCGGCGAGGTGTCGTCATCAGGTTCAATCATGCCGTGGCTGAATCCCTGCGCCTGATGTGCGTCCACGCCCACCCCGACGACGAGTCCAGCAAGGGCGCGGCGACCATGGCCAAGTACGTCCGCGAGGGCGTCGACGTCCTCGTCGTCACCCTCACCGACGGCTCCCGCGGCTCGGTGCTCAACCCCAAGCTCGACACCCCCGAGGTCGCGGCGAACATCACCGAGATCCGTGCCGGCGAGATGGACAAGGCCCGCGACATCCTCGGCGTCCGGCAGGTCTTCATGGGCTGGGTCGACAGCGGCTACCCGGAGGGCGACCCGCCGCCCCCGCTGCCCGAGGGGTGCTTCGGCGCAGGCGACCTGCGCGAGCAGACCGCCGCGCTGGTCGAGCTGATGCGCAAGGAGCGGCCCCACGTCGTCACGACGTACGACGAGAAGGGCGGCTACCCGCACCCCGACCACATCCGGTGCCACGAGGTGACCATGGCGGCGTTCCAGGCCGCCGGCGACGCGGAGCGGTTCCCGGAGGCCGGGGACCCCTGGCAGCCGCAGAAGCTCTACTACAACCTGACCTTCCACAAGGCCCGGGTGCAGGCGCTGCACGACGCGATGCTCGCGCGCGGGCTCGAGTCCCAGTACGGCCCGTGGCTCGACCGCTGGGAGGACCAGCCGGAGGACGTCGGTCGGGTGACGACCAAGGTGCCCTGCGCGGACCTGTTCCCGCTTCGTGACGACGCGTTGCGCGCGCATGCCACGCAGGTCGACCCGGACAGCTTCTGGTTCCACGTCCCGATGGAGCTGCAGCAGGAGGTCTGGCCGACCGAGGACTTCCAGCTCGCCGTGTCGCACGTGCCGGTGACGCTGCCCGAGAGCGACCTGTTCGAAGGTGTCCGATGATCCTCGCGTCCGCCTCGAGCAGCACCGCGGGTGCGCTCGGCTTCCTCGTCGTCCTGCTGCTGCTCGTCGCGACCTGGCTGCTCATCCGGAACATGAACCAGCGGCTGCGCCGGCTGCCGAAGAGCTTCGACCGCAAGGACACGCCGGACCGCGACGCCGAGAAGTAGCAAGCCCTGCGGCGGTCGCGGAGCGTGACCGAGCCGATCCGGTTTGCAACTGTGGCTCTCAGGGAAGGGAGATCGCGAACCGCTGCGCGCGGTTCGGGCTGTCGTGCCCCTGCGGCGCGACCCGGGGAGGGAGCCGCCATGCGACGCAGGTCTGTGCTCGCGCTGGTCCTGGCCGCGGCGGTCGGCTGGCCCGTGGTGGCTGGCGCCTCGACCGGTGCGCCGGTCCGCTCCGTAAAGGTCGTCGTGCAGGCCGCCTCGGTGGAGGCCGCGACCGACGCGGTACGCCGAGCAGGCGGCTCTGTCGTCCGAGACCTGCCGCTCGTCGACGGCGTCGCGGCGATCGTGCCCCGGACCGCCCGGCTGACCGGCGTCGACGCGGTCACGCCCGATCGACCGGTCCGCGCGTCGACGTACGACTCGGGCGGCCCCGGCACCGCGGGCAACGTCTACCGGCAGGAGACGCAGGTCGGCCAAGCGGGCAGCGGGACGCGACCGGTCACGGTCGCCCTGGTCGACACCGGTGTCGCACCCGTCGGCGGCCTGGCCGACAACCTGCTGCCGGTGCCCGACCCCCAGCACCCCGACCAGACCGCGGCGTGCGCGAACTTCTCCTCCGAGCCGACCTGCGACGACAGCTACGGCCACGGCACCTTCCTCGCCGGCCTGATCGCCGGCGACGCCCCTTACCCCGGGATGGACCCCGCGGCGCGGCTGGTGAGCGTCAAGATCGCCGGCCGGGACGGGGCGGCCGACACGAGCCAGCTCCTGGCCGCGATCCAGTACGTCGTGAGCTTCCGCGAGCAGCTCGGCATCAAGGTCCTCAACCTCTCGCTCGGCACCGACAGCACCCACGACGCCCGCAAGGACCCGCTGAACCGGGCCGTCGAGCGAGCCTGGCAGGCCGGCATCACGGTCGTCGTCGCGGCGAGCAACCGCGGCCACGACGGCTCGGACGGCACCGTCAGCAAGCCCGGCGACGACCCGCTGGTCATCACGGTCGGCGCGCTCGACGACCGGGGCACCGAGAACCGCGCCGACGACGTGGTGCCGCCGTTCACGGCGCAAGGGCCGGTGGTCGAGGGCACCCCGTCCGACCCGCTCGTGGTGAGCAAGCCGGACGTGGCGGCACCCGGCGTCGGGCTGGTGTCGCTCGTCTCGCCGGGCAGCCGCATCGAGCAGACGGCGCCCCCCAGCACGGTGGGCGTCAGCGGCTACCGACGGGGCAGCGGCACCTCGCAGGCGACTGCGGTCGTCTCCGGCGCGGCTGCGCTGCTGCTGGAGCGGCGGGACTGGACGCCGGACGAGGTCAAGGCTGCCCTCGTGCGCGGCGCCTACCAGGTCGACGCGCCGGCGTCCCTGGTCGGGGCAGGTCTGGTGAGCGTTGCGGCGTCGCTCGGCCAGACGGTCACCGGGACCGTCCAGCAGGCTCCGCGTCAGGACCCGCTGGACGCCCAGCTCGACCTCGCCCGGGGTCGGACGCTCGTCACAAGCTTCGCCTGCAGCGTCCCCCGGCAGCTGCTGGACGGTGACGACTGCACCTACGTCCACGGCGTCCTCACGGCGCTCGCGACGCCGGCGCCGCAGGGCGCGGAGCTCCTGCCCTTCGACCCGAAGGCGTACGACGGCGGCAGCTGGGACGGCCAAAGCTGGTACGGGAGCCAGTGGGTGCAGGGCCAGTCGTGGTACGGCCAGAGCTGGTACGGCCAGAGCTGGTACGGCCAGAGCTGGTACGAGGACTCCGGCCCGGCGCCCGCCTCGCAGGGTGAGGCCACGCCGTACGGCACGGTCCTTCCCGGCTCGACGTGGTACGGCGTCTGGCGGTAGCCCGGATGGCGTCGGTCGCGCGGGCTCGTGCTGTCTGGGCCCTCATCCTCACCCTCGCTGCGGGCGCGGTGCTGCTCGCGCTCGCGCTGCCGCCGTACACGCTGGCCGTCGACGACCGCTGGCTGCTGGCCGGCCTCGCGGGTCTGGTCGGGGCGGCCGAGTTCCTGCAGGTGCGTTTCCGGGTCGGCGACGAGGTGGACGGCAGCAACCTCGTCGAGGCGGCCGTCGCTCCCCTGCTCGTGATCGCCCCGGGCCCCGCGGGCGTCTTCGCGGTCGCCGTCGGCCAGCTCGCCGCGGCGCTCGTCCGCCGCAACGGCGTGACCAAGACAGCCTTCAACATCGCGCAGTGGTCGCTCGCCGCCGCGGCGGGTGCGACGGTCTGGGCCGCCTCGGGCCAGGACCTGACGACCTGGAGCGGTGCGCTGGGCCTGGTCGTGGCCGTCCTGGTCATGGGCGTGGTGAACCTGCTGGCGTTCACCGCGGTGCTGGCACTGACCGGGGCCGACCTGCGGGCCGTGCGGCCGCTCGTCGGGCCGGGGTGGTTCGCCGGCCTGGGCGTCAACACCGCGCTCGGGCTGCTGTTCGCCCTGGGCCACGAGGCTACGCCGCTCGCGCTGCTGCTCGCCCCGGTGCCGCTCGTCGTGCTGCACCTCGCGTACCAGGGCTACGCCTCCGCGCGTGCCGATCGGGCGCGGCTCGTCGGGATGCACCGCGCGGCGTCGCTGCTGTCCGAACCCCTGGACCCGCGGGCGGTCATCCCGGAGTTCCTGCGCGCGACCGCAGAGGTCTTCGAGGTGCGCGTCGCGGTGCTGGTGCTGAAGGTCGAGGGCGCCCGGGAGGTCTTCCGCGTGGACCTCGACGCCGACCAGGCTGAGGCCCGGACCGAGGCAGAGGACGCCGTCAGCCTGGAGGCGGCCCTCACCGCGCAGCCCGGGGCGCTGCGCGTCGACGCGCGCGACGACGGCCCGCTCGCCCGGGTACTACGGGCGGAGGGGCGCCGCGACTGCCTCGCCGCTCCCATGCTGGACGGCGGCAAGGTGCTCGGCGCGCTCGTGCTGCTCGACCAGGCGGGGGTCGAGGGCGGCTCGGCCGGCCAGCTCTCGGTGCTGGAGGCGCTCGCGCGCGAGGTCATGGCGGCGTTCGCGAAGGGACGGCTGCTGGACTCGGTGCTGGAGGAGCGGCGGAAGCTGTCCACCGTCGTGTCCGCCACCTCCGACGGCATCGCCTCCCTCGCAGAGGACGGCACGGTACGGTCCTGGAACCCGGCGATGGCCCGCATCACCGGTCTGTCCGAGGCCGAGGCGGTCGGGCACCCGGATGCGCTGGTGCGGCTGGACGCGCGGACGCCTGGCGGAGAGCCGGTGGAGCTGGCCCGCTGGGCGGACAGCGTGACGTTGCCGCTGGAGTTCTCGGTGCGCAGCGCTGCAGGCGGGCGCCGGCGGCTGTCGTGCTCCTACAGCCACGCCGAGGACGAGGCCGGCGGGACGCTCGTGGTGGTGGCGCGCGACGTCACGCCGGTGGAGGAGTTCGAGGCGCTGCGGGCGGAGTTCGGACGGCTGGTCGCCCAGGAGGCCGCGCGTCGTCTTCTCGTCGAGCAGCTGCAGGCCGCGGTGGTGCCCGACACCCCTGAGGTGGCGGGCCTGGAGCTGGCGGTCACGTACGCCGCGTCCGACCCCAGGGAACCGACCGGCGGCGACCTGTGGGACTGGCAGGTGCTCCCCACGGGCGAGTTGCACGTCGCGGTCGTGGACGTGCTCGGGCACGGCGTCATGGCCACGAAGGCCGCGCTGTCGGTCGTGCACGTGCTGCGCGCCCTCGCGCTCGACGAGACGCCCTTCGGCGAGCTCGTCGGACGGGCGGCCGAGCTCCTCGAACGCCAGGACCCGGAGCTGGTCGCCACCGTCGTGCTCGCCCGCCTCGACCCGCGCACCGGGTATCTGCGGGTGGTGTCAGGCGGTCACCCTCCGGCCCTCGTGGTGTCGGCTGACGGGCGGGTCCGGGAGGCCGGCGCCTCCGGTGGCGCGATCGGTTGGCCGGGCGCGGGCAGCGACGGGATCGCCGAGCTGTTCCTCGCCCCGGGCGACAGCCTGCTGCTGTACACGGACGGGCTGGTCGAGTCGCGGAAGGACATCGTGGCGGGCCTGGACGCGCTCTCCCGGGAGCTGGCCTCGGTGCGCGGGCTGCCCGTCGAGTCGATGACGGAGGAGCTGGTGAGCCGCGCCCTGTCAGGCGGTGACCGTCGCGACGACACGCTGGCCCTCGTCGTACGGCGGGGTGGTCTGCCCTACGGCGAGCCTGCACCGCCCAAGCCGTCCAGCCGCTGGCAGGTCCCGCCGCACCCGCAGGCCGCCCAGCAGCTGCGCCGTGAGGCCGTGCGGTGGCTGGCCGATCGCGCGGTCCCGGCCGGGAACGCGGCGTTGGTGGTCGCCGAGCTGCTGGCCAACGCGGTGCGCTCGGCGCGCAGCATCGTCGTGCTCGAGCTCTCCCTGTCGCTGGGCACGTTGCACGTCGTCGTGAGCGACGACGGACCGGGGCTCGAGGAGCTCCCGGACGAGTCGGTGCCACCTGTGGACTCCGAGGGCGGCCGGGGGTTGTTTCTGGTGCGCAAGCTCTGCCTTGGCGTCGAGCTGGCGCAGGTCAGCAGCGGCACGACCATCAGGTGCTGGCTGCCGGTCGAGAGGGAGCCGGAGAGCCTGCCCGCGGTGGTGCGCCACGTGATGGCGCTGGACTGAGGGCTACTCCTCGGGAGGCCGCGACCGTCGGCTTCGCTTGAGCTCGGAGCGCTGGCGCTTCACCTGCAGCCGTCGTTCCTTGCTGGCCTTGGTCGGCTTGGTGGCGCGACGGGCGGCAGGCGGAGGAGCGATCGCCTCGCGCAGCTGGGCGACGAGGCGTTCGGCGGCGGCCGTCCTGTTCTGCAGCTGACTGCGGTGCTCGCTCGCGACGGCGGTGAGCGTGGTCGAGCCGAGCCGAGTGCGAGCCCGTTCGAGCAGGTGGTCGGGCAGCACGCGGGTCAGGTCGACGGTCAGCTCGACGCGGGAGTCGGTCGTGTTCACGCCCTGGCCGCCAGGACCGGACGAGCGGGAGAACCGCCAACGCAGCTCGGCCTCCGGGATCACGACCGAGCCGCGGACGTGCAGGTCGCCGGGCATGGCGTCAAGGATGCCCCGGCTGGCTCGCGCGATCTCCAACGGGCTGGGCATGCTTGGGCTGTCGGGTCCGAGGCAGCAAGCCCTTGGTCGCGAGATGGTCAGGAGGTCCGAAGGACAGGTCCCGAGGCAGACCGCCCGACCCGCGTCGCCTGGACGGAGTCACGAGCGTCTCAGGGAGGAGACAGCGATGAAGACACCTCCGACCGTCTCCCCGCAGGAGTGGGAAGCGGCCCGGGAACGACTGTTGGTGAAGGAGAAGGAGCTCACCCGGGCGCGCGACGCGATGGCGGCGCAACGCCGGCGCATGCCGTGGATGGCCGTGGAGAAGCAGTACCGCTTCGAAGGACCGAATGGGCCGGCGCGCCTGCTCGACCTCTTTGAAGGCCGTCGCCAGCTGATCGTCTACCGCGCCTTCTACGCGCCGGACATCACCACCTACGCTGAGGGCGGTTCCTACCCGGAGCGGGCCTGCGTGGGCTGCTCGATGGTCGCCGACCAGGTGGCGAATCCCGCACACCTGAATGCCCGCGACACGTCGCTCGCGTTCGTGTCGCGGGCACCGCAAGCGGACATCGAGCGCCTGAAGGCGCGGATGGGCTGGGAGCTCATCCCCTGGTACACGCTCACGGACGACTTCGACGCCGACTTCGGCGTCGACGAGTGGCACGGGACCAACGCCTTCATCCGCGACGACGACCGGGTGTTTCGCACCTACTTCGTCAACAGCCGTGGCGACGAGGCGATGGGAAGCACCTGGAGCTATCTCGACATCACCGCACTGGGTCGTCAGGAGGAGTGGGAGGACTCCCCGGAGGGCTATCCACAGACCCCGCCCTATCAGTGGTGGAACTACCACGACGCGTACGGCCAGCGCGCCTAGCCCTGCTCAACACGCAGGCAGGCAATGCTCCCAGCCGCGTGACGAGCGAGACAGTCAGTCCGAGGACAGCTGGATCCCGAAGAGGAGGGCGAGCAGCGCGGCGAGTGCGCCGACGCCCGCCCAGATGCCGCGCGCCTTGGCCGTCGACGCCTTGGTGTGCAGGTAGGCCCCGAGGCCCGACAGCAGGACGAAGACCAGCTTCACGTTCAGCGTGCTGTCCCAGTCGTGTGACTTCCCGTCTGCCTCTTCGACGATGTTCCAGACGCCCGTGAGGACGAGCACCACGAACGCCGGCCAGGCGATTCTGCCGAACGCGACTGCCGCGGCGCGGGGCGCCTCGGGGCTGGCCCTGCGGATCGCAGGGACGAGACCGCCGAGAACGAGCTGGCCGCCGACCCAGATCGAGGCGGCGAGCACGTGCAGGAACAGGCGGACCTCTTCAAGGCTCAGTGACAGCACGCGAAGGACTCTAGGAAACACCGGTGGTCGGGCAGCGCGTGTAGGTCAGGTCCGGGTCGCGGACGACCTGGTGCTCGTCGTATGGCTGGCCGCAGGTGCTGCAGCGGGCGATCGGAGGCGTCGCCGCCGCGGGGACCGGCGCGTGAGGGTCGCCGATGGCCGGCGGTCCCATGAACGACAGGAGGAAGCGCTCGATGCGCCCGCGCTCCCGTGGGGTGCTACGCATGGGGCTCTCATTTCGTTAGTGTACGAACTAACTGTACACGAACCATGGCTGACGTAGCCTGGCGTCATGGAGCTGTCGGACCTGGGCGACGACCCGCTGGCCCTGGAGCGGCAGGTCTGCTTCGCGCTGGCGGTGGCCTCCCGATCCGTGATCGGGGTGTATCGGCCGCTGCTCGAGCCGATGCAGCTGACCCACCCGCAGTACCTGGTGATGCTGGCTCTGTGGGAGCGCGCACCGCGCTCCGTGAAGGACCTGAGCGCGGCGCTCTGCCTCGACCCCGCGACGCTCTCGCCGTTGCTGAAGCGGCTCGAGGCGCTGGGCTACGTCACCCGCAGCCGAAGCACGACAGACGAGCGGATGCTCACGGTCGAGCTCACCGAGGCCGGTCGCGCCCTGCGCACCGAGGCCGAGAAGATCCCGCCGGCCGTCGTCGAGCGGCTCGGCATCGACGTCGCGGAGCTCGTCGACCTGCACGCGGCGCTGACGAGGGTGATCGCGGCCGCTCAGGGGAGAGGCCCGGCAGCGGTCTTGGCCTGACGACGCCCGGGTCGTCGGGAAGTGCCCGGTGCGTCCCGGGGCCGAACGGGTGGCAACGGTCAGGGTGAGCGGATTCTCGGTCGACCATGCTCCTGACCCCGCCCTGACCCCCTCGGAGGTGGACACCGCATGCCGGTACGACGCCGACTCGTCGTCCTTCAGACCACCCCTCGTTGCCTCTGGTCGCGCGTCGACGTCGCGGCCTTGCACCGCGAGCTGCTCGCCCGGATCGCCGAGGAGCAGCAGGCCAAGCGGGCGTACCGCATCGCCGTCGCGACCCGCGTGGCCGCCCGGGTGGAGCGGGCGCGGGAGCGGCTGCTCGCTGCCCACGACGCGACGAGGCGCGCCCGGGCGGTCGAGGCCTCCGCCCGCGACGCGCTCCGGCGCCTCGAGGACGGGTCGACCTGAGGGTCGGCTCGTAGGGCAGGGTGGAGGTGTGAACCGCCTCGCAGCTTCCACCTCGCCGTACCTGCTGCAGCACAAGGACAACCCCGTCGACTGGTGGGAGTGGGGACCCGACGCCTTCATCGAGGCGAAGCGTCGTGACGTGCCGGTGCTGCTGAGCGTCGGCTACTCCGCCTGCCACTGGTGCCACGTGATGGCGCACGAGTCGTTCGAGGACGACGAGACCGCGGCGTTCATGAACGACCACTTCGTCAACGTGAAGGTCGACCGCGAGGAGCGGCCGGACGTCGACGCGGTGTACATGGAGGCAGTGCAGGCCATGACCGGTCACGGTGGTTGGCCGATGACGTCGTTCCTGACGCCCGAGGGGGAGCCGTTCTTCTGCGGCACCTACTGGCCGCGCGAGCGGCGCCACGGCATGCCCGCCTTCGGTGAGGTGCTGGCCGCGGTCGCCCACGCCTGGGACGAGCGACGTGAGGAGCTGGCCGCGGCTGGCCGGGAGGTAGTCGCGCGGCTGTCGCAGACCGGCGAGGCCCAGCAGGGCGAGATGTCGGCGGAACTTCTGGACAAGGCCGCCGCATCCCTCTTCCGGATGTACGACGGGGTGCACGGCGGCTTCGGCTCGGCCCCCAAGTTCCCGCCGTCGATGGTGCTGGAGTTCTTGCTGCGCAGGCACTCTCGCACCGGCGAGGGCCTCGAGAAGGTGGCGCACACCTGCGAGGCGATGGCCCGCGGCGGCATGTACGACCAGCTGGCCGGCGGCTTCGCGCGCTACTCCGTCGACGAGGCCTGGGTGGTGCCGCACTTCGAGAAGATGCTCTACGACAACGCCCTGCTGCTGCGCGTCTACCTGCACTGGTGGCGGGCCAGCGGCTCGCCGTTCGCCCGTCGCGTCGCCCTCGAGACGGCCGACTTCCTGCTCCGCGACCTCGGTACGGCGGAGGGCGGGTTCGCCTCGGCGCTGGACGCCGACGCGGCAGGGGTCGAGGGCTCGACGTACGTCTGGACGCCCGCCGAGCTGCTCTCGGTGCTCGGGCCCGACGACGGCGCGTGGGCAGCCGAGCTCTTGGAGGTCACCCCGGAGGGCACCTTCGAGCACGGCGCCTCGACGCTGCAGCTGCTGCACGACCCGGACGACCCGGCCCGGTGGGAGTCGGTCCGTTCGCGGCTGCTCGCGGCCCGCGTCGTGCGTCCCCAGCCGGGGCGGGACGACAAGGTGGTGGCCGCGTGGAACGGGCTGGCGATCGCCGCGCTGGCGGAGGCCGGCGTGCTGCTCGATCGCCCGGACCTGCTCGACGCCGCGCTGGGGGCCTCGTCGCTGCTGCGGACCGTCCACGTGGTCGACGGCCGGCTGCGGCGCGTCTCGCGCGACGGCGTCGTGGGCCACCACGTCGGTGTTCTGGAGGATCACGCCGACGTCGCCGAGGGTCTGCTCGCCCTCTACTGGGCCACCGGCGACCTCGACCACCTGCGCGGCGCGCACGCCCTGCTCGAGGCGGTGCTCACGCACTTCCCCGACGGGCGCGGCGGCTTCTACGACACCGCCGACGACGCCGAGCAGCTCGTACGCCGGCCCCAGGACCCCACCGACAACGCCACCCCCTCCGGGACCTCGGCTGCCGCGGGCGCGCTGCTGACCTATGCCGCGGTGACGGGCTCGGCGCGGCATCGCGAGGCCGCCGAGCAGGCGCTGGCCACGCTCGCGCCGACGCTTCCGCGGTACGCCCGGCACGCCGGATGGGCCTGCGCGGTCGGGGAGGCGCTGCTCGCCGGCCCGGCGGAGGTCGTGGTCCTCGACCGTCCCGACCTGCTTGGCCTGGCCCGCCTCGCGACCTCGCCGGGGGCGGTCGTCGCGGTCAACGGCCCGCTCGCCGAAGGCCGGGAGCGGGGCGCTGCCTACGTGTGCCGCCAGATGGTGTGCGAGCTCCCCACCACGGACGAGAGCCGCCTGCGGGAGCAGCTCGCCGTCGTCCTGTGACCTCCGCCCCGCTCGCCGCCCCCCTCATGATCAACAGGACTTCCGGACGCAACACGCCGGGTGTGTCGCGTCCCCAACTCCTGTTGATCATGAACGCGGGGTTGACGCCCTCTGTTGCGGTGTAATCATGTAAGCATCGCAACAGAAGGAGCCGTCATGAGCGAGGAGCTGAGCGGCTGGTTCGCCGGCCGCCTGCCGGACGAGTGGGGGACGCCGGAGGTCACCGCCGACCGAGAGGAGGTGACCGTCTGGGTCACCCTCGAAGCCCCGGCCGTCGAAGGCGACGCCGACGCGCGCGCCGCCGAGGCCGGCCGCATCGCGCGCTGGCGCGAGGACACCCGCGACCAGCGCATCGAGATCGCGCGCGAGGCCGAGCACCGCTACGGGCGCAAGGTGGCCTGGGGCGCGAGGGCCGGGGAGACCAGCAAGCTGTTCACCCACCTCGCGGTCCCCGTCATGACGCGGCTGCGCCAGCCGGAGCGGCAGGTGCTCGACACGCTGGTCGACAGCGGCGTTGCCCGCAGCCGCGCGGACGCGCTGGCCTGGAGCGTCAAGCTCGTCGGCGAGCACGCGGACGCCTGGCTGGCCGAGCTGCGCCAGGCGCTTCAGGCGGTCCAGGCCGTCCGCGAGCAGGGCCCCGG
>JBKOVB010000129.1:0-6037 GCA_046723735.1 Actinomycetota bacterium | reverse complement strand
GTGTTCGCCGATGACGAAGCCCCTGGGATGGTGACGCACTCTCTCAGGATGACGGAAACCGCCGACGGAATCGCGCCATTGCCGGCGCGCGCGCTTGCTGGCGGTGCGGTGTCGTTGTCATCTGGCTTGTCGGGCACGATGCGTCCGTGTCGAGCCGTCTTCTTTCAGCTGTTGAACGTGGGCTGGTCGGGCCGCTGGAGATCTTCGGCCTCACGGCCACGGGTGGTGGCGGGGAGCGCGGCGAGACCGTCGAGTGCTCTAACGGGTCAACGCTGATCACCGTGGCCGCGGACTGGTTGGAGGGCGAACTCGCCGTGACCCTGCAGCGCTTTGGTGAGGCGCCGCAGGCCATCGAGGATCTGCTCGACCTCTCGCAGGTCAAGGGCCTCCATCTAACGCGCCTTGGGAAGGGCGCCAGCGTCGACGTGGTGGCGGCACAGCTGCAAAGGGTGGCGACCGCGCTTCGCGAGCAGCGAGGCGACCTCCTCGCCTTCGAGGACTGACCTCTTCCCCGGCACGGAAGAGGTCCGTTCTTGGAGGGGGTGCGCCACTCGTAGCGCGCCGCACTTACGCCGCTCCACAACACAGATGAGGGCAACTTCGCTGCCCTCTTTTTGCCCTCATCGGCCTTGAGGCCGGCTCCGCGATCCGGGGAAACCCCCTCTGACCTGCGGTTTTGGTGGACGATACAGGACTTGAACCTGTGACCTCTTCCGTGTCAAGGAAGCGCGCTACCAGACTGCGCCAATCGTCCGCGATGTGAAGTTGTGGGTGAGAAGAGAGGCCGGGGCGGGAATCGAACCCGCGTACAGGGCTTTGCAGGCCCTTGCCTAAGCCACTCGGCCACCCGGCCGGGAGGCGCTGAAAGCTTCCGAGCGGACGACGGGATTCGAACCCGCGACCCCAACCTTGGCAAGGTTGTGCTCTACCAACTGAGCCACGTCCGCGTGCGCCTGGCGCATGCCTGGCGACGACTGGGGAGACTAGCAGAAACCGGGACCTCAGGACTCGGGGATGCTCCGCAGCAGGTAGGCCAGCTCGGCCTCGAGGTCGACGTACCCGCTCTCGTCCCCAGTCGGCACGGCGGCGTACGTGAGCGTCAGGAACTCGACCACCTCCGGCACTGGGAGCTCGAACAGCGCGCTGCCGGACGGCGAGGTCAGGGATAGGCAGACGAGCTGGCCGTCCTCGCCCGATCCGGGCCACGTCCGGACGTCGCCCTCGCCCGCGGGACGCGTGACCCCGTCGGTGAGCAGCTGCCGCGCGAACGTCCAGGCGACGGCGTCCCCGTCCCGCGCGATCCGGAAGCTGATGCGCACGGCGTACGGGTCGGCGACGTCGTAGTGCAGGGTGGCGTGCACGGGCAGGCGCGGCGCGCCGGGCACGATCAGGTGCACCTCGAGCTCGGCCGACACGGTGACCGGACGAGACGACATGCCGCGAACCTCCCGAACAGGATGTGCCGCCAGCATCCCGCCGGGGTCGGGCTCGCATCGGGTCCGTGGGGAACATTCACCCGGAAGGCGCACTGCGGCCCGGTGCCGCATGCTTGTCATGTGACTGGCAAGAAGCTGACCCCGTTCGGGCTGCGCGACCGGGTGCGCCGCCTGCCGGCCGGCGAGGTCATCGTCCGCGTCATCGTCTTCCTGATGGGCCTGACCCTGATCGGCACAGGTCTGGCGCTGTCGGTGCTCCCCGGGCCGCTCACCATCCCGCCGGTGCTGCTGGGCGTGCTGATCTGGTCGCTCGAGTTCGAGTTCGCGCAGCGGTGGCTCGACCGCGTGGAAGGGCCGGCGCAGCTGGCCTGGGAGCGGGCGAAGGAGCACCCGGTGCGCACGGCGGTGGTGAGTGCCGGTGGCGTGGCCGCCGCCGTGCTCCTCACGACCTTGGCGCTCACCCAGGACTGGGCCGGCATCGTCGCGGACCGGGTGCGGGACGCCTTGACCTGACGGGCTGCGCTAGAGTTTCGCGGGTTCCGGGAACGCCCCCGGGCGATTAGCTCAGCTGGTCAGAGCGCTCGCCTCACACGCGAGAGGTCACTGGTTCAAGTCCAGTATCGCCCACTCTGAAACCCCTTGGTCTCCAAGGGGTTTCTTCGTTACAGGCTCATGGCCCCTGCACCTCGACGGCCTGATGGAACGTCCCTCTGTTCTCGAACGGCTGGGCGGGGGTTGCGAGCGCTCCGGCCGTCACCGGGCGGTTCTCGTCGCAGGTCGGCGTCTCGTCGTCCGGGCACAGCACCGGCTTGTGCCAGGAGGCCGGGTCGGCGCCGTACTGCTTCTGCAACGCCGCGACCGAGGTCGCGAAGGTACGGCGGAGCAGTGCCCGGCAGCCGGCGAGCGAGCCCCCGCCGCAGGCGGCCACCCGCATCCGCGGACCGGTCCCCAGGGCGCCCCGGACCACGTCGTCGAGCTGGTTGAACCAGCCGTCGAAGAAACCGGACGTCACCGGACGCTGGTCGAGCGTGAGCCCGATGGCTTGCTGCAGCTCCGCCATGGTGTCCGTGCCGACGAGCGGGTCGTAGGTGGCGTGCACGAGGGTGCGCCACCAGGCGTCGAAGGCGAGCACGGCGGCGCTGTCGTCGTCGTACCCCCTGCCGGTCGTGTCGCGACGGTGCGCCCCCTTGGCGACCCAGGTGCGCAGCGCGGCGGCGAGGCGGCGCTGGGTCGGGTCGGTGGGGGTGCCGAGCGCGCGCAGCAGGTCTGGGAGGACGTAGACGCCGCGCAGATCCTGCGTCGAGGCGTTCCCGCTGATCGCGACGACCTCGGCGAGCGTGAGCTTGCGCCCCGCCTTGATGGCCGCCACCACCGGGTCGCGCAGCAGCAGGTCGCGGTGGACGCGGCCGTACGACCAGACCCCTGGCGTGGCGTGCCACTGCGCCGCGCCCTTGTTGTTCCAGGAGGAGAGGTAGCCCTGGGCCGGGTCGATCGAGACCGGGTTGAAGGAGTCGGCGTGACGGCGGAAGCCGCCCGTGGCCGGGTCGAAGCCCACCCAGTCCCACGCGCCGGTGCCGCGGATGGGCAGCTCGAGGTCGGTGCCCGGGGCGTGCTGCGGGAACCAGCCGCTGGCGAGCCACGCGATGTGCCGGCTGCTCACGAAGAACCAGTTCTCGTTGCCGGTGAAGTGCCGCATTGCGGCCACGAAGTCCTGCGGGGTCCTCACCCCGCCCTCGGCGAGCTTCTCGAACGCCACGAGTGAGCGAAGCCCCCGCCCGTTGACCGCGGTGGCCCGGACCAGGGCGTACGGCCTCCCCCCGGACGTGGCGATGTCGTGGACGGGCCCGTGCACCGACCGCATTGTCCGCAGCGTCACCGTCTCGGGGGCCTGCAGGCTCGTCGGGTCAAGCGCGCTCGTCGGCGACAGGGGCGTGCGCAGCACCTGGTCGCGGTGCGTGAACGGGATGCAGCGCCCGCGGTAGAGGTAGTGGTCGCTCGTCGTCGTCGGCGCCTTGCCCGATGGCTCGCAGAGCTGCTCGGCGAACGTGTCGGCGTTGTCGCCCTCGGCCGTGGTGCCGCTCCAGGCGAAGGTCGCGGTGTGCCCGATGAGGGGGAAGGGGCTCGCGCCCGGGAAGCTCATGCCGCTGACGTGCACACCGGGCGCGTGCAGCTCGTACTCCACGAGGATCTCGGGGGAGTAGTAGCCGACCTGCGGCCCCATCGCGGCCATTGCCCGGCCGCTGCGGCTGTGCGCCGGAGCCACGAGCAGCGCGTTCGAGGCGTGGTGCTCCAGCGGCAGTCCCTTCGCCGCCAGGGTCCGCGCCCAGCCGGGGAACGCCGGCCCGCCCGCCGGGAGAGCCGGCACCGGGGAGGTCGAGACCACGGCGTCGCGGCCCTTGATCGAGCCGGGGTCGAGGCGAACCGCGCTGCTGCTCCTCCCACGACCAGGACGGTCGCTCGGGAACGCGCGGTCGGCCGTGGCGGGCGTGCGCGGGTCCTCGAGGTGCCGCAGGTCGTCGTAGAGGGCCTGGCCCTTCGCCGCGCCGAGCCGCTTCTGCAGCCGGGCCAGCACGTCCGACTGCCAGTGCTCGGCGTCACCGGCGACGGTGAACTGCGCGATGAGCAGGTAGGCCTCGGCCGCGGTGTCGGCGAGCGTCCAGTCGCGCGGCAGCGCCCCCAGCGCGAGGTACTCGGCCGGGAGCGTGGACGGGTCGGTCCGGGTGCCCTGGATGAAGGCGTTGATGCCCGCGACGTACTGCTTGAGGTCGGCGAGCCCCCTCGCGCCCGCAGCGCCCTCGTCCTGCGGCAGCCTCTCCACCTCGGCCGTGAGCTCCTCCGGCGAGCGGTCGAACTGGCCCAGCGCCGCGCTGTCGGAGGGCAGCGCGGAGGGCCCCAGCAGCTCGGCGGTGCTGCCCTCCGCCGTACGCCGCAGGACGTCCATGAGGAACAGCCGCTCCTGGGCGGTGGCGTAACCGACGGCGTACATCGCGGCGGCCCGGGTCTCGCCGTACACGTGGGCGACGCCGTGCGCGTCGCGGACGACGGTCGCGCCGGCGACGGGTGAGACGTTCGGGCCGCTGACCCGGGAGAAGCTCGAGTCCTTGTACCAGGCCGAGAGGTCCCCGGTCGGCTGCGAGGTGATCACCCGGTTGTACATCGCGGCCTGGCTGGTGAAGGAGGGCGGCAGCGTCCCGTCGACCTGGTTGCGGGCCAGGTCGAGCGCGCTGGTGGCCTGCCCCTCGCCGTACGCGAGAACGGAGTGGAACCCCCGCTCACCGGCCACGAACGGCGGCGCTGCCGCCTGCGAGGGAGCCGCGAGGGAGGTCAGGACCGCGAGAGCCGCGACAGCGGCGGGCAAGTGAGGGCGCACGAGAACGTGTTTCAACGTCGAGGGGTCAACCCCTGCTGGATAGGCTCGGGTTCCCGTACCACTGGAGGTCGAAGCCGTGTCTGAACCCCTGCCCGTCGCTGTCACCGTCGACGCGTCGCAGGCCGGTACGACGGCGGCCGAGGTCCTCGCCGCAGCCGGGGTCAAGGACACCGCGGTGGCACGCGTCGACGGCGTGCTCCGCGACCTCGCCTACGTCGTCTCCGCCGGCGAGACCGTGGAGCAGGTGCCCTACGGCAGCGAGGACGGCCGGGCGGTGCTGCGGCACTCGTGCGCGCACGTTCTCGCCCAGGCGGTGCAGGAGACCTTCCCGGGGACGCTGCTCGGCATCGGCCCGCCGATCAAGGACGGCTTCTACTACGACTTCCTGCCGGAGCGGCCGTTCACCCCCGAGGACCTCGAGGTCCTCGAGAAGAAGATGAACGACATCATCCGCCAGCGACAGCGCTTCTCCCGCCGGGTCGTCACCGAGGACGAGGCGCGCAAGGAGCTGGCGCACGAGAAGTTCAAGCTCGAGCTCATCGACGTCAAGGGCGGTTCTTCCGCGGAGGAGTCGGTCGAGGTCGGCGGCGGCGAGCTGACGATCTACGACAACCTGCGTGGCGAGGAGCTGGCCTGGAAGGACCTGTGCCGCGGCCCGCACCTGCCGACCACCCGCGACATCCCCGCGTTCACCCTGACCCGGTCGGCGGCCGCCTACTGGCGCGGCAGCGAGAAGAACCCGCAGCTCCAGCGCATCTACGGCACCGCGTGGGAGTCGAAGGACGCCCTCAAGGAGCACCTGCGGCTGCTCGAGGAGGCCGAGAAGCGCGACCACCGGCGGCTCGGCGCCGAGCTGGACCTGTTCTCCTTCCCGGACGAGATCGGCTCCGGCCTCGCGGTGTTCCACCCCAAGGGCGGGATCATCAAGCGGGAGATGGAGGACTACGTCCGCCGCCGCCACATCGAGGAGGGCTTCCAGTACGTCGGGACCCCGCACATCACCAAGGAGGGGCTCTTCCACACCTCCGGGCACCTGCCGTACTACGCGGACACCATGTTCCCGCCCATGTCGATGGAGGGCGCGAACTACTACCTCAAGGCCATGAACTGCCCGATGCACAATCTGATCTACCGGTCTCGGGGGCGGTCCTACCGTGAGCTGCCGCTGCGGCTGTTCGAGTTCGGCGCGGTCTACCGGTACGAGAAGTCGGGCGTCGTCCACGGGTTGACC
>JBKOVB010000113.1:0-75917 GCA_046723735.1 Actinomycetota bacterium | reverse complement strand
GTTCGACGTCAGTTGACGACATGGGAGCCGGCAGTCGGGATCGAACCGACGACCTACCGCTTACAAGCCCGATCTTGCGGGCGAGCCTGGGGCGGTTCGGCCAGGTTTCGTGTTGTCCGGCAAGCCCTTCATCCAGCGGATAGAGGTCCTGACGGGTCAAGTATGGCGCAGTGATGCCGTCTGGGTTAGACGTCGCGTTAGACGTCACCGCGCCGCCGTACCGGAGGAGCGCCGATCCGTAACGGAGGCCATCGGATCACCTCGATGTTGCCGGTCCCACCGTCATCGCCCTGGACCTGGCTCTCGTCACTCACGACGGACGCGAGGCACGATCTATCTGGCTGCCCGGGGATCCGTCCGTGGCCACGCCAGTGACTTACGCATGGCACAGAGAGCCCTCCCATCTGGCCGCACGACGTCCGCTCATGGCTCCCCTCTGTGTCAAGAGGCGGCTGGCAGGGGCGTCCTAGGCTCGGTCTTGGCGGGTCCGGGAAGTGGCTTGTCCGAAGAGCCGGTGTGGGGCGGTAGGCCGGTCGCGCTGGAGTCAGAGTCGTCGCCCCGGTGCCCTCCCGGGCCCGTCGTCGCGCGCAGAGCGTCGTCAACCAAGTGTCGGTAGACGATGTCGGAGAGCCGTCGTTTGAGACAGCGCATGGCCTCCATGGACGTCTTGCCCGCAGCCTTCTTGCGCTCGTAGTAGGCGCGGCCTTCGGTGCTGTTGCGCAGTTGGACCGTCGCCATGATGTGCAGGGTTCGGTTGATCTGCCGGTTGCCTGCACGGGAGAGCCGGTGGCGGATCTGGTCACCGGAGGAAGCGTCGAGTGGCGCGGTGCCGTTCCAGGAGGCGAAGTGGTGCTTCGTCGGGAAGCGCGTGACGTCGCCGACGTCGATGAGTAGGCGGGCAGCGCCCGACGGGCCGATGCCATGCAGGGTCAGCAGCGAGGTGCCAGTCGCCTCGATCAGCTGGCGCAGCTCCTTGTCGGCCGCCTTCTTACGCGTGTAGATCCGCTCGAGGTCGGCGATGAGCTCTGCCGCCACGCGCCGGCGGGTCTTGCCGGCCGTGTCTCGCGGGCGGACCGTGGCCAGCAAGGCCTTGGCCTGCGCAGCGGACAGATCCTTCTTCGCGCCACCAGGAATCAGCTCCAGCAGCAGGTGATGCAGCTGCGCCACCATCCGGGTGTGGTCTTCGCCGAGGGCGCGGCGCCGGTCAGCCAGGACCCTGAGCACCGCCAGTTGCTCGTCGTCGACCACCGGCCGCAGCCCGGCCATCCGCGTCCCGACGAGGGCGACGGAGTGCGCGTCGGTGGCGTCGGTCTTACGACCCTGCCCGGTCGAGAACACCCTCGCGCGAGCGGACAGCTTCGGCGGGACGTCGACGACCTGTTCGCCGTCGGTTAGGAGCCGGGTCGCGACGTGCCGACCAATGCCGTTGCAGCCCTCGACTGCCCAGACGCGCTCCGGCCACCGCCGGGCATCGCGAAGTAGTGCGGCGTAGCCAGCGCGGTCAGTGCCGTAGCGACCGACGTGCAGGACTGCCTCGTCGGCAGCCATCACCTCGATCGTCACCGATCTCTTGTGCGGATCCATTCCGATGACCACTCGGCCCACTGCGTTCTCCTCCTCGATCGAATCGGTTGATCGAGCGGGGAGGGCAGCGCTACTTCGAGCTGAGCAAACCCCTCTTGAGCCTCTCCCTGCTCAGCGACGCCCGGCCCGCGCAGGCCATGAGAGAGCCACACGACGAGTCGTGGGCAGCCGATGTGAGAGCGACGGGCCGGGCGCCTGGACCGAGCTTTGCGCAAGCCCCGGTCCTGAGCCGCGATTCAACAAGTAGCCGATGAGCGGGCGCCGGAGGGCATCGTCGCGGTCAGGCGCGTGTGTCGCCTTCTGTGTGCTCGTGGATCGCGTCGACGAGGAGCGACCACAGCGCTCGCGGCCGGTCGTGCCCCATGTCCTCGACCAGCAGGAGCCGGGCGTCGGGCACCAGTTCGGCTGTTCGTCGTCCGCCGCTCGGGTCGATCAAGGTGTCGTCCTGGCCGTGGATGACGAGCGTCGGCACGGCGAGGGTCCGAAGGGCGTCGGCGCGCGAGCCGTCGAGGATCATGGCGGCCAACTGCCGCGGCACGCCGGCCGGATAGTAGGAGCGGTCATAGCTCGCGGCGGCCAGCGCGCGCAGCGCGGCCGGGTCACCGTACCGTCGCGAAGCCCAGACGAGCTCCCGCTCGGCCGCGGCGATATAGCCGTCCCGGTCAGCCGGCCGCGGGGAGAACAGGACCTGCTGGGCCTCAGGAGTGGACTGGCCGTACTCCGGCTCCCCGGTTGAGGACATCATCGAGGTCAGCGACACCACCCAGTCGGGGAAGTCGATCGCCATCTTCTGCCCGATCATGCCGCCCATCGAGGAACCCACCACGTGCGCGCGGTCGATGCCGAGCCCCTGCAGCAGGGCGATGCCGTCGGAGGCCATGTCCCGGAGCGAGTACGGCGCCATCGCCAGTGCCCGGGCGACATCGCCGGACGTCACGGCGCTGATGAGGTCCATCAGGTTGACGGGGGTGTCGTGATGCTTGGTCGAGAGGCCGCAGTCGCGGTTGTCGTACCGGATCACGTAACGGCCTTGTGCGGCTAGCAGGCGGCAGAGTTCGGCGTCCCAGCCGAGAAGTTGGGTGCCGAACCCCATGATCAGGAGGATCGCCGGGTCCGTGGGATCTCCGAAGGTCTCGTACTCGATCACGATGCCGCTGCTGGCCTCGACGTGCACAGCAATACCCTTTCAGTCGCCTCTGGCGAAGGCGAACGGGTTTCGAGCGACGCCCGCTCATGCCGCTGATCGCGCGGCCTGCCGACCCCGATGAGAATCTCCGGTGCAGGCTGTCTCTTCCCAGAGCATCGCAGCGGCGCAACCAAGGAGCGCGCGGATGTCACTTACACGGATCCACAACGTGTCCATCTCCCTCGACGGCTTCGCCACCGGCGAGCCGCAGTCCGCCGATGCACCGTTCGGCCATGCGGGCGAGCGACTGCACGAGTGGATGTTCGCTACCCGGTTCTGGGACGCAGGCGGAACCGCGGGAGTCGACGACGCGTTCGCCGAGCGCCACAGTGTCGGTATCGGCGCCGAGATCATGGGCGCCAACAAGTTCGGCCCGCCCGGCTGGCAGGACGACCCGGACTGGAAAGGCTGGTGGGGCCCGAACCCGCCGTTCCACACTCCGACTTTCGTGCTCACTCACCGCACGCGGCCCTCGATCGAGATGGAGGGCGGCACGACGTTCCACTTCCTCGACGCCTCCCCGGTCGAGGCGCTCGAGACCGCCCGCGAAGCAGCCGAAGGTCAGGACGTCCGGATCGGCGGCGGCGCCACCGTCGTTCGTGAGTTCCTCGCTGCCGGACTCGTCGACCACATGCATCTCGTCCAGGTCCCGATCGTGCTCGGCCGCGGCGTCCGCATCTGGGACGGGCTGGAGGCCCTCGAGGAGGCGTACGACGTCGAGGCGGTTTCCTCCCCAAGCGGCGTCACCCACCTCACGTTCACACGGAAGATCGGCTCGTGAGCTGGCCGGCACAGACCGCTTGGGCCCGGCCCAGACTGGGGCCATGAGCCGACTGGTCTACTACGCCGCGACCACGCTCGACGGCTTCATCGCCGATCCCGACGACGATCTGTCGTGGCTGCTGCGGCAGCCGCTCGACAAGGACGGGTCGCTCAACTTCGAGACGTTCCTCAACGGCATCGGCGCGATCGTCATGGGGTCGACGACCTACGAGTGGATCCTCCAGCACCACCCTGACCGGTGGGACTACCCGATGCCGGCCTGGGTGATGACGACGAGGCAGCTACCGCTGCCGGTCGCGGCCGCTGACGTCCGGTTCGCGTCGGGAGACGTCCGGGCCGTGTACGAGGCCATGGCCGAGGCGGCCGGTGAGCAGGACATGTGGGTCGTCGGCGGCGGCGAGCTGGCCGGCCGCTTCGCTGAGCAGGGCCTGCTGGACGAGGTCGTCACGTACGTCGCCCCCGTCGTTCTTGGCGCGGGCAAGCCGTTGCTCCCGCGACGGCTGGAGCTCGAGCTGGTCGAGGCCGGCAGGAACCAAGCCTTCCTCACGGCCCGCTATCGCTGCCTCGGACCGCTGCGCGACGACACGACTGCCGCCGGGTAGGTGTCCGCTCAAGGCTGAGTGCGGGACACCGAGGATCAGCGCAGACGTTCGTTGTCGTCGCTACGGGTGGTTGCTCCACCGGCGGCCCTGGTGCCCTGGGCGAGAGCCCAGTCGACCGCGTCGGCGATGTCGAGCACCGGGTACCGCACCGCTGTGACGACTCGGCGACCGTCGATGACCATCACCACCCGGCGCAGCCTGGTCTGGTCCGCGATCCGGACGGTCGGCAGTCGCAGGGCCGAGGCGAGCTCCATGCCGGTGTCCGACAGCAGCGGAAACGGGATCTTCTCGAGTCGCGCGAACTCGCGTTGCTCCTCTGCTCTCTGGGTGGAGACGCCCTGGACCGACACGCCGACTCGGGCGAACTCGTCGTACCGGTCACGAAAGAGCCGGTTCTCCAACGTGCACCCAGCCGCGCCCGGGATGCTCGACCAGCCCTCAGGCAACGGCGTCGGCGCCCCCGTGGCGGGATAGGCGAACAGCACCGTCGGCCCGACAGCGACCTGCCCGTCACCTGTCGTGGCCGGCAGCGCGAGATCAGGGACGACGGTGCCGACCAAGGCGCGGACGCGGTGCTCGTCCGCGCCCGAGCTGGACGTTGCGCTGATCTCGCCGTCGCCCAGGACCCATCGGTCTCCCCAGTCCTGGAGCCCGACCAGGACCGGCAGCAGCGCGCGCCCCCGCTCGGTCAGCCGGTAGTCGTGGCGCGGCGGGTTGTCCTGGTACGCCGAGCGTTCCAGCAGCTCGCGCTCG
Source organism: Actinomycetota bacterium (assembly GCA_046723735.1). Classification (GTDB taxonomy): domain Bacteria; phylum Actinomycetota; class Actinomycetes; order Mycobacteriales; family SCTD01; genus RYN-111. The sequence goes on along the minus strand of JBKOVB010000113.1, from coordinate 71,009 downwards.
ACCAGGTGCGAGAGCCGGTCGGCCAAGACCTTGCGGGAGATGCCCAACTCGGACACCAGGTCGTCGAAGCGGTGGTAGCCACGGGCGACGTCCAGCATGATCCGCCAGCACCAGCCGTCCGCCAGCACCTCCGTGGCAGCCGAGACGGCGCAGTCGGGGTCCAGACGAAGGGGGGTGCGAGGCACACCCTCACCCTAGTAAGTTCCTAAAGGAAACTCACTAGGGAGACGGATGCTTCGCACGGCCCCGGGCTGGCTCAAGGCTCTCCTCATCGGTCAGCTCGTCAGCGCGGCGGGGTCGCTTGCCTGGCTCTACCTCACGCTGTGGCTGGTCACCGACCGGCACCTGACCACCGGATCCGCCGGCCTGGTCACGGCGGCGTACGGTGGCGGCGCCATCGCGGGGAACCTGTTCGGCGGCTCGGTCGGCGACCGCATCGGGATGCGGAGCGCGCTCGCGATCACGAAGGGGATCGCCCTGCTGACCTGCATCGCGTTCCCGTTCTGCCCTTCCATCGCGTTGGCCCCGCTTGCGCTGGTGACCGGCCTTGCGGGCGGCATGGGGCGACCACTGATGAGCGCCGTCATCGCCACGGGCATGCCCACGGAGCTCCGGCGAGAAGCGATCGCCTGGTCGCGCGCCGCGTTCAACGCCGGCGCGGTCATCGGCCCGCCGATCGGAGGACTGCTCGCGAGGCACCACTTCGGCTGGGTTTTCGTCATCGACGGGCTGACGAGCGCCGTCCTGCTCGTCGTCGTGCTCCGAGCGGTGCCGCGCCGAGAGTCGGCGCGGGTGAAGGCGCCGCACGGGCTGGTCGGCGTGCTCCGCACGGACAGGTCGATCCGCACCCTGGTGCTGAGCGTCCTGACCGTCGACACGACGTACCGGTTGCTCTACACCGTCGTGCCTCTGTTCCTCGTCGACCGTCACGCGCCGGCCTGGATGTACGGCGCCTCGATCTCGCTCAACGGGTTGGGCATCGTGCTGCTCGAGCCCTACGTCGCGCGGCGCCTGGCCGGTCGACCCGCGGCCCGTGTCATCGGCGCCGGCTACGCCCTCGTCGGTGTGGGCTGGTTGCTGCTCGCCCTGTTCCCGACGGTCGTGGGCGCCTTCGTCACGGTTCTGGTCATCACGGCCGGCGAGATGCTCTACAAGCCCACCGCCACCGCGCACGCCGCCGACCTCGCTCCTGCTGGCATGGAAGGCCGCTATCAGAGCTTGTACGCGTCGGCTTCCATCGGCGGGATGGTTCTCGCCCCGCTTCTCGGGACCACCTTGTACGGCGTCTCGCCCACGCTGCTCTGGCCGATCGCGGCAGTGGCAGCGCTCGTGGCGGCCCGCTGGATCGGACGACCCCCGGACGTGGCGACCCGAGAACGCGCTAGGCGATCAAGGCGAGGTCGGCTGGTGTGGTGGCCTCGGCCCGCTGCTTCACGCCGCGCATCATCTGACGGGACATGATGAAGTCGGCCGGGACGACGAGGGCGAAGTAGAACGCCTCGACCCATGTCGGGGTCAGGCACAGCCGGCTACGGAAGACGAAGCGTGTGTGACCCTCGGGCAGCGGGTCGAGGACGAACTGCCAGCTCCAGTCGATGGAAGCGCCATAGCGGGCTGCCCATTCTGGCGGCAGGTGCTCGCGAGAGTGCAGCACGAGGTGGCGGTTCGACTCGAGCTCGGCAACCCGGAAGGCGCAGTTCTTGTCGGGCGCGCCGTCGAGGACGCGGTCGCCGACCGCGAGGTCTTGCCACTCGGGGTGGAGCCGGTCGGCACTCGGACCGTTGTCGTGGAAGAACAGCTGGTCGACCCAGCGTGCGGTGTACCACTGCCCGCGGCCCCAACCCATCTGGACGAGCCACGGCCATACGCGTTCTGGTGGCGCGTCGATCGTGATGGCGTGGGTCATGGTTGCCTGCGGCCGGAGGACCAGGTCGTCGCCCGGCAGTAGTCGGTGTCTCTCGTCGGCCGTGGCGCCGTAGGTGCGCCCGAGCCATTGCAGCTCGGCGTAGCCTGCCGCCGCGATGATGGCCGTCGTACTGACGAGTCTCCGCCTGTTCATCGGGTCTCCCGTTTCGGGGCACTCACGCAGGCGTCGTCATGACCGCGGTCGAGTGCATGCGCTGACTCAGAGCGCGCCTTGATCCCTTTGAGCATCCGGCGCTCCATGGCGAAGTCCCCGAACTCCATGAGCACGACGTTGAACGCGGCGAGGCGTGGCGTCTCCCACCTGTAGTCCTGCTTCATGCGCGTCACGAGCCGCGTTCGTCCGCTTGGCAGTCGTGTGAGGGTCCAGCTCCAGGTGCTGTCCGGTGCTTCACCCTCGTGCGGCCTGTGCACCCACAACATCCACTCATCACGGACGAAGGAGTCGACTCGGTAGGCGATGGCGAGACCGTGGCTCTCGTGGAACATCGGGATCCAGTCGCCTACCTCGATCTGCTGGTACTCGTCGAGGATGCGCTGGGCGCTCGGCTCACCGGCGTTGTCGACGAGGTCGTAGGTGTAGAAGCCGGCGCGGCCATAACCGAGCTGCGCGATCCACGGCCACGTGGCGGTGGGTGGTGCGTCGAGAGTGATCGCTCGGGTCGCGTTGAACTGTGCCCTCGCGACGACGTTGTCGCCCGGCATGGCGCCCTCGACCTCGCTCCTGGTGGCCCCCCACCGCATGTGCCAGGGGCGGAGGAGGGGTGTCACAGCCCAGAGGGGTACGGCGGCTGCCGTGTCCAGCAACATCCCGAGCTTCGACGAAGGCACCCGAACCACGGCCCTCGTACCCGAGGCAGTCACCACCGCACCTCCCCTCGGCGGAGACCGGGTGTTCACGCCGACCATGCCTGGGTAGGCCATCCGCCGCATAGGGCCGAACGTCCTGGCCAAGGCGTCCTGTGGAGCACCGCGTGACGCGCGAAGGTGGCGTGGGAGGGGCAGCAGGGCGAGTCTTTCCGGGTGAGCGATCAGCCTCTGAGCGAGCACGATGAGCACGCGGTCACCCCGCTCGAGCTGTTCTTCGACCTGGTCTTCGTGTTCGCGCTCACCCAGGTCACCGTCCTGCTCACGCACGACCCGACGTGGGTCGGCCTGCTGCGCGGTGTGCTCGTGCTGTCGGCGGTGTGGTGGGCCTGGGGCGGGTACACGTGGCTCGGCAGCACGCTGGACGTCGACGAAGGCGGCGTGCGACTCGCCGTGCTGGCAGCGATGGGCGCGATGCTCGTCGTCGCCCTCGCGGTTCCTCGAGCGTTCCGCGAGGACGCGCTGCTGTTCGGCATCGCCTACCTGCTGGTCCGGGTCCTGCACCTGACGCTGTACGCAGGTGTCGCGTGGCACGAGCCGGCCCTGCTGAGAGCGATCCGCCGGGTGGCGCCGCCCGCCCTGGCCGGCGCTCTGCTGATCCTGGGCGCGGCCTTCGTCGAGGACGGGGCTCGGCTTGCGTTGTGGATCCTCGCGCTGCTGGTCGAGTACCTGGCACCGGCGGTGCTCGGTCTGGAGGGCTGGCACGTCGCGCCCCAGCACTTCGCGGAGCGGTACGGGCTCGTCGTACTGATCGCTCTCGGGGAGTCGATCATCGCGATCGGCGTCGGCGCCGGACTCACGTTGACCAGCGGGGTCGTCGCGGGCGCCCTCCTCGGGTTCACCGTCGTCGCGGCCCTGTGGTGGCTCTACTTCGACGTGGCCGCGATCTTCGCGCGTCGGCGCTTCGTCGAGGCGCGAGGGGTCGACCAGGCACGCCTGGCCCTCGCGTCCTACACCTACCTGCACCTGCCGATGGTGATGGGCATCGTGCTGTTCGCCTTCGGGCTCAAGACGACGCTCGGCGACGTCGGCAACCCGCTGGAGGCCGTCCCGGCCGTCGCGCTCTGCCTGGGGGTCTCGGTGTACTTGGTGGCGCTCGTCGCGTTTCTGCTCCGCGCCACCGGGCGGGTGTTCCGCAGGCGATCGATGGCCGCTGTGCTCCTGGCGGCGCTCATCCCCGGAGCCCTCCACGTCCCGGCGCTGGCTGCCCTCGGGGCGGTCAGCGCCGTCAGCGTGCTGCTGGTCGCCTACGAGGCGATCGCGCGTCGCGAGTACCGACGTCGCCTTCGCCATCCCGAGGTCTCCGCCTGACGGCTGTTGCGCTGGTCGGCCGATGTTCATGTGACGAGGGACATCTGGCCGCATGACTGTCGTAGCTCCTGGGCAGCATGCCGCCATGGATCTCACGGTGCTGCCAGTGTTCGCCGTCCGCTACGAGGTCGTGGCGGGCACCTTCGCCACCACGGTCGCCGCGAACGTCGTGACCGTCCGGGCGCGTGACGAGGAGCACGCGTGCGCCGTCGCCCTCGCCTACGTCTACGACCACGACCCGCACGTGCTGGGCCGCCCCGACCCGAGCGTGCGCATCCTCGACGTCGGCCCGCTCCCCGATCAGCGTGAGGTGCAGGCGCTCGCCTGCTAGTCCCTCAACTCGGCAGGCCGGAGGGAGGCCACGACGAGGGCTCCCCCGAGGACGGTCGCCGCCAGCACCAGCACCCAGTCGCCTGCCGCGTCGTACGGCGTGCGCCCGGTCGCAAGGGGCACGTCCACCACCACGGAGCCGACCCGGCTGCTGTCCAGCCAGGCCAGCCGGTGCCCGGTGGCGTCGAAGGCCGCAGTCGTGCCGCTGAGGGCGGCGTGCACGACCGGACGGCCGGTCTCGACGGCCCGCACGGCGGCGAGCGCGGCGTGCTGCGGCTGGGCCCACGAGCCCTGGAAGGTCGACGTCGCGGCCTGGAAGACGAGCAGCTGCGCACCGAGCTGGACCTCGCGGCGCGACATGTCGGGGAACGCCGACTCGAAGCAGATCAGCGCTCCCAGCACGACCGACCGATCGTGCATGACCACCGGACCGTGCCCGCGGTGCCGGTTCTCGCTCGCGGCCCTGCTGACGAGGGTCAGCCACGAGAGCGCGTTGCGCAGCGGGATGTACTCGCCGAAGGGCACCAGCCGGGTCTTGTCGTAGTGCGGCCCGAGCCCGTCCGGGGTAACGAGCACCGTGGACTTGTAGATGCCCCGGCCGCCGCGGCGGGCGTCGACGTTGACGAGCAGGTCGGCGCCGATGTTGCGGGACAGTGCCAGCAGCTGCGCCGTCTGACGAGGGTTGCTGGGCAGGTCGAAGCTGACGCTGCTCTCGCTCCAGACGACCAGGTCGGGGTGCCGGTCGGCCACGGCGGCGGTCAGAGCGACCTGCCGGTCGAAGCGCGGTCCCGCGGCGTGCACCACGCCCGGCTGCACGACCGCCACCCGGACGTCGCGGCCGGCGTGCGGCACAGGGCGCAGCCCGGCCCACGCCGGCCCGACGAGCAGGGCGAGGACCGCCGTACCGGCTGCAAGGACCCGTAGCGAGGAGCCGACGAGCACGAGCACCACGGTCACGTTGACGAGCACGACGAGGAACCCGGTGAGCCACACCCCGCCCAGTGCCGCGGACGCCAGCATCGAGGGGGCGTTCCATTGCGACGCACCCAGCAGCGCCCACGGACCCCCAAGGCTCTGCCAGGACCGGACCGCCTCGATCGCCACCCAGCCGGCAGGCAGCACCAGCAGGGCGCCGACCGCCCGGGCCCGGTCCGGTACGCCGGACAGCAGCTGCTGCGCGGCCCACCCCCACGGCAGCCACAGCACCCCGAGCGCAGCACCCATCAGGACCAGACCGGGACCGGTCACGGGCAGCAGCCAGCCCATGGTGGCCGCGACGAAGCCCGCCCCGCCGCACCAGCCGCGGACCGCGCCCTCACGCGGGGTCGGGGCGTCCCGCACCACGAGGAGCAACGGGACCAGCGCCACCCAGGCGAGCCACCACCACGCGACGGCAGGGAAGGCGAGCACGGGGAGCGCGCCGCACGCGACCGCGACGACGCGCCGTCGCCAGCGTCGGGCCGGCCGGGGCAGCGGGACGGTGGCGGCGAACGGCCACACCTGGAGCAGGCGCGCGAACCCCAGCCAGCCCAGGGCGAAGCCGGCGGCGAGCAGCCAGAGCAGCGGGCGGACCCGGTTCGGCTGCCACAGCGGGATCATCAGCAGCCCGGCAGCGACGAACGCGACGTTGTAGAGCACGTCGTAGACCGAGAACACCCGGCCGCGGACGGCCTGCGGGCTGCCGCCACCGACCAGCGCGTCGACGAGCACCTTGAGCACCTGGAAGAACAGGGCGGTGGTGGCCAGGCCGACGAGCAGCAGCACGAGGCTGGGTGCGAGCCCGCCGGCGTACGCCGCGACGGCGGGCGGCAGGAACGCGACCGGCAGCAACGCCACCGGCGACCAGCGTCGCGCGCTCACGGGCGCGAGCAGGCTGCCGGCGAACGAGGCGGCTCCCGTCACGAGGAGCGCCAGGGCGTAGCCCGCGATGTGCAGGTGGAAGCGGGCATCGGCGGCGAGCACGAGCACCACGAAGCCGGCGCCGGACAGCAGCCGGTGCACCCAGACCGCCGTCAACGGCACCCGGACCGCCGGTGTCCGGGCGATCGTGCGCAGGCCGTCCTCAAGGTCGGCGACCACCTGGCGGACGGTCGGGTGGGTGCCGCCACCGCCGACGTCCGGCAGTCGGGTGAAGACGGACGCGGCGGCGAGGTAGAGCAGGCTCGCCGCCACGAAACCCGCGGCGGGCGTCCAGCCCACGACACCGGCGCCGGTGATCGCGCCGAGGAACCCCGCGGTCATGCCTGCCACCGAGGACAGCGCGTTGGCCGGCACGAGGTCCTGCTTCGGCACGGTCGACGGCAGGGCCGCGCCCTTCGCCGCCAAGGCGAACCGCGAGCTCGACAGCAGCAGGAGCACGCCCACGAACGCGCCGACCTCCGAGCCGACCACGACCGTCGCCGTGGCTCCGAGCGTGATCAGGGCGCGCACGAGGGACACGACGTGAAGCACCTGGCGGCGGGGCCAGCGGTCGATGACGACGCCGGCGAACGGCCCGATCAGGCTGAAGGGCAGCAGCGTGACCGCGAGCACCGCGGCGATGCGTTGCGGGGTCGCGCCCCTGCCGGTGTCGAACACGACGAGCTGGGCGAACGCGATCTGAGCCAGTCCGTCCGCCGCCTGGCCCAGGCACTGCCCGCCGACGAGCGGCCGCAGCGGCCCGCGCAGCAGGCGCTGGGTGAGGCGATACCCCGTGTCCGAGCCTGCCGCCACGACGGCGGGCGTCGGCTCCGCCGCGTCCTGGAGGTGCAGGCTCACCGGTGCCGGCCCCACCGCGCGGTCACGGTCGTATGGTCCCCCGCACTCCGACGGCCGGACCACTGTGAGCATCCGGAAACACACCTGTTCCCGAGGTTTCACACAACCTGTCCAGGGACCGCGGGTGGCGGCGCGAACCAGACCGCCATGCGCCCCCGCCTCCTTCTCGGCAGCTCCGCCCTCGCCCTGCTCGTCGCCGGCCACGCGCTCGCCGCAGGCGGCTCCCGCCTGCCAGCGGGCCCGCTCGTCGCCGCGGACGGTCACGGCCTCAGCCCTCGCTTCGCAGCGCTCGCCGACACGCACCGGCTCGACCGGCGTACGGCAGCCGACAGCGTCACGGACACGCTGTCGCACTGGGGGAAGGCGGAGAGCGAGCAGACCCCGACCCCTGACGGGGCGCTGGTGGGGCGGCTGCGGGTCGGCGACGCGGTCTTCTGGATGGGCGGGTACGTCGAGCAGCACGTCGTCACGACGCAGCTGCCCACCGACGAGGCCTGCCAGGTCACCCGGTGCTGGAGCTGGACCGTGCAGCTGACCGGCAAGGCGCACCGGCTCCGGGTGGGGCTCGACACCCCCTCGCGCGAGTCGTCGTTCACAGTGGAGGTGAAGGACGCGGCGGGCACCGTCGTCGGCTCGGCCACCAACAGCAACCGCTTCGACATCGAGGCGTTCGTTGCCATGCCTGCGGCGGGCACCTACACGGTGCGGGTCGTCCCGCGCGACGCCGCCTACGCCCGGTTTCGGCTGCGCGCCAAGGAAGAAGGCCCGCTGCCGTCGTACAAGAAGAAGACGTTGCTGCTGCCGAACCTGCAGGCCACGCCGCCGTACGAGTTCGGGTTCGTCGCGCCGGCCAACCCGCTCAACGGCCTCTACCCGCCGGACACCGTCAACCCGCCGCTGGACGTGCTGGGCTACCACCCGCTGTCGTGCGCGGCCGACGAGGCGGCGGAGGAGGGCGCGAAGCGGTGCCTGCGGTTCACGACCGGGCCGCGCAACGCGGGCACCGGGCCGATGGACCTCGGGTACGTGCCCTACGAGCACGAGCTCGGGCTGCTGGAGGAGGGACCGGTCACGCAGTACCTGCACTGGAGCGACGGGTCCATCACGTCACGTCCGGCGGGCGGCTTCCTGTTCCACAAGACGCACGCGCACTACCACTACCAGGACATCCTCGACTACACGATCTGGCGGGTCGGCCCGGGCCACCGGCTCACCCCCGCCGGCCGCGGCACGAAGGCGGGCTTCAGCCCGGCGGACCAGCTGTTCGCCGACTGGTTCACCTTCAGCCAGGAGGAGGGCCAGTACGTCGAGGGCGCGACCACCGCGCGCTCGGTCGGCGTCTCCACGTTCGGCCTGAGCGTCGGGTGGGGCGACGTCTACCGCTGGCAACGCCCTGGTCAGTACGTCGAGTTCGCCGGCGACGGAGACGGGCTGTACGTCGTGCGGTCGGTCGTCGACATCAAGAACCACGTGCTCGAGAGCAACGAGCGCGACAACGCGGGCTACGCGTACATCCAGGTCACCGGCGAGTCGGTGCGGATCATCGAGCGCGGCCAGGGCATGAGCCCGTGGGACCCGCACAAGAAGGTCTTCACCGACCGGTAGCGCAGCGGTATGTCGGAAGGCGACACTTCGGGCATGACCGCACTCGTCCAACCTCCTGCCCAGCTGCGCACCGACGACGACCTGCCCTGGGTCGGCCTCGGGGACGGCATCGAGCTCAAGGTGCTGCAGGTCGACCTGGATGAGGGCATCTGGATCATCCGCAACCGCTTCGCGCCGGGCACGGTCGTGCAGACGCATCGCCACACGGGACCGGTGTACGCGTTCACGGAGCAGGGCAGCTGGTTCTACGCCAGTACCCCCACGAGGTGAACCGCGCCGGGTCGTACCTGTTCGAGCCGGCCGGGTCGCTGCACACGCTGACGGTGCCCGAGACCAACGCCGAGCCGACGCTGGTGTGGTTCGTGGTGCACGGGGCGAACCTCAACCTCGCCGCCGACGGCAGGGTCGAGCTCGTCGTGGACGCCACGCTGGTCCTGGAGACCTACCTGGCTTTCGCCGAGGCGGCCGGTCACCCGCGCCCGCCCGTGCTCGGCGCGCCCTGAGCGCGCGCTGCTCAGTCCCGCACGCGCTCGTAGTGCAGCAGGACGACGCCACTCGTGAAGGTGCGGGATTCCAGCAGCCGCAGGGGAAGGCGCTCGTCGCGCGGCCCGAGCAGGCGTTTGCCCTGGCCGAGCACGACCGGGTGCACGTAGTAGCGGAGCTCGTCGACCAGGTCGTGCTGCAGGAAGGTCGCGGCCAGGTCGGCGCTGCCGAGCACCAGGTCGCCACCGGGCTCGGCTTTGAGCGCGCGCACCTCGTCCGGCACCACCTCCCGCAGGATCGTGGTGGCCCACTCCGCGCGCTCCAGCGTGCGGGAGTAGACGATCTTCGGCATGTCACGCCAGATGGCGGCGAACTCCAGCATCGCGGGGGTGCTCGCCGGGTTGCGGTCGGCGGTCGGCCAGAAGTCCGCCATGAGCTCGTAGGTCACCCGGCCTTCGAGGAACGCCCCCATCTTCGCGAGCACCTCGTTGAAGTGCAGGTGCACCTCCTCGTCGACGAGCGACCAGTCCAGCTCGCCGTGCGGACCTGCCATGAACCCGTCGACGGAGACGGACGCGAAGTGCACGAGACGCCTCATCGGGCCTCCTCTTACGTTGCGTGACCGCACGGGTCCTGTCCCGTCACTTCCCTTCCTACCCCGTGATTCCTACGGCAGCCTCCCCAGCACGGGCGTCGGCAAGGGGGCCGGGGCCGAAAGGGGGCACCGTGAAGAGCTTCACCCGGGCAGCCGTCGTGGCCGCGTCCACGACCGGGCTGGTCGCAGCACTCGCCGTACCGGCCGTCACCGCGTCCGCCCAGGAAGGCATCCGCACCATCGCGACGGGGTTCGCCGGCCCGCTGCACGTCGCCGTGGCACCCAACGGGGACGTGATCGTGGCTGACGCGTTCGCCGGCGCGATCGACCGCGTCAACACCAGGACGGGCAGTGTCACGACCGTCGTGCAGCACCAGGGCTTCACGCCTGGCGTCGAGGTCAAGGGCCAGCAGATCTACTACACGTTCAGCGAGGGAGCTGACCCGTTCGCGGCGACCTCCACGACCCTGCGCCGGGTCACGCCCGGCGGACCGAGCAAGCAGGTCGCGAACATGCTCGCCTACGAGCTTGCGCACAACCCGGACGGCCAGCCGCAGAACACCGAGGACGCCATCTCCAACCCGTACTCCGTGCTCGCGCTGCCCGGCCGGGTGCTGGTCGGTGACGCGGCCGGCAACGACATCGTGGAGATCCGCTCCAACGGCGCGATGCGCACGCTCACCGTCTTCCCGGTCAGCTTCGCGGGCGAGTGCGCCACGGCCACCAACAACGGCGTGCCCAACGGCGGCTGCGACCCGGTCCCGACCGAGATCGCGCTCGGCCCGGACGGGTTCCTTTACGTGTCCGGCCTCGGCGCCGAGGTGGAGGGCTTCATCTGGAAGGTCAACGCCACCACCGGTGCGATCGTCGAGACCCACCGCGGCTTCCCGCCGCTGACCGGTGTCGCGGTTGCCGGCGACGGCACCATCTTCGCCGCCTCGTTGTTCGCGAACACCGTGTTCCGGCTCAGCGGTGGCGCAGTCTCGGTGGCCGACGTGCCCGGTCCGACGGGCCTCGACTGGGGCAGGGGTGTGCTGTACGCCGGAAGCGCGAACCTCGCGGGAGGGCCCGGCTCGTTGCTGGCCATCGGCCCCTCTGCGTTCCACCCGGCGCCGTAGGTCTGGTCACCGCCGGACATTCCGGGTAGAGAGGGTGCGTGACCCGAGCCACGCGCGCCCTGGCGATCAGCATCGCGGTGCTGCTCCTGCTCGGCCTGGCGTCGGCGGCCCTCGTGCCGCTGCGCCAGGTCCGCAACGACGTCAACGACCAGCAGGCGTTGCTGTCCAAGCAGCTGGCCACCGCGGAGGAGCAGCTGAGGGTGCTGCGCGACCAGCTCGCGATCGCGACCACCACGCGTGACAGCTTGCAGCGCAACGAGACCCAGGTGGCGCAGCTGCTCTCCGCCGCGCAGTCCCTGCTGGCCACCACGCGCGGCGCGGCGACAGACGTCCACAGCACCGCGGCGTCGGTCGCCGAGCTGCGGTCGCTCACCATGCAGCTCCTGGCGGTGAGCCGCGAGCTCGAGACGCTGCTGCGCCGTACCGAGGAGCACGTCGCGAGCATCGACGCCAAGACCGGCTAGGGATGACCTAGGTCCCCCCTCAGGTGGACGTCTGTCTCCTGCACGGCGGCGCCTGCGGCGTGGGATGGTGAAGGTATGGCCACTACGGACGCGCTGCTGCAGGCGACCGGTGTGCGGAAGGTGTACCGCACCGGGAGCGTCGAGGTGGAGGCGCTCAAGGGGCTGACCTTGCGGGTCGACGCGGGTGAACTCGTTGCCGTGATGGGAGCCTCCGGCTCCGGCAAGACGACCCTGCTCAACTGCCTGTCCGGGCTCGACGACATCGACGAGGGCACCGTCATCGTGCAGGGCAACGACCTGTTCGCGATGTCGGACGCGAAGCGGACCGAGCACCGTGCTCGTGCGATGGGCTTCATCTTCCAGGCCTTCAACCTCATCCCCGTCTTCTCGGCGACCGAGAACGTGGAGCTCCCGCTGCTGCTCACGGGTGTACCGCTCGCCGAGGCGCGGGCCCGGGCCGAGGCGATGCTGCAGCGGGTCGGGCTCGGCCACCGGACACAGCACCGCCCCAACGAGCTGTCCGGCGGCGAGCAGCAGCGCGTGACCGTCGCGCGCGCCCTCGTCGGCAAGCCGGCCATCGTCTGGGCCGACGAGCCCACCGGCAACCTCGACTCCCGGATGGCCGAGCAGATCATGGACCTGCTGTGCGAGCTCAACGCCGAGGAGGGCCAGACGATCGTGCTGGTCACCCACGACCCGGGCATCGGGGCGCGCGCCGGCCGGCTGGTGAGGATGCGCGACGGCGAGCTCGTGGAGAACGTCCTGCGCGTCCCGGAGCCTGTGGGGTGAGCCGCCATGTATCCCGGCCTCACCGCTCCGCTCCTGGTCCTCCTCGGGATCGCGCTCGTCGTGCTCCTCGTCGGCGTGGTGCGGCAGAGCGTGCTCCGTCGCCTGGCGCTGAGGCAGATCACCCGCCGCCGTACTGAGGCGTTGCTCGTCGTGGCCGGCTCGATGCTCGGCACGGCGATCATCGTCGGCGCCCTCGTCGTGGGCGACACGCTGGGCTTCTCGGTGCGCCAGGGCGCCTTCCGCACCCTCGGACCCGTCGACGAACGGGTCATGACCTCGTCCGGTCCGGCCGGGCTGCAGGTGGCCCAGCGGATCCGGGACGACCTGAACGCCACACGTGACGTCGACGGCGTGCTGACCGCCCGCGTCCAGCAGGCGGCGGCGCTCAGCCGGACCAGCGGCGAGGCGTTGGCCGAGCCGCGCGTGCTCGCCTGGGACCTGGACTTCACGCAGGCCGCGCAGTTCGGTGCCGAGGGCGGACCCTCCGGGCTCGACGGCCGGGCCCCCGCTCCCGGCCACGTCGTCGTCAACGCGCCGCTGGCCCGGTCTCTCGAGGTGGGGGCCGGCGACCGCGTCACGGTCTACCTCGCGGGTCACCCCTCGTCGTACGTCGTGAGCCGGGTCGTCCCCGAGCGTGGGCTCGCCGGGACGGGTTTCGGCGCCAACCAGAACCGCAACGCGTTCCTGCCCGCCGGCACGCTGTCGGCCGCTGCGCCCGAGACCCGGCTGGTCACCTGGGTGTCCAACCGCGGAGGCGTGGTGGAGGGGCGCGACCTCACGCCGACTGTGGTCCGTGAGATCCGCGAAGCGCTCGGACCGCTGGGCTCGGTCGCGGCGGTGGAGACGCCCAAGGACGAGGTGCTGACCGCGGCCGACAAGACCGGTGACACCCTCGGAGCGCTGTTCCTCATGATCGGCAGCTTCGCGATCATCGCGGGTGCGCTGCTGCTGGTGAACATCTTCGTGATGCTGGCCGAGGAGCGGAAGGGCCAGCTCGGCATGCTTCGTGCGGCCGGGATGAAGCGCTCGGAGCTGGTCGGCGCGTTCGCCCTGGAGGGCAGCGTCTACGCCGTCGTCGCCGGGGTGCTGGGCCTGGGTCTCGGCGTGCTGGTGGGGCGCGGGGTGGCGCTGGTCGCCGCGAGCATCTTCGACTCGTACTCGGTCGACGCGAGCGGCCTGGACGTCACCTTCGCGGTCACCCGCACCAGCCTGGTGAACGGCTTCGCGATGGGGCTGGTCATCTCGCTGCTGACGGTGCTGGTCACGAGCGTGAGGATCAGCCGCTTCAACATCATCGCGGCGATCCGGGACCTCGAGGTCGAGCCGGCGGCCCGCGCCCGGCGCCGGACGCTTCGCCTGTCCACCACCGCCGCGGTGCTGCTCGGGCTGCTGTCGGTCCCCGCGGTCGTCTCCAGTGCTGGGCTGTGGGTGTTCCTGCTGCCGTCGCTGGCGGTGCTGTGCCTGACGCCGCTGCTCACGAGGTACTGGGGCCGGCGCGCGGCGTACACCGCGGCCTCCACAGGCGTGCTCGCCTGGACGCTGCTCGCGAACGTGCTGCGGCCGCGGCTCTACGACACGCCCTCGATGGCCGTCTACATCGTGCTCGGGACGCTCGTCGCGTTCTCCGCGGTGATCCTGCTCAGCCAGAACCAGCACGTGCTGCTGCGGCCGGTACGGCGGTGGGTGGAGCGCCCGACCGAGGCCGGTCTCGCCGGTCGGCTCGGCCTGGCGTACCCGCTCGCCAAGCGGTTCCGCACCGGCTCCACGCTGATCATGTACACGATCGTCGTGCTCGTCCTGGTGCTGCTCACGGAGATCAGCGGAGTGCTGACCAAGAGCGTCGACTGGCAGATCGCCAGGGCCACCGCGGGCTACGACGTACGCCTGGACTTCAACGGTGATCTGCGCGACGACAGCCCGGTGAGCACGCTCCTGCAGAGCCGGTACGGCGGCGACGTGAGTGGCATCGCCCCGTTGACCTCCGTGGCGGCCCGAGCCAGCGACCCCGGGCGTCGGACCGCGGAGCCCCTCGACACCCTCGTCGTGGGCGTGCCGCCGGATCGCATGGCGACCATGCGGTTCCAGAAGCGGCTGTCGAGCCTCACCACCGACCGCCAGGTGTGGCAGGCCATCGCCACTCACATGGACTACGTCGCGGTCGACGCGTTCTACGGCTCCACCGGGGGCCCAGGCGCCGAGTTCTTCAAGCCCGGCGACACCTTCACGGTCACCGACATGCGCACCGGGCTGTCCTCGCGCAAGACCATCGCCGGGATCCTCAGCAACGCGCAGGCCTTCTACTCACCGCTCAGCCCGACGTCCTTCCCGCTCGTGACGAGCGCGGCGGCGGTGGAGCAGCAGTTCGGCCCGTCGGCGCGGGTGGCGAGCGCGCTCGTCAGCACGCGGGCCGGCGTGAGCCCGAAGGCGTTCGGCGCGCAGCTGCAGGCCGGGTACCTGCAGCACAGCCTCGTGGCGACGCCGCTGGCGGACACGGTGCGCCGGCTCTTCGACGCGAACCTCGCGTTCTTCCGGCTCATGGAGGGCTTCCTCGCCCTCGGGCTGCTGGTCGGCATCACGGGTCTGGGCGTCGTCATGGTCCGCGCGGTCCGGGAGCGGCGCCGCACGATCGGGATCCTGCGGGCGCTGGGCTTCCGGGCCCCGACCATCCAGCGGTCGTTCCTGGTGGAGAGCGGCTTCGTCGCCCTCGAAGGCATCGTGCTCGGCTCGGTGCTGGGCGTGCTGACGACCTGGCTCATCTACCAGAAGAGCTCCGTGTTCGCGGGCATCAAGACCGGCTTCCCGGTGATGTGGGGGACCGTGGGTGTCATGGCGGTCGTAACGCTGGGCGCATCGCTGCTGGCCACCCTGGCACCGGCCCGCCGGGCCGCGAAGATCCTGCCGGCGCTGGCGACCCGCGTGTCGGAGTGACGACACTCCCCAGGTCTAGGCACCCGCTCGGCCCGGTGCTTCACTCCGGCGAAGGGGGCGGGCCGCCCGCGCGCGCCTCCGATCGGAGGGGACCATGCCCACCACGACCAGGGCCAAGTCTGCCCGCGACCTCACCGTCACCCGCACGGCCACCCGCCAGGATGCCGAGCTGCTCGTCCAGATCATGAGCACCCCGGTGGCGGAGCGGGCCAGCGACGGGATGGAGCTGCTCTTCGGCTACGACAAGCCGCCGTCGTACGAGCAGTTCTCGAAGGACCACCCGCGCGGCAGCGACGGCTCGCGCTGCGTCAACGCGGTGCTCAACTTCAACGAGACCATCGGGACCTTCGTGAAGAACGGCCTGCTGGACAAGGACCTCGTCTACGACCTGCTCTGGGTCGCGGGGGCTTGGGAGCGCTGCAAGGCGATCGCGCTGCACCACCGCGAGGAGTCGGGCGAGCCGAAGATCTACGAGAACTTCGAGTGGCTCGCCACCGGCCAGAAGGACTGACCCGGCCCCACTCCCTTGCTTGTCTTGCGAGATCGCTGAGTGCTGCCGGCTCCGGCCGGCTTCGTGTGCGTGGGAGCGGCTCGGTCGGTCCCGCCTGACGGCAATCTCGCAAGACAGGGCCTAGCGTCACGGCCCGTGAGCGCCTTCGCCCGCCGTCCGGTGCTGCTCGTCGCCGGTCTTACCGGGCTGGTGCTGCTGCTGGTCTCGGGTCGCGACGGCTACCACCGCGACGAGCTCTACTTCCTCACCGCTGGGCACCACCCGGCTTGGGGCTATCCGGACCAGCCGCCGCTCGTCCCGCTCCTGGCACGAGGCCTGGCCCTGCTCGCGCCGGCAGCAGGTGGCGGCGACCAGCGGTGCAGCGAGGTGCAGGATCTGGGGCGGTTGCACACGCCGTACCACGTGGACAACGACGAGAACGGGGCGAGCCTGCGGCTCTGCGTGCCCCGGACACAGTGGTCGCAGCTGTGGCCGGAGTTCCGCCACCTCGGCTGAGCCTGTCCCGCTGGGTGAGACCCGCGTCAGCCTGCCCTGCTGCTACGTCCTGAACACTCTGCGAGCACGAACCGCTGAGCAAAAGGGGTAGACCGTGACCGGATCCGTGATGGCGGCCATCGAGGAGCGTGCCGCCGAGATCGCCGCCTTCGGGCCGGCGAACGAGGCCGAGGGCAAGCTCACCGAGGGCGCCGCCAAGATCCTGCGCGAGGTCGGGATCATGCGGATGCTCGCCCCCAAGGAGTACGGCGGGTACGAGACCCACCCGGTCGAGTGGGCCGAGGCGGTGATGCGCCTGGCGTCCCTCGACGGCTCGACCGGCTGGCTGGGCGGCATCGTCGGCATCCACCCCTGGGAGATGGCCTTCGCCGACGACCGCGTCCGGCAGGAGATCTGGGGTGCGGACACCGACGTCTGGATCGCCTCGCCGTACGCGCCCATGGGCGTGCTCAAGCCGGTCGAGGGCGGCTACCGCTTCACCGGCCGGTGGCAGTTCTCGTCCGGCACCGACCACTGCGACTGGTGCTTCCTCGGCGCCCTGGTCGGCGACGAGAACGGCGCGCCGATCATGCCGCCGAAGATGGCGCACGTGCTGATCCCGCGGTCGGACTACACCATCGTCCCGGACAGCTGGGACGTCGTCGGACTGAAGGGCACCGGTAGCAAGGACATCGTCGTCAAGGACGCGTTCGTCCCGGACTACCGCGTCATGGGCCCCGAGCTGATCAACAAGATCTTCGAGGGCACCGCCGGGCGGGAGATGGGGCTCGAGAACCCGCTCTACCAGGTGCCGTTCTCCGCGGTCTTCCCGCTCGGGATCACCTCGGCCGTCATCGGCATGGCCGAGGGCGCCCTGGCGCACCACCTCGAGTACCAGAAGACCCGCGTGCAGATCACCGGCACGCAGATCAAGGACGACCCGTACGTCCTTACCGCCATCGGCGAGGCAAGCGCGGAGATCAAGGCTTCGCGCACCGTGCTCCTGGACAACGTGGCCCGCTTCTACGACGGCGTGAGCAAGGGCAAGACTTTCACCTTCGCCGAGCGCGCGGAGGGCCGGCGCGACCAGGTGGCCGCGGCCTGGCGCGCAGTGCGGGCGGTCGACGAGATCGTGGCCCGCTCCGGGGGCAACGGCCTGCGGATGGACCATCCGCTGCAGCGGTTCTGGCGCGACGCCCACATGGGCCTGGCTCACGCGATCCACGTGCCCGGCTCGATCAACCACGTGTCCGCGCTCGGCCAGATCGACATCGAGCCGCCGCCGGGGCCGATGCGCGCGATGATCTGACGCTTCCCGAGAAGGGGATGACGTACCAGCCCGAGGCCGTCAGGATGGCGGGATGGGCTCCGACGAGCTGGGGCTGTTCGGCCCCGACAGCGTGACCTGGCGCGTGCACGGCGACCCGACGATGGTGCTGGGCGGGCTGCGCGCCCTGCTGCTGCAGGCCCTGCACCCGCTGCCGATGGCGGCCGTGGCCCAGAGCTCAGGGTTTCGTGACGACCCGTGGGGGCGGCTTCGTCGTACGGCGGAGTACGTCGGCGTCACGACCTTCGGGACCGCGTCCCAGGCCGAGCAGGCCGCGTCCAAGGTGCGCCGGATCCACACCAAGGTGACCGGGATCGAGCCAGAGAGCGGTCGGCGGTACCGCGCTGACGATCCCGAGCTGCTGCGCTGGGTGCACTGCTGCGAGACGTCGTCGTTCCTCACCACGGCGGTGCGCGGCGGGCTGCGCCTCACCCCCGAGGAGCGCGACGGGTACTACGCCGAGCAGGTCCGCAGCGCGCACCTCCTCGGGCTCGGGGATGTGCCGTCCTCGCAGCGGGAGATGGACGCGTACTTCGCCGCGATGCGGCCCCAGCTGCGCGCCACCGAGCCCGCCCGGGCGGCGGCGCGGTTCGTCCTGCTGCCGCCGGTTCCTCGGAGGGCCCTCCCGGCGCTGCCGCTGTGGACGTTGCTGAGCACGACCGCGTTCGCGCTGCTGCCGCGGTGGGCGCGGCGGATGTACCGGACGCCCGGGCTCCCGACGACCGACCTGGGCGCCACCGCGGTGGTGCACCTGCTGCGCAGCGGTGCTCTCGCCGTACCGGAGACCTGGCGGCAGGGCCCCCACCGGGCCCGCGCCAAGCAGCGGCTGTCCGCTTAGACCAGGCCCCGGCGGCGAAACACGCCGAGGGACACGATGCCGAGCAGCACGGGCGTCCACCAGCCGAGGGCGCGGTAGACGAGCACGCCCATCGCGGCCGTGCCCGCCGGCAGCCCGCCGCTGTGCAGGGCGGCCACCAGGGTGCCCTCGATGGCACCCAGACCGCCTGGGGTCCAAGGACTCGCGCTCTTCATGGTGTTCGCGCCGACCTGTGCCACGAGCAGCACAGGCAGGCTGGGTGCGAGGCCGACCGCGTTGAGCGCGCCGTGCAAGCAGACGATCTGCGCGACGAGCAGGCCGTGGGTGGCGAGCAGCAGCACCGCGGTACGACCGGGGTGGCGCAGGTGCCCGGCGGCGCTGACGAGCGCGGCGCGGGCCTGGTCGAGCAGCGAGACGGCGCGGTGCCGCTGCACGACCAGGGTGGCTCCGACGACGAGCAGCACGACGCCGGCGCCGAGGGCGACGGTGCGCAGGCCGGGCAGCGCGTGGTGGGTCACGACCCCGGCGTAGCGGGCGGCGAACACGCCGCCGCTGAAGGCCGCGAGCGAGCCGGCGATGCCGCGGACGGCGAGCGCTGCGTTCGCCTCGGGCGGGGACAGCCCGGTACGCCGGTGGATGCGGTGCGTCAGCACGGTGCCGCCCACCCCGGCCGGGGTGATGGCGTTGCAGGCGGTGACCGCCAGCACGGCCGGAGCTGCGACCCGCAGCGGCAGGCGGGTACGGCGAGAGCTGGCCAGTGCGAGGCCGGAACAGGTGGTCGCGAGCACCGCCCCGGCCGCTGCCTCGGCGAGACCCATCGGGTGCAGCGCCCGACCGGTGACGACAGGCGCCGCGGCCAGGGCGGCGACGACCAGCAGGCCGATGACCCAAGGCGCCCGGTGCATCCAGGGGTGGGTGCTGCTGTCGGGCTCCATGCCAGGTGGTCTCGACGCCCTCCGAGCGGTGGTGGTGACCCGGACGGGTGAACGGGGTCAGCCGACGTCGCGGCGTCGGAAGCCCACGAACCCTGCAACGAGGAGCGCGACCGCGAGGGCGCTGAGCGCGGCCAGCGGGCTGAGGTCTGCGGCGGTGCCGGGTAGCCGCGGGGTGTGGGCGTACGGCGACAGGTCCATCACCCACCGGTCGAGGCGCAGCACCGGGCCGAGCTCCCCGAGCAGCAGGAACCCGACCAGCGCCGTCCACCCGAGGTTGCCCAGCCTCGGCGTCAGCCCGAACGCCGCAAGCGCGATGCCGACCACCAGCCACACCGCCGGCAGCTGTGCTGCGGCGGCTCCGAGCAGCCGCGGCAGGGTGCTCGCCACGTCGTGCGTCGTCACCCCGTGCGCGACCCCGGCGGTCACGCCGAGCGCGAGCATCAGCCAGACCGTCCCGCCGAGGGCCAGGGTGACGTGGCCGGCCATCCAGCGGGTACGGCTCGTGGCGGTGCCGAGCACCGGCTCGGCGCGCAGCCCGGTCTCCTCCGCGCGCAGCCGGTTGACCGACGAGATGCCGTACGCCGAGGCGATGACCGCTCCGAAGCCGAGCTCTGTCGCGAGGAAGGCGTCGGTGAGGTGCTGCTGCCCGCCCAGGCGTCGGATCCAGTCCTGCGCCTGCTCGCTGCTGAGCAGGTCGCCCACCGTCGACGCGAGGCTGCCGATCACGGCGCCGAGGACGACGAACCCCGCTGTCCAGCCCAGCAGGCCCCAGCGCTGCAGCCGCCACGCCAGCCCGAGCGGGCTGCCGAGCCGGCCGTGCGCCGGCCCCGGTCGGTCGGCGAGCACACCGGCGCCCAGGTCGCGCCGGGCGGCGAGCTGGAACGCCGCCACCCCGCAGGCGAGCGCGAACCCGAGGGTCAGCAGCACCACGGCCCAGCGGTTGCCGGCGAAGGGTCGGAGCTGCTCGGCCCAGCCCACTGGGCTGAGCCAGGTGAGCCACGACGGCGAGCCGGCGTCGCCGAGCGCGCGCAGCAAGTAGCTCGCGCCGAGCCCGGTCGCGGCCAGCCCGGTCGCGGCCCGCGCGCTCGTCGTCAGTTGCGCGGTCAGCGCCGCGACGGCGGCGAAGGCGATCCCGTTGCCGGCCCAGGCCAGCCCGAACACCAGCGATCCGTCGAGCGGCAGCCCGCAGGCGCGTAGCGCCAGCGCGGCGAGCAGGCCGAGGACTGTCATCGCGCCGCTCACCCCGAGCACCGCCGCGGCGAGCGCCGCGCGGCGGCCCACCACGGTGGCGCCGAGCAGCTCCAGCCGACCGTTCTCCTCCTCGCCGCGGGTGTGCCGCACCACGAGCACGATCGCGAGCAGGGCCACCATCGCCGACCCGAAGGCGATCATCTTGATGAGCGACACCGCTCCCTGCGAGGTCTCGTCGTACACCCGGCCGTAGAGCGCCACCAGCGACGTGCTGCTGTTGATGCCGCGGGCGGCCGCGACCCGAGAGGCTTGAGTCGGGTACAGGTCGGCGGTCGCGGAGGCGGAGCTCCAGACGCTGAGCAGCAGCACGGCGAGCCACGCGGGCAACAGCACCCGGTCGCGGCGCAGCACCAGTCGCAGGAGGCGCCAGGTGCCGGCGTACGCGCTCATGACGTGTAGTGCCGGAGGAACAGCTCCTCCAGGGTCGGCGGCTCGCTGCGCAGCGACCGCACGCCGGCGCGGGTCAGCACGGCCAGCAGCCCGTTGAGCGCGTCCGGCTCGACGTGGCAGCGCAGCCGGCCGCCCTCGACGACGACGTCGTGCACCCCCGGCAGCGACGCGACGCCCTCCGGCACCGCGTCGAGCTCGGCGGTCACCGTCGTACGGCGGAGGTGCCGCAGCTCCTCCAGCGAGCCGCTCTCGACCGTGCGTCCGGCGCGGATGATGCTGACGGCGTCGCAGACGGCCTCCACCTCGTCGAGCAGGTGGCTGGACAGCAGCACGGTGCGGCCTCGGGAGCGCTCCTCCCCGACGCACGCCCGGAACTCCGCCTCCATGATCGGGTCGAGCCCGGCTGTCGGCTCGTCGAGCAGCAGCAGCTCGACGTCGGAGGCGAGCGCGGCGACCAGCGCGACCTTCTGCCGGTTGCCCTTGGAATAGGTCCGGCCCTTCTTGGTCGGGTCGAGGTCGAACCGGTCGAGCAGCGCGGCCCGACGTGCCGGGTCGACGCCGCCCCGCAGCCGGCCGAGCAGGTCGATGACCTCCCCGCCGGTGAGCGTGGGCCACAGGTTCACCTCGCCGGGCACGTACGCCAGCCGGCGGTGCAGGGTCGCCGCGTCACGCCACGGGTCGCCGCCGAGCAGCCGGATCCCGCCGGCGTCCTTCTTCAGCAGCCCCAGCAGGATTAGCAGCGTCGTGGACTTGCCGGCGCCGTTGGGACCGAGGAAGCCGTGCACCTCACCGGTGCGGACCGTGAGGTCGAGCCCGTCCAGGGCGAGAGTGCGACCGTACGACTTGACCAGGCCCGAGACCGAGATCGCCGCGTCCACGGGCCGAACGTACTGCGGCTACTGCTTGGCGACGCCCGACCACGCGGCCTGCGCGCCGCTGTGCCCGATGCGGACCGTCTGCACCAACGCGCCCGCGCCTCCGAGCAACGCCACGACCACCATGGCGGAGGCGATCCACGGTGCAGCCCACCACGGCGAGCCGTCGGGGCGCCGGGCCCGCAGGCGGGGGGCGGCGATGAGGTAGACCGTGGCGACCGCGAGGGCGATCACGAAGGGCAGCAGCTGCTCGCCGAGCTGGGTGTGCCGCTCGAGCAGCGCACTCGCCTGCACCCGCGGCTGCAGCTGCTCGCCGCTGCCGGTGGCGAGAGGGACCAGCAGCACGTCGAGCACGGCGCCGGCGGCGACGAGCGTCCCGTAGCGGGCACGCAGCGAGGGCGACACCGCGATCGCGATCGCGCCGAGCGCGACCAGCGGCACAAGCACGACGACCGCGTGCACGATCAGGGGATGGGCGGGCAGGCCGAACAGATTCGCGATGTCCAAGGGGTTTCCTCGTCGGTCGGGGGGTGCCGCCATGCTGCCGGGGCGGGGGCTAAGGGCGGGATAAGGCGAACTCATGCCTTCCTTCCCGCGCTCCTGCTCGCTTCACTGGGGCCATGCGCCCGCTCAGGCTGCTGTCCGCGCTCGTGGTGGCCTTGGGTGTGCTCCTGCTCGGCACCGGCTGGTACTTCGCGGGGCAGATCGAGGAGCAGGGCTTCGCGGTCGAGCCGTGGTTCCCGGACAAGGACCTCGTGGTCACGGCGCTGAGCGGCACGTCGATCACGTTGCGGGAGAAGGAGCACGTCCTCGAGCTCCACGAGCCGGGCGTGTACGGCGTGCAGTGGTCCGGCGGGTACGGCCAGATCAGCGGGCGCGGGTCCCGGGGCGGCGAGGTCACCAGGCCCTTCCGGCTGCTCACCGGGCACGTGCCTGAGCTGGGGCAGGCCGTGGCGCTGACCGAGGACGCGTTCCCCGCCATACCGCAGCTGGCCCTCGGCGTACCGGTGCAGCAGGTGACGTACCGGTCGCCGGCCGGCACCTTCCCGGCGTGGTACGTGCCCGGCCGGTCGAGCACCTGGGTCCTGCTCGTGCACGGGAAGGGCGCGAGCCGCGAGGAGATGCTCCGGATGATGCGCGTGCCGGTGCGGCTTGGCCTGTCGGCCTTGGACATCACCTACCGCAACGACGCGGCCCTCCCGCTCGACCGCTCACGCCGGTATCAGTACGGCCAGACCGAGTGGCGCGACCTCGAGGCCGCCGTGGCGTGGGCGCAGCAGCAGGGAGCTCGGCGCGTGGTCCTGGTCGGGGCCAGCATGGGCGGCGCGATCGTGGCGGCCTTCATGCAGCACTCGCCGCGCGCGTCGGTCGTGTCCGGGATGCTGCTCGACTCGCCGCTGCTGTCGTTCGAGCGCGCCGTGGACCTGGGGGCGGAGGAGTACTCGCTGCCGCTGCCGAGCCCGGTCGTGTGGAGCGCGAAGCGCCTGGCCACCCTGCGGTACGGCCTGGACTGGGGTGCGCTCGACTACCTGGACGACACGAGCTGGGTGAAGGTGCCGACGCTGCTGGTGCACGGGAGCGGCGACACGCTCGTGCCGGTCAGTGGCAGCGAGGTGCTGGCGGACAAGGTGCCGGAGCGCGTGACGTTCCAGCACCCCGAGGGTGTGGAGCACGTGGAGGCCTGGAACGTGAACCCCTCGAGGTACGAGGACGAGGAGCGTCGCTTCCTCGAGACCGTCGACTGACTGGTTGCTGAGCGGCGTGGTCACGCGGGGAGACACGCGTGACGCACGCCTGCCCTGACACACGTGCGGCCGGCGGCTGGCGTTCATCCCTTGCTGGGTTCGGGGGCCGGCCTCAGGCCGCGGGGTCCGCGGCCTCCTCGGCCGGAGCCGCGGTCGTCGTACGCCCGGGCGAGCTGGGCAGTGACAGGCGCAGCACCTTGGCCCACGCCGAGGCCACCTGCTTGGGCAGCGGCCCGGTGACGTAGGTGAGCCCGTAGCGCTCGAAGATCTCCTGCACCTTCGGCGCGATCTCCTGGTAGCGGTTGCTGGGCAGGTCCGGGTACAGGTGGTGCTCCACCTGGTAGGACAGGTTGCCGGTCATGAGGTGCAGCAGCGGCCCGCCGCTGATGTTCGCCGACCCCAGCATCTGCCGGAGGTACCACTCGCCACGGGTCTCGCCCTCGATCGAGGACTTGGTGAAGGTCTCGATGCCCGAGGGGAAGTGGCCGCACATGATGACCGAGTGGGTCCAGACGTTGCGCACCAGGTTCGCGGTCGCGTTGGCCGCCAGGGTGGTCGCGGCCGACGGGCCGGACAGCAGCGGGTGCACCAGGTAGTCCTTGAGGACCTGCTTCTTCAGCTTGCCCAGCACGCCCCGGGCCTTGCGGCGGAACTCCTGCTTGTCGACCCGCCCCTTGAGCGCCTTGCCGATCTCGAGGTCGTAGGCCGCGATGCCGTACTCGAACAGGCACATGTTCAGGAAGTTCCACAGCGGCTGACCGAGGTAGAACGGGTGCCACTTCTGGTCCTCGTCCACGCGCATGATGCCGTAGCCGAGGTCGTTGTCCTTGCCGAGCACGTTCGTCCAGGTGTGGTGCACCTCGTTGTGCGAGTGCTTCCACTGCTCGGCCGGCACGACGTTGTCCCACTCCCAGGTGGAGGAGTGGATCGCCGGGTCGCGCATCCAGTCCCACTGGCCGTGCATGACGTTGTGGCCGATCTCCATGTTCTCGAGGATCTTCGCGACCGACAGCCCGGCCGTGCCGGCGAGCCACGCCGGAGGGAACAGCGACAGCAGCAGCACGCCGCGGCTGCTCATCTCGAGCATCCGCTGGGTCTTGATGACGCGACGGATGTAGGCCGCGTCGCGCTCGCCCCGGCTGTCGAGCACCTGCTGCCGGATGGCGTCGAGCTCCTTGCCGAGCTGCTCGACGTCGGCCGTGGTCAGGTGGGCGATCGGGCTGGTCTGCTTGTGCTGCAGGGCAGTCATGTCAGATCTCCAGTTCGCAGGGGCCGGCGGCCGCGCTGATGCAGGTCTGGACGAGGACGCCGTCGCCGGCCTCCGTGAGGGCGCCGTCGCGAAGGTCGCGCACTGCGCCCTCCTTGAGCGGCAGGACGCAGCCGTAGCAGATGCCCATCCGGCACCCGCTGGGCATGAGGACGCCCGCGGCCTCCCCGGTCGCGAGCAGGGTGGTGGCGCCGTCGGCGTCGGTCTCCACCCCGGTACGACGGAAGCGCACCCGCCCGCCGTCGCCGGGCACCACGATGCTGGGCCGGAACCGCTCGGTGTGCAGCGGCACGGTCAGACCCGCGGTCTCCCAGTGCTTCTCGACGAGGTCCATGAGACCGGTCGGCCCGCACACCCACGTCTCGCGCTCGGCGAGGTCGGGGACGAGCTCGGTCAGCTGGGAAGCGGTGAGCATCCCGTCCACATCGGTGTGCAGCTCGACCAGCCGGATCCGGTCGCGCGCGGCGAGTGCCCGCAGCTCGCCGCCGAACACGACGTCGTCCCGGGTGAGTGCGGAGTGGACGACCACCACGTCCGCGAGCCGGTGCAGGTTGCTGCGCAGGATGCCCATCACCGGCGTGATGCCGCTGCCGCCGGTGACGAACAGCACCTTGGCGGGCGGCGTGGCCGGAAGGGTGAAGTCCCCAGTGGCCTGGTCGAGCTGCAGGAGCATGCCGGGGCGGGCCCGTCGTACCAGGTGGGTGCTGACCTTCCCGTCCGGGATCGCCTTGACGGTGATGGAGATGCGGCGGTCCCGGGAGGGGGCGGAGGTCAGGGAGTAGGCCCGCCACAGCCGGACCCCGTCGACGTCCACGCCCACGCGCAGGTACTGGCCAGGGGTGTGGCCGCGCCAGTCGCGGCCGGGCTCGAGCACGAGGGTGACCGCGTCGCGCGTCTCCGGGCGCACCTCCATGACCCGGGCGCGCAGCGGCGCACCAGCCCGCAGGGGGTGCACGAGGTCGAGGTAGTCGCCGGGCACGAGCGGCGTGGCCGCCAGCTCTGCGAGCGCAGCAGCCCGGCGCAGCAGGGTCGGTGCAGCGGGCATGGCTTCATGGTGGTGCGCTGCAGGGCGTAAAGTCCTGACCTGTACGCGTGATCTCGCGGCTCTGTTTTGTGCAGGGAGGACAGATCCGATGACCGCGACCCCGCTCGGCCTCGACCTCGACTCCACCACCACGGCCATCTTGCGCGCGCAGCTGCCCAGCGTCGCGGAGCGGACGGTGGCCGCGATCGTCGCCGAGGTCCCGCCGTACGCCGACGCCTTCACCGGGACGATGGGCGACACGATCCGCGAGATGGTGGAGCTCGCGCTGCGCGGCTTCCTGAGCCTGGCGTCGGGCTCGCGGGCCGGGGACCCGACCACCCCGCTGGCCCCGGCGCTCGAGGGCGCGTACGCCATCGGGCGCGGCGAGGCGCGCAGCGGCCGGTCTGTGGACGCGCTGCTGTCGGCGTACCGCGTCGGTGCGCGGGTCGCCTGGCGCGAGCTCGCCGACCAAGGTGTCGCGCTCGGGCTGCCCGCGGCGGTGCTGGTGCAGTTCGCCGAGCTCGTCTTCGCCTACATCGACCAGCTGTCCGCCTCCAGCGTCGCGGGGCACACCGACGAGCTCGCGGTCAGCGGGCGGGTGCGCGAGCGGTACCTCGACCGGCTCGGGCGTCGGCTGCTCGCCGGCGACCCCGAACCCGCGCTGCTCGCCGCTGCAGAGCGCGCTGACTGGCCGGTGCCCCGCACCCTCACTGCGGTGCTGCTGCCGGAGTCGCAGGTCCATGCCCTGGACGCCCTGGGCGAGGGCCGCGCGCTGCGGCTCACCGAGGACCTGCCGGGGCTCGAGGGGACGACGGGCCTGGCGCTGCTGCTGGTCCCGGACGCCGAGGGCCGCGGTCGACCGCGGCTGCTGCGTGCCGTGCAGGACCGGGAGGCGGTGGTGGGGCCCGCCCGTCCGTGGCAGGAGGTGGCCTCGTCGTACCGGCGGGTGCTGCGCGCCCGCACGCTTCCGGGCTCGCCGCGCGACACCGAGGAGCGGCTCGTCGAGCTCGTGCTCACGGCCGACGGCGAGGCGCTCGCCGACCTGCGCGCGCGGGTCCTCGCGCCGCTGGCCGCGCAGCGCCCCTCCAGCGCCGAGAAGCTTGAGGAGACCCTGCGTGCCTGGCTGCTGCACCAGGGCCGGCGCGAGGACGTGGCGGCCGCGCTGTTCGTGCACCCCCAGACGGTGCGGTATCGGATGGGCCAGCTGCGCGAGCTGTACGGCGCGAAGCTGCACGACCCGGAAACGGTGCTCGCCCTCACCGTCGCTCTCGGGGGAGGACCACGATGACCTCACCGCTGCAACCGCTGGTCGGGGAGTGGGAGGTCTCGGTCGACCTGCCGGGCGCCGAGGACGCGCGCGGGCACGTGGTTGTCGAGTGGCTCGGCGAGCTCCTCGTGCTGCGGTCGACCGCCCCCGGCTCCCCCGTCCCGGACAGCCTCAGCGTCGTGGTGCCGGGTGGCGAGGGCACCTACGTGCAGCACTACTTCGACGCGCGCGGTGTGGCTCGGCTCTACCGGATGACCTTCGACGGCCGCACCTGGACGCTGTCACGCACGGAGCCCGACGTCAGCCCATTGGACTTCGCCCAGCGGTACGTCGGGGAGCTCAGCGCGGACGGCGACATCGTCCAGGGCGCCTGGGAGATCGCGGAGGACGGCGAGCACTGGCGCCGCGACTTCGCCCTGGTGCACAGGAGGATCAGGCGCTGACGCCGACCCGCCAAGAGCCGGACAGACCCTTCTCGGCGAGGAAGGCGTCGAGCGAGGCCTGCAGGTCGGCGGGGGTGCTGGGCACCGGGGCGGGGGTACGCACGTCCACGACCTGCACCGGGCGCGGGCTCGGGATCGTGCGCACCTGCCGTGCCGGCCGGTCGTAGCGGTGGTCCGTGAACGCCTGGCGCAGCAGTCCGAGCGCCACCGCCCGCCCGACCGGGCGACCGTCAGCGCTCCACTGCTGGCTGCCGCAGGAGCCGCAGCGCCAGAGCACCACCGCGGAGTCGAAGCAGATGCTGTTGCGGGTGCCGGAGCAGGAGCACGTGTTCATGACACGAACCTGCCCAAGCCGGACACCCGACACCATGGTCATCTCGGATCATCTGCCTGGACGGGGCCAAACGGACGAACGACGTCACGCCTGGATGGCTGCCAAATGCTCGGCCATCACGTCGAGGAAGGTCCCGGTGCCCTGCTGCGCTTGCAGGTACTGCTCGTCGGTGAGGTGCCCACCGCTCTGCCGCAGCACGAGCTCGGTCTTCCCGTCCACGTCGGTGAGCGTGACGGTGAAGGTGTCGTACTCGTCGAGGTTCTCCTGGTCGGTGAACGCCAGCACCAGCCGGTTCGGCGGGTCGACCTCGAGGAAGGTCCCGGTCCACTGCATCCGGTGGCCGTCGGGCAGCACCATCGTGCCGCCCCAGCGGCCGTCCTTCACCGGCTCGACGACCATGCCCTCCATGCGGCCCTGGTGGCCGCCGAACCAGACGGCGAAGTCCTCCGGCTGGGTCCAGCAGCGCCAGACCAGGTCGCGAGGCGCGTCGAAGACGCGGGTGATCGTGTAGCCGCGGGTGTCGTCGTACATCACGTCTCTCCCTTGTTCTTGAGGGTGCGCAGGTGCGTGTCGAGCCGGTCGAACGAGCCTTCCCAGAACACGCGGTAGCGCTCCAGCCAGTCGGCGGCCTGCTCGAGGCGGTCGCCGTTCAGGGACGCCGGCCGCCACTGGGCCTGCTTGCCGCGGCTGATGAGGCCCGCCGCCTCCAGCACCTTGAGGTGCTTGGAGACCGCCTGCAGCGACATGGCGAACGGCTCCGCCAGCTCGTTGACGGTCGCCTCGCCGTTCGCCAGTCGCTCGAGGATCGCGCGGCGGGTCGGGTCGGCGAGCGCGGCGTACACCTTGCTCAGCGGGTCGTCAGGCATCGTGGTCAACCAGTTCTTTTATCAACTGACAGGTTGAGCATGGCACCTGACAGGGGAGCCGTCAAGAGGTGGGGCTCAGGGAACGGTGTGGGGCTCGCCGTCGTAGCGGAAGCAGGTGCAGGAGCTCACGAACCGCCAGTGGTAGGCCGTCTCGGCAGGGTCGTGCCGCCCCGGTCGGAACCGGATGCCCACCGAGCCGGCCGGCTGGTACGACGCGCCCAGCCCCTCCACGGACCGGAGGAGCGTCGCCACCGTGACCTGTCGGGGCGTGCGGTCCAGCGCCGCCTTGAGCAGGTACAGGGTGGCGCAGGTGGTGAGCCCGATGGCCTCCGCGTTGCCGCTGTCGAAGGTGATGCCGTGGTCGTGCATCACCTTCAGGCAGGCGCGCCGGTTGGCATTGGAGTACGGACCGTCCGGCCTGTTGTCGGCGGAGGCCAGGTCGATGGCCGGGATCCAGCCGAAGCCGACCGCACCGTTGAACTGCTGGGCGTCCACGACGCCGGACTCCATCAGGGCTTCCGACCCGGAGGCCGAGCTCACGCCGTACCGCGGGTAGTAGCCCTGGGTGCGGGCCGTCGGCAGGAAGAAGGTGCTCAGGCCACCGTTCGCCTCGAACGGGATGACGTGCGTGACCCCGTTGCTCGCGAACGCCAGCTGGGCCGCCTTCACGGCCGCCGCCTGGGCGCCGATGTCGGAGGCGCCGGAGATCTGCGCGATCTTCTGGACGACCGGGTCGTAGCCCAGGCGTCGCAGCGCGGGGACCAGGTACTGGTCGACCGCGTGAGAGAACGTGCTGTCGTCGTAGGTGAGCACCCCCACCTTCACGACCCCCGCGGCTGCCGGCTTGCCGTTCACCGTGTCCCACGGCGTGAAGTACTTCTGCTCGACCAAGGGCGTGACGGTGTAGGCGGCGAGCCGGTCGACGTTGGGGTAGCCCATCTCTATGTACGCCGGGTGCTGGGCGAAGTCCGAGGCACCGACCGTCGGCAGCCCGGAGCTGAGCATCGCGACGCCGGCCCGCGCCAGGCAGTCGCGGAGCGAGGGGCGCCCGGAGGTTCCGGCGGCGTATGCGAACACCCGCTTGTCGTGCGTGAAGGTCTGGCAGACCGCCGCCCACTGCTGGTCCAGCGTCTGGGTCGAGGTCGAGTCGAAACGGGCGAAGACCGGGACCACCTTGCGGCCGGCGATGCCGCCGTGCTTGTTGATGTCGTCGACAACCGCGAGGGCGTTCGCCTGGTCGTCCCCATGGGTGATGGACCCGACGCCTGCGGCGCTGTTGACGCCGTCCGCGTTCCCGTCGTGCACGAAGCCGACGTAGATCTCCTTGGCCGTCACGCCGGGCCCGGACAGCGTCGCGGTGGACCCGGTCTGCCCCAGGACGCGGCTCGACCCGGTCGCAGGCGTCGTCCCAGCGGTCGCGGCGCCGGGCACCTGGGGGCCGGCGGTGCCCTGCGGCAGCCCCACGCCGGTAGCAGTACCACCGAGGCCGTCGGAGCCGGGGACGGACAGGCTGTCGTCCGTCGTCCCCTGCTGGCGGGAGGAGGTGACCTGCACGGTGGACCCGCAGCCGGCGGCCAGCACGGCGACCAGAAGCAGTGAGAGCGGACCGAGGCGGACAGCCACGGTTCCTGATCCTCCACCCCGGCGGACGCCGCGGGGGTGTGCGAAGGATGGAACCGGAACAGCCGTGTGGGCCTTCCTCACTACCGCACCCGGGTCGCCAGCCGGCCGCCGAGGTGCACGCCCTCGACGCTGCCGTCGCCGCCGCGCGCGAAGTAGCCGCGCATCCCCTTGCCGTCGCCCTCGTCCACGACGTACCGGTCCGGCTGGCCCTTCACGATCGCCAGCAGGAACGGCGGCTGCTCGGGCAGCGCCTCGCCCTGCTCGCGCAGGATGGCGGCCATCCCCGGCTTGACGTTCACCTTCGCGGACAGCCGCCCGTCGACCGCGGTGATGTCCACGACGGCCGCGATGGTCTCGAACGTGCCCGTGTACGGCGCGAGCTCGGCGTCGGGGAGACGCACCGGCTCGGGCTGCTCCTCGACCAGGCCGAGGAAGTGCTCCAGCGCCCACGCCCACAGCCGGTCGTTGAGCACGGGACCGTTGGGCCCGCTGTTGGTCATCGAGATGAGCCCGAACCCGCGCTCTGGCACGAGCTTGAACAGCGAGTGCTGGCCGTTGGTGGTGCCGCCGTGCGAGACGGTGCCGATCCCGGCCACCTCGCCGAGCAGCCAGCTGACTCCCACTGCGTCGCCGAGCGCGCTGCCCGGCATCTGCGCGGTCGGCTGCTGCATGCGTCGGAGCCACTCCTCGCCCAGCACCCGCTTGCCGTCGGCGGCGGTGCCGTCCCCGAGGTGGAAGCGCGCCCAGGCGAGCTGGTCCGCGGCGGTCGCGACCATGCCGCCCGCCGGCGCGGCGCTGCGGGGCATGGCCCAGGGCCGGGCGACGGTGAGGGTGCCGTCGTCGTGCAGCACGTGCCCCACTGCGAAGCGGCGTGTCATCACGTCCTGCGGGAAGAACAGGGTGCTCGTCATGCCCAGGGGCTCGAGCAGGAGCTCGCTGATCGCGCGCTCGAAGGTGGACCCGGTGACCTTCTCGATGACCCGTCCGGCCAGGGACAGCGAGGCGTTGTTGTAGGAGACCGTGGCGCCCAGGGGTGAGACCTGCTCGATGTCGGCCATCTTGACGAGGTACTTCGCCAGGGCGTCGTCACCGTTGCCGGTGTCGGTCATCAGGTCGCCGTCCCACCCCGCGGTGTGGTTGAGGAGCTGGAGGACGGTCACCCGCGCGGCGACGTCCTCGTCCTTGAGCTGCAGCTCGGGCACGTAGGTGCGCACGGGGGCGTCGAGGTCCACCAGCCCTTGCTCGGCGAGGCGCACGAGGGCGGTGGCGGTGTAGGTCTTGCCGGTCGAGCCGAACTGGAAGAGCGTCG
Source organism: Actinomycetota bacterium (assembly GCA_046723735.1). Taxonomy (GTDB): domain Bacteria; phylum Actinomycetota; class Actinomycetes; order Mycobacteriales; family SCTD01; genus RYN-111. The sequence goes on along the minus strand of JBKOVB010000113.1, from coordinate 39,381 downwards.
TCTCGTCCACGGGCAGCGGGTTCTCGACGCTCGTCACGCCCGCGAAGGCCGTCTGCACCTCGCCGTCGAGCACGATCCCGGCCGAGACGCCAGGCACCTTCAGCTCCTCGACGAGCTCGGTCACCTTGTCCTGCAGAGCCATGCGTCCTCCCACGTGGATCGACCTACGGCGTAGGTCAACGCTGTAGGTCAACACTGTAGGTCACGCCTCGCTAGACTCGTCAAGTGACTGCTGCGCTGCCCCTCAGCCGTGAGCGGATCCTGGCCACCGCGGTGCGCGTCGCGGACCGGGACGGCCTCGACGCGACCAGCCTGCGCAAGGTCGCAGCCGAGCTGGGCGTCCACGTGACCTCCCTGTACAACCACGTCGCCACCAAGGAAGCCCTGCTCGACGGAGTCGCGGAAGAACTGCTCGCCGAGGCCGAGCTGCCGGACGGCGAGGTGCCGTGGGAGGACTGGGTACGCCGGTTCGCCACGGCCCTCTCGCACCTGTCGATCCAGCACCCGGGTGCCTTCACCGTCCTCATGCGGCGCCCCGTGCAGGGTCCCCGGGCGCTGGCGACGTTCGAGGCGGCCCTCGAGGCGTTCTGCCGGGCGGGGATGGACACCACGCATGCCTACGCCGCGCTCAAGGCCGTGACCGTGGCGGTGCTCGGGGCCGCCGTCGAGCAGGCTTCCTTGGCCGCGGGCCAGGAGCTCACCACCGACCTGGAACCGCTGCCGTTGCAGGACTTCCCCGTGCTGCACGAGCTCACCGAGGTGACCGAGGACGTGGACGTGGTGGGCACGCTCGCGGAGGTGCTCGTCGCCGGGCTGCGCGCGCTCCTGCCTGCCCCTCGGCGCTAACGTCCGGCGTACGTCGAAGGAGGGCGGATGACCGAGGAGCGGCGCCACTGGGAGCGCGTGCGCACCAGCGAGCAGCGGCTGCAGGACGCCTTCGCGTACGCCAACACCCTCGCCGGCCTGCCGGCCGACGCCGACGTGGAGCGAACCCTCACGATCGGCGAGGCGCTGTCGACCTGGACCTGGGTCACGAACGGCCGGACGTACCAGGTGCACCAGCACCTCGACGGACGCACCAGCGTCGAGGTCACGCTGGTCTGATGGCCACCCACGACGTCCTCCACCTGCGCGGCCCGCTGCTCGTCGGGCCGGACGAGGAGGTCGCCGAGGCCTGGGTCGTGGACGGGCGACTGACCTTCCAGCCGCCCGGGGGCGACACCTTCTCGCTCGAGGGCTGGGTTCTGCCGGGACTGGCCGACGCCCACTGCCACATCGGGCTCGACGCCCACGGCGAGGTGCCGTCGGAGGTGGCGGAGCAGCAGGCGCTCACCGACCGCGACGCCGGCACCCTGCTGGTCCGTGACGCCGGCCAGCCGGGGGACACCCGCTGGATCGACGACCGCGACGACCTGCCGGTGGTGGTGCGCGCCGGCCGGCACATCGCCCGCAGCAGGCGCTACATCCGTAACTACGGCGTCGAGATCGAGCCCGCCTCGCTGGTGGACGCCGTCCGGGAGCAAGCCGGTCGCGGCGACGGCTGGGTCAAGCTGGTCGGGGACTGGATCGACCGCGACGTCGGTGATCTCGCGCCGTGCTGGCCGCTTGACGCCCTCCGCCCCGCCATCGCCGCCGCCCACGAGCTCGGTGCTCGCGTGACGGCGCACTGCTTCGGCGAGGAGTGCCTGCCCGACCTCCTTGCGGCCGGCATCGACTGCGTCGAGCACGCGTGCGGGCTGACCCCCTCGACGGTGGAAACCGCTGCGGCACAAGGGATCGCAATCGTTCCGACCCTCATCAACATCGCGACCTTCCCGTCGATCGCGACGGGCGCCCAGGAGAAGTTCCCGGCGTACGCCATGCACATGCGAGCGCTGCACGCGCGCCGGCACGACACCGTGCTCGCGGCCTTCGACGCCGGCATCCCGGTGTACGCCGGCACCGACGCCGGTGGGTCGCTGGCGCACGGCCGGATCGCGGACGAAGTCCGCGAGCTGCACGCCGCAGGGTTGTCCCGTACGGCGGCGCTGGCGGCCGCGACCTGGTCGGCGCGCTCGTGGCTCGGGCGACCGGGCCTGTCGGAGGGGGCGCCGGCGGACCTCGTCGTCTACGCCGAGGACCCGCGGCTGACCCTCGACGTCCTGGCCCACCCGTCGTACGTCGTGCTGCGGGGCGCCGTGAGGAGATCCCTCTCCATGCCCTGACAGGCGAATGACTGCTCGTGGGTCGGCAGCCTCGACCGCCTGGAGGCACACCTCACCGAAGGAGCCCGTGATGCGTGAAGCCACCCTGATCTCGAGCGGCGACAAGCCGGTCCTGCGGTTCGAGCGGTTCCTGCCGCGGCCGGTGGAGGAGGTCTGGCGGGCCGTCACCGACCCGACCGAGATGAAGGCCTGGTTCCCGACCCGGATCGAGATCGACCGCTGGGAGACGGGCGCCTCGTTGACCCACCACTTCGACGACCAGCCGTTCGGGCCGCTGCCGGGAAAGGTGCTCGCCTACGATGCGCCGCACCGGCTGTCGTTCACGTGGGGTGAGGACACCATCACGTTCGAGCTGTCGGCGGCCGAGGGCGGGACGACCTTCGTGCTGGCTGAGGAGCTCGGCGCGAGCAGGGCGGCCCGCAACGCTGCCGGCTGGGAGGTCTGCCTCGACCGGCTGGTCGGCGCCGTCGGCGAGGACTGGGAGCCGCGCTTCGAGCGCTACGTCGCCGCCTTCGAGCCGGTGCTGGGTCCCCAGGAGGGCAAGCCCGGTTCGTGAGCTCAACCTGGACGGGTCGGCGGGCGACGCGCCAGGAGCCGGCGGCAGGAGTCCGGTCGCACGGGACGAACTCTGCACAGTCCCGCGACTCCCTGGAGGACCTACCGTGCGTCTCCGTCCCCTGGTCGTCGCCGCAGCGCTGGCCGTGACCGGTGCGGCCCTCCCAGCCACTGCGGCGACCAAGGACCTCACCGACGTGACCATCACGGCGAGCGACGGGGTGCATCTGGTCGGCGACGTGCACCTGCCCGCGGCCTCGGGGCGCTTTCCGGCGATCGTGGACATGGAGCCGTACGGGCGTTCCAGTGCCACCACGTACGTGCCGAACGGGTACGCCCACGTCAACACCGACGTACGCGGCTCGGGCAAGAGCGGCGGCGCGCTGTGCCTGCTCTGCTTGCGTGAGCAGCAGGACGTCTACGACGTCGTGGAGTGGGTCGCTCGCCAGCCGTGGAGCAACGGCAGGGTCGTCCTCTACGGCTACTCCTACTCGGCCATCACCGCCTTGCTGGGCGCGGCCCTGCAACCGCCGCACCTGACGACCGTCGTGGTGGGGCACCCGCCCACGGACCCCTACCGCGATGTGCTGTGGCACAACGGGCTCTACGACCAGGGCTTCGTCGAGCAGTGGTTCGCCGGCCAGACGGGGGCCCAGGCGCTGGGGCTCGGGCCGCAGCCGCAGTACCTCGACCGCAAGGACCAGCTGTTCGCGTTCGAGACCCGGTTCAACGACCTGGACGGGCCGCTGTACCAGGAGCGCTCGGTCCTCGCCAAGGTCGCCCGCATCAAGGTCCCGGTCTACGTGTTCACCGGCTGGCACGACATGTACAGCCGCGGCGACCTGCGGCTCATCGACGCGCTCCACGTCCCGGCACAGCTCTGGATCGACGCATCCACGCACCACGGCACCGGCAACATCGGGGAGGTGGGGGCGCCGTACGGCGGTGGTGCGACCGACCTGACGCCGTCGCTGTCCGCGTCCCCGCCGCCCGGGCAGGTGCTGCGCTGGCTCGACCACTACGCCAAAGATGCGAAGAACGGGGTCGACCGCCAGCCGCGGGTCACCTACTTCGACCTCGGGGACCGCACCTGGCACACCGCGTCCTCGTGGCGGGCTGCCGCCCCCGGGATCACACGGCTGTTCCTGTCGGGGGCGACGACGGGCAGCGCGTCGTCGCTGAACGACGGCTCGCTGGTCACTCACGTCCCGACCGGTCGGGACGCCTACCAGGAGTCCTACGTCTACGACCCGACCACCGGTGCCTCGGTGCCCATGGGGTGGGAGGGACCGGACGGTTTCGCGCCCTACGTGCACACCGACCAGCGGCTCGACGACACCCGTGGCCTGACCTACACGACCGCCCCGCTGAAAGGACCGCTGCGGCTGGCCGGCCCGGCCGAGCTGCGGTTCTGGGCCATCACCGAGGCCGCCGACATGGCCTGGGTGGCTCGGCTCGCGGACGTGGCGCCGGACGGCACCGAAACGCCCATCACCCAGGGGTGGCTGCGCGCCAACTTCCGGCACGTCGACCCGGCGCGGTCTCGACCGGGGGCTCCGTACCTCACCGACGACCGGCACCTGCCAGTCACGATCGGGCTGACCACGGAGTACCGGCTCGACATCTGGGACGTCGCGTTCACGGTGGCGAAGGGCCACCGGCTGCGGCTGTGGTTCGCGAGCGGCGACTCGCCCACGCACGAGCCGGTTCCTGCGGCCGGCCGCAACCTGCTGTTCCACGACGCGCAGCACCCGACCCAGCTGCTGTTGAACACTCGCTGAGGCGCTCACCCGGTCCGGACGGGCCGGGTCTCCAGGAACGCGACGTGCAGGGAGCGGCGGGCGATGCGCCAGCCCTCCGGCGTACGGCGGTAGGCGTCGTCGTAGCGCAGGTGCCAGACGTGGTCCTTCGTCTCGCCGTCGCGGGTCACCAGGTGGTGCGCGACGCAGGCCACCTGGCCGCGCGCGCCGTCGCCGTCGAGGTCGAGGACCGTGCCGACGACCTCGTGGAAGGTGCGCTCCACCGAGGTCACGATCGCCAACGCCTCGTGCACCGCGTCATGCCCCGCGTGCTCGTGCACCGGGTCGAGGTGCTCAGGCGGGTCAGGGGTGGAGAGCACGCCGTCAGCCGTGAACAGCGCGACAGCCGCGTCGAGGTCGCGATTGTCGACGAGGAGCGCGTAGCGGTGGACGAGGTCGAGCAGGGCCAGGCGGTCGTCGACGTTCATCGGAGCTCCAGACGTTGGGCGCAGGCGGACAGCTCGTCCTTGGCCCGCTCGAGGTCGGACGTCGGCGTCATGGCGAGCACCAGCCGGTCGGCACCCTTGGCGGCGAGCGTCTCCGCTCTCGCCCGGTCGATGCGGCGGACGAGGTGCCCCAGCGAGAGCTCGAGCGCGGCAGGGTCGCGGCCGGCGGCTTCGGCCTCACGGTGCATGAGGTCCACCAGCTCGGTGAGCTGCCCCCCGTGGACGCCCAGCGGCTGGAGGCCGTCGCCGAGCCGACCTGCACGACGGGCGGCAGCCCTGCTGTGTCCCCCGATGTGCACGGGGATGGCGCCGAGCGGCTTGGGGAAGCTCATGGCGCGGTCGAGCCGGAAGAACTCGCCCTGGTGGTCGGCGCCCTTCTCACCGGGCGACCAGAGCTTGCGCATGACGTCCAGCTGCTCGTCGGCGCGGCGGCCGCGGCTGTCGAAGTCGGCGCCGCAGGCCTCGACCTCCTCGCGCATCCAGCCCATCCCGACGCACAGCCGCAGCCGACCGCCGGACAGCACGTCCAGCGTGGCGAGCCGCTTCGCCAGCACGACCGGGTGGTGGTTGGGGAGCACCAGCACGCCGGTCGCGAGGCCCAGCCGGGTCGTCCGTCCGGCCAGGAACGCCAGCAGCTCCAAGGGATCCGGGATCTCGCAGCTCTCGTCGAGCTCCATCCGGCCCGAGGTGTCGTACGGGTAGCGGCTCGTGTACCCGTGGGTCACCACGGTGTGTTCCACGACCACGAGCGACTCGAACCCGCACGCCTCCACGTGCTGCGCGAAGGCCGTCATCCAGACAGGGTCGGCGGTGACGTTCGCGGCGACGGGCGCGACGACGGCGTACTTCATCCGAGCAACGTAGAGGATGGGCATGTGGACCCGGTCTGGGAGGACGGCGGGCAGCTGCGGTTGCCGCGGCTCGAGGGCGACGTGGTCGCGGACGTCTGCGTCATCGGCCTGGGCGGCTCCGGGCTGACCGCCGTCCAGGAGCTCGAGTCCCGTGGTGCCGCGGTCGTCGGGCTCGACGCCGGCACGGTCGGCGGTGGCGCCGCGGGCCGCAATGGCGGCTTCCTCCTCGCCGGGCTGGCCCCGCCGTACCACGAGGTGGTCGCCACTCTGGGCCGTGAGACGGCCGCGCTGCTGTACCGCCGCACGCTCGAGGAGATGGACCGCACGCCGCACACCCGCCGGGTCGGTTCGCTGCGCATCGAGGACGACGAGGCGGCGCTGGCCGACTGCGTCCGCCAGGCCGAGGAGCTGCGCGCGGACGGCTTCGCCGTCGAGGAGTACGACGGGCCCGAGGGCCGCGGGCTGCTGTTCCCTGCCGACGGGGTGCTGCAGCCGCTGGCGCGCTGCAGAACCCTTGCACACCAGGCCGTCTCGTCGCTCTTCGAGCACTCTCCCGTGACGGGCCTGACTGGCACCTGCGTCACGACGCCGCACGGCTCGGTGCGCTGCGGCGGCGTGATCGTGGCGGTCGACGGCAACCTCGACCTGCTCCTGCCCGAGGTGCCTGTCCGCACCGTGCGGCTGCAGATGCTGGCCACCGCTCCGGTGCCGCCGGCCTGGCCCCGCCCGGTGTACCGCCGTCACGGGTTCGAGTACTGGCAGCAGCTGCCCGACGGCCGCCTCGCGCTCGGTGGCTTCCGCGACCTCGGCGGCGCCGAGGAGGAGACCCGCTCCACCGACACGTCACCCCGCGTGCAAGCAGCCCTCGAGGGCTTCCTGCGCGAGTGCCTCGGCGTCAGCGCTCCGGTCACGCACCGCTGGGCCGCGTCAGTCGGCTACACGGCGGACGCCCTGCCCTTCCTCGGCGAGGTCCGGCAGGGCGTCTGGGCGGTCGGCGGCTACAACGGCACAGGCAACGTGGTGGGGGCGCTGTGCGCACGCCAGGCGGCCGCGCTCGCCCTCGGTCAGCAAGCCGATGTCTGGCCGCTGGTCCGCTGACCCCCCTTCCTTGATCAACAGGAAACGGTGCCGCGACACGCCCGGCGTGTCGCGGCCGGAAGTCCTGTTGATCAAGAAAAGGGGGCTGTGGGCTGCGGGCTGAGGCCGCCGGGACTACTTGGGCTGGAGCCGAGCCGCACCGTCGACGCGGACGACCTCGCCGTTGGCGTACGTGTTGGTCAGCAGCTCGAGCACCATGGAGGCGAGCTCGTCCGCCTTGCCCAGGCGCTTGGGGAAGACCACGTCGCGCTTGAGGTTGTCCTTGAACGCCTCGGACGCCGGGCCCTCGCCGTAGATGGGCGTGTCGATGAGGCCGGGGGCGACGCAGTTGATGCGGATACCGGCGGCGGCGAGGTCACGGGCGATCGGCACCGTCATGCCGACGACGCCGCCCTTGCTGGCGGAGTACGACGCCTGGCCGATCTGGCCGTCGAACGCGGCGATGGAGGCCATCGTGCAGATGGCGCCCTTCTGCCCGTCGGCGTCGAACGCCTCGGTGCGGCTCATCGCGGTGGCCGCGAGGCGCACACAGTTGAAGGTGCCCACCAGGTTGACGGTAAGGACCTTCTTGAACGCGTCGAGGTCGTGCGCCGACTCGTAGGTGCCGTCACGGCCGATCGTGCGGGACGCCCAGCCGATGCCGGCCGCGGTGACGAGCGTGCGGAACGTGCCGAGCTCTTCAGCGGCACTGATCGCAGCGATCACCTGCTCGGGGTCTGACACGTCCGCGCGGACGTAGGTGCCGCCGATGTCGCCGGCGACCTTGACGCCCTTGTCGTCGTTGAGGTCGACGACGACGACGCGGCCACCGCGAGCGGCGATCTGACGGGCGCAGGCCTCGCCCAGACCGGACGCGCCACCGGTGACGACGGACGAGGTTCCAGCGAGGTCGAGCACGGGGACTCCTTCAGGAAGCGACGATGGGCGCATCCTCCCAGACCGGTTCCGTCCCCCTTGCGTGCACCCTGGCCACTGCGGCCCGCAGCACCGGCGCGGGCACGAACGCCAGGTAGCAGGCGATGACCGTCAAGGAGAACCAGCCGACGAGCAGGGTCGCCTCGATGCCGAGGTGGATGGCGACGCCCGCGCCCATCACCCACCAGCGGGCCCGGGGCATCCAGAGCCCGGCCACGAGGGCCGCTTCGACGAGCAGCGTCCCGTAGGTCAGCAACGCCGACACCGTCACGCTGGTGGTCAGCGCGTGCGGCACCACGAAGCGCTGCAGGTCGCCCAGCTGAAGCGCCTTGCCGACCGCGGTGCCGTCCTGCCAGCTGGTGCCGTGCAGCTTGGCCACCACCGACGAGGCGTAGATCAGCGACACCTGCACCTGCAGCAGGCGCAGGCCCCACGGCGCCCGGGGCCGTGGCTCCCCGCGCCGCCGCGCGTCGAGCGACCAGCACTCCCCCGCCGGCATGAGGGCCACGTAGAAGGCCAGCTCCCGCAGCAGCAGGTCCCCGCTGTTGAGCGCGTACACGTCGCGCCGCTGGACGACGGTCAGGAGCACGGCGACGACGACGGCCACGAGGCGGGTCCGCCAGCCCAGCGCGAGGGCGACCGACGCGGCCGCGAGCAGGGCCAGCACGCCGTACGGCGGGAAGTGACTCACCGTCCACCAGCCGGCGTCCCCGGTGGTTGGTCCGGAGGTCAGACCGTGGTCGCCGAGGAACGTCTGCGCGTCCGGCAGGAGCGAGAGCGTCCAGCCCAGCGCGAGCAGGCCGCAGGCGATCCGCAGCGCTGCCATGGGGGCGGTGTCCACGGGTGTGAAGACCCAGCGGCGCAGGCCGTTCACGTGAGCTCCAGCGTGTAGAAGTCGTAGCGACCGGGCGTGGGCCGCGTGCTCGTGCCCGGTGCCTGGACGTCCTGGAACGTCCTGGTCAGGACCACGCGCACCACCCCGGGGCCGGCCTGCCGCGCGACCCAGCGCGCCGTGGGCTCCCACAGCCCGGCGTAGTCATCGGCGCGCAGCCGCTCGACGTACTTCTGCCAGCGGTAGGTCCGGTACGGGCTCACCAAAAGGCCGTTGTGCGGGGGCACCCAGGCCTGCACTCGGCCGTCGGCGAACGTCACCGTGGCGTACACGCCGACGCTGAAGCCGCGCGGGTCGGGGGCGAACAGCGCCCAGTCCTGCTCCAGCCCGATCGCCTGCACAGCCGGCCGGACGACCGGTTGCGCGAGGTCGTGGGCGGGCCCGGCGGGCAGGTTCCACAGCACCAGCAGGCCGACGAGCGCGGCCATGCCCAGGCCGATGACCGCCTGTCCTACCGGGTGCTGTTCGACCCGCTCCCCCCATCGCACCGGAGCATTGTGCTCGCTACTCCTCGGCGATGGCGGTCAGGACGTTCAGACGCGCCGCGCGACGGGCGGGCAGCGCCGCGGCGATCACGCCGCCCAGTGCCGCGGCGACGAGCACCAGCAGCAGCCGTGCGACGGGCAACGCGAACTGGTCGATGCCCTGGTCCTTGAGCGCCTGGACGAGCGCCCAGCCGAACGCGAGCCCGACGAGGATCCCGAGGATCGCGCCGAAGATCGAGATGAGCACGCTCTCCCAGCGGATCATCCGACGCAATTGGCGACGGGAGAGACCGACTGCGCGCAGCAGCCCCAGCTCGCGGGTGCGTTCCAGGACCGACAGGGCCAGCGTGTTGATGATCCCGAGCACCGCGATGAGCACCGAGAAGATCAGCAGCGCGGTGACGACGTTGAGCAGGCCGTCGATCTGCTTGCGCTGGTCCTGCACGAGCCCCGCCTGGTCCCGGACCTTGACGTTCGGGAAGGCTTTCGTCACGCGTTCGACGGCAGCGCGGCCCTGCGCCGCGGTGACGTCCGGCTTGAGCGTCACGGCCACGACGCCCAGCAGCGGGTCGGTGAGGTTGGCGTCGGCCACCTGACCGCCGACGACGTAGTCGCCGGCGAACAGGTTGTCCGCGTAGACGGCGCCGATCGTCATCGGCTGGTTTCCGGTCTTTGACCAGACGACGTCCACCTTGTCGCCGACCTTGAGGTTCCGCGAGTCGGCGACCTTCTTGGAGATCGCCAGCTCACCCCGATCGATGCTCGTGATGTCGCCGGTGAGCGTCTTCACCGACAGGGTCGTGACGAAGGGTCCGGCCTCGACGCCCTGCATCTGGACGTTGGAGCCGTCGACCTTCACCTTCTGCACGAAGCGGTAGGACGCCACTTCGTCGATCGCCGGCTGCTGGCGCAGCCGCGTGGCGACGACCGGCGAGAACTGGCTGTCGAAGCCGCCCTCGGGAAGCAGCACGAAGGCGGCGCCGAGCGAGCGGTCGACGTAGTTCGCGAGGCTCTTCTTCACGCTGGCGCCGAAGGTCGACACCATCGCGACGAGAGCCAGCCCGATCATCAGCGCCGACGCCGTCGCCGCCGTACGCCGGGGGCTGCGCATCGCGTTCGCCCGGCCCAGCGTGCTTGGGGTCCCGAGGCGTCGGAACGGCGCACCCAGGGCCGCCACGACGGGTCGAGCCACGAGCGGGCTCAGCGTGGCGACGGCGAGGAAGGACAACGCGGCGCCCAGGCCGACGGTTTGGATGCCGCCGTTGCCGTTGAGCCCGGATGCGAGCGCCGCCACGCCGCCGAGGAGCAGGACGGAGCCGATGATCGTGCGCCGGCCGAGCGAGCGGTCCTCCGCCGGGCCCGACTCGCGCATCGCCTGCACCGGGGCGACCCGCGCCGCCTTGCGGGACGGGATGAGGGCGGCGGCGACGGTCACGAGCACGCCGACCAGCATGGAGATGACAAAGGTGCGTGGCAGCACCACCGTGGAACCGCCCGGCAGCTCGATGCCCAGCGCCTTGAGGAGCTTGCGGAGCACGACCGCGACGCCGATGCCCAGCACGAAACCGATCAACGCGCTCACAGTGCCGACGAGCACTGCCTCGACCAGGACCGAGAGCGTGACCTGCTGCCGGCTCGCGCCCATCGCGCGCAGCAGCGCCAGCTCGCGGGTCCGCTGCGCGATGAGCATCGAGAACGTGTTGAAGATGAGGAACATCCCGACGAACAGCGCGATGAAGCCGAAGGCAAGCAGCACGGTGTTGAAGACCGACAGGCCCCGCTTGATGTCCTTCGAGGCGTCGTCGATCTGCTGCTGTTGGGTGAGCGCCCCGTAGCCCTGGGGGAGCACGGCGGCGACCCGCTGCTTCAGCTCAGCGTTGGAGACTCCGGAGGCCGCCGCCAGGTTGAGCTGGCTCCACGTGCCCGGCGTCCCGATGACCTGCTGCGCCGTCGGGGGATCGAATAGCGTCAGGCTCGCGCCGCCCAGGCTGGGGGCGGTGTCCAGGCCGACGACCCCGACGAGCGTCATGGTGCGCGGCGTCCCCTTCGGGAGGATCTTCACCTGCTCGCCGACTCGGAGGTGCGCCTTCTTGAACGTGGTCTCGTCGACGGCGAACTCGTCCGGGCCCTGCGGCGCGCGGCCCTGCTTGACCTTCAGGGACTCCTGGCGGCTGTTCGGGTTGAAGCTGAACCCGAGGGTCGGCCCGCCGTGGGTCGTGTAGACCTTGCCGTCCTTCTTGACGATCTGCACCTGGTCGGCGCTCACCACGCCCTCGGCCTCGGCGACCCCCGGCACACGCTTCACCCGGTCGAGCACCGCCTGCGGCACGGGGGCGCGGTCGTTCTCGCTCCCTCCGCCGAGCGCAGATGTGCCCTGCACGGTCACGGCGGTGCCCTTGTAGACGTCGGAGAACAGGGTGTCGAAGACCTTCTGCATCGTGTCGGTGAGCACGAAGGTGCCGGACACGAACGCCACGCCGAGCACGACCGCGAGGCCCGACAGCAGCAGGCGCAGCTTGCGCTCGAACAGCGAGCGGAGGGTGATGCGCAGCACGGCTACTCGCCCAGCTTCTTCAGGCGGTCGAGCACCCGCTCAGCGGTCGGCTCGGTCATGTCGTCGACGATCAGCCCGTCCCCCAGGAACACGACCCGGTCGGCGTACGACGCGGCGTTGGCGTCGTGGGTCACCATGACCACCGTCTGGCCGAGCTCGCGGGCGCTGCGCTGCAGGAACGACAGCACCTCCGCCCCCGACCGCGAGTCGAGGTTGCCGGTCGGCTCGTCGGCGAACACCACGTCCGGCCGGGTGATGAGTGCGCGGGCGCAGGCGACCCGCTGCTGCTGTCCGCCCGAGAGCTCGGAGGGTCGGTGCCGGAGGCGGTCCTCGAGGCCGAGGGTCTTGACCACCTCGTCGTACCAGGAGGGGTCGGGCTTCCGGCCGGCGATGTCCAGCGGCAACGTGATGTTTTCCGCGGCGGTGAGGGTCGGGAGCAGGTTGAACTGCTGGAAGACGAAGCCGACCCGGTCGCGCCGCAGCGCGGTGAGCGCGCGGTCGCCCAGGCCCGTGACGTTGGTGCCGCCGATGGTGATGAGCCCGCTGTCGACGGTGTCGAGGCCGGCGAGGCAGTGCATGAGGGTCGACTTGCCGGACCCGCTGGGGCCCATCACCGCGCACATCTGCTCTCGCGGCACGTCCAGCGAGACGCCCGCGAGCGCGAGCACGGCGGTCTCGCCCTTCCCGTAAGTCTTGCGGACGTCGACGGCGTGAACGGCCAGGTCGGTGCCGGGCTCGGGGAGGGGGGAGGTCATGAGGTCACCCTTGCAGACGTCCCCGTGAGGACGCACGCCTGTTCGCTCAGTATTCCCGGTTCGCTACGGCGCACGCTGCCTTCGGCGGCTCGCCCCTCCGCTCACAGCGACGCGGCGTGCCTGCCTGCGCGTCGGCCGAAGAACGACCCCTCGCCCAGCTGCGTCCCGCTCGAGTAGCCCTTGCCGTCCTGGGCGAGGTTGGCAGCGCAGGCTCCGGCGGCGTACAGCCCAGGTACGACGGAGCCGTCCGCGCGCAGGACCTGGCCGTCTACGGAGGTGGCCAGCCCACCGATCGTGAACCCGGCGTACATGGCCTTGCCGAGCGACAGGTCGTAGGCGCCCCAGGGTCCCCGGTCCTGCGGCTCGAGGTACTCCTCGGCCTTGTGGAAGTCCGGGTCGTCTTTCTCCAAGGCGTTCGCGTTGTAGCGGTCGAGCGTGGCGGCCAGCGCCCCGGTCGGGATGCCGAGTGCGGCCTCCATCTCCTCGACCGTCTCCCAGCCGTCGACGAAGGGCACGAGCGGGAAGTCGGGGTGCTCGATGTGCGCGCTGTCGACGACGAGGTAGGCCCGCCGCTCGGGCTGGTCCATGACGTAGCCCGAGGTGCGCGAGTGGTAGGAGTCCTCGGCGACGAACCGTTGCCCGTCCTTGTTGACGATGATCCCGGTCAGCAGCCGCGACGGCGGGTAGACCGGCGCGGTGATGAACGGCTGGTCCATGAACTTCGTGGCGCCGCCGGCCGACTGCCCGAGCCGGATGCCGAGGCCGTCGTCGTAGGTGCTGCCGAGCACGAACGGCTTCTCCGCGAGCTGCGGGACGTGCTCGGCCACCATCTCCTTGTTCATCACGAACCCGCCGGCAGCGATGACCACGGCCCTGGCCCGGATGAACGCCGTCTCGTCGAAGCGTCGCCAGCCGACACCGACCACCGACTCGCCGTCGACGACGAGCTGGGTTGCACCCGTCTCGTACCGCACCTCGACCCCGAGGTCGGCGGCCCGCTTCACGAGCAGGTCGATGACGATCTTCGCACCCTGGGTGTCGCCCGGCACCGGCACCTTGTGGCCGCGGGGGGCCGGCTTGGCCATCTCCCGGTAGGGCCAGACCTTCTCGTTGCCCGTGTACATCAGGCCCTCGGTGCCGGGCTGGATGACGGCCTTCTCCGGGTAGAAGCTGCGCTCGAACTGGAAGCCCAACGCCTCCAGCCAGTCCGAGTGTGCCGCGCTTCCCTGGGCGTAGGCGTGGATCTTGTCCGGCTCCGGCTCCAGAGCCACCGCCGTGAGGTACTTCTCCATCTCCTCCGGGGAGTCCTCGTGGCCGGTGGCCTTCTGCACCGCCGTACCGCCGCCGAGGTAGAAGTGCCCACCGGCCATCGAGGTGGTGCCGCCCGCGACGGCAGCCCGCTCGAGCAGCAGGACCTTCGCGCCTGCAGCCGCCGCCTCGACCGCGGCACAGCCGCCTGCGATCCCGAAGCCGACGACGAGGACGTCGACCTCGTCAGACCAGTCCTGGACGTCGGCCGCGGCGACGGTGGCGGGGATCTCGCTGCTCATGCGGGGCCCCCGCCGCGTCGTGAGCGGCTGCGAGCGACGTGGTGGGGTGAGTTCACTGGCTCTCCTGCTTGACGTGGTCGTAGAACGCGCGCATCGCGGGGGCGATCTGCATGAGCTCGACGAAGGGCACGCCGAACGTGGCGCCGTCGACGTAGGCGAACCGGATCGCGCCGTCCGCCATCGAGCCCTGCTGCGCCACCGGCCAGCCGGCGTCGGCGATCGCGGCGTCGAGGTCATCGACCTCGACCGCGACGTGGTGCAGGCCGCCGGTCGGGACCCGGTCGAGGAGCTCGGTGTAGATGCTGCTGCCGCGCACCGGCTGGATGAGCTCGAGCTGCAGGTCGCCGTGGTAGGCCAGCGAGACGTGCGCGATGATCTCGGCTGGCCGGCCCCGGTACGACGTGACCTCGGCCGGGAAGACCACGTCCTCCATCCGGGTCCAGCGCGTGACGCCCAGGAGCTCGTCCAGCGCCTTCTCCGTCGTCGCGACGTCGGGCACGACCCAGCAGGTCTGCGTGACGGGCCCGTTCAGCACGGGTTCAGACTAGAACCTGTTCCAGTACGACAGCAACGGGTCGACCCGCCCGGGTGCTGGCTCCGGGAGTGCTCGAGGCGGTCTACTGCGCGGGTCGTCGACCAGCGGCCGACGAGGGGTGGAGGAGCCATGAGGGGCGGCGCGGTCGCGCTCGCGGTCCTGGCGCTGGCGACGGCCTGCGCCTCCGGGCCTGCCGTGGTCTCCCGCCCCTCGGCCGCCCCCACGCCCTCGGTCTCGCCGACGGCGTCCGTGCGGCTGGTCCCCTGGCACGGCCCCGTCGAGCAGCTGTTCGTGCACCCTCTCGTGCTGGACCCCGCCCGTGCCTTCCGCGCGGACCGCCTCGGTCAGGGCTTCCGCGACTACTTCGTGACGGCGCGCGAGTTCTCGGGGGTCTTGAGCGGCCTCGAGTCGCGGGGCTGGACCCTCGTCGACGTCCACCGGGTGGCGGAGGGCACGGTGCACGTCCCCGAGGGCCGCAAGCCACTCGTGCTGTATGAGGACGACGTCAACTACTACGCGTACTTCCGCGGCCGCGGACTCGCCTCCGGCCTGGTGCTCACGCCGGCCGGGCCGCGGGCGGTCGTGGACGGGGCGCCGTCCGATCAGGACGTCGTGCCTCTCGTCGAGCGCTTCGTTGCCGCGCACCCCGACTTCTCCGCGGATGGCGCCAGGGGAGTCCTCGCCCTTACGGGATACGAGGGCTTCTTCGGCGACCCCGACCCCGGATCGCCGCAGGTGCGGGCGCTCGCCGACTGGCTGCGGGTGCATGGGTGGACCCTCGCCAGCCACACGTTCGGCCACGTCACGCTCGCGTCCGCGTCCCGCACCGTGATCGTCCACGACCTCGCACGCTGGGCGCGCGTCGCCGACGTGCTCGGGCCGGTCGACGTCCTCGTCTACCCGTACGGCTCCCGGCCCACGCCCGCCGGCCGGCGGCAGCTGCGGGACGCCGGCTTCACCATCCAGGTCGACATCGACGTCCGGCCGCGGCTCGAGATGCGCGACGGCGTGGTGCTGATGAGCCGTCGGCACGTGGACGGGCTCGCGTTCGCATCCCCGCTTCGGCTGGCGCCGTTCTTCGACGTCGCCGCGGTGCGCGACCCCGCCCGCTGAGCCGTCAGCCGAGCGAGCGGAAGGCCTCGTCGAGCAAGCGCTGCAGCTCCGAGCCGGGATGCTCGAGCCACTGCTCGTACGCCGCGACCGCGGTGGCCAGCGCCTGGTGCGCGACCAACCGCGGCCCGAAGTCGTCCGGCCGGGCACCCGTGCGCTCGGCCACGTGCTCGGCGATGACGGCCCGCCACCCGGCATACCGGAGCGTGGAGTGCGCCTGCAGCGCCGGGGTGTGCAGGACCATCGCCATCCGCACGCGGTGCTGCGGCTCGGCCTCCTTGGGCAGGGCGTTGAAGGCGAGCACCGCCTCCCGGATCCCGTCGAGCAGCGGCACGTCGGTGGGCACCGCGGCCAGCCGCTCGCGCAACCCCTGCAGTGCCGCCTCGAAGTCGCCCCACACGACGTCGTTCTTGCTCGGGAAGTAGCGGAAGAACGTGCGGCGCCCGATTCCCGCGGCCTCGGCCAGGTCGTTGACGGTGGTGCTGTCGAAGCCCCGCTCGGCGAAAAGGTCCAGCGCGACGAGCTCGAGCTCGCCGCGGCTCGTCACGGCCGGACGCCCTGGTCTCACCCTGCGGGACTCCTCTTGTTTGTTGCACCGAGTGCCGTTTATGGTGCCACCTGCTTGTGACCGCCGTCACCCTAGGAGGAACCGTGCCTGAGACCGCTGAGCTCGAGGTCGAGGTCGTCGACGACACCCTGGTCGAGGAGGACCTGCTCGTCGAGGACGTGTCCATCGACGGCATGTGCGGCGTCTACTAGCGAGCAGGAGAAGGGAGTTGCCCACGGCAACGAGCGACGGGCGAGCCGTGGCGAGTCCCATGCCGGTGCTCGCGCTCCACCCGCAGGTGTCCGTCCGGCCCGAGCCGTTCGGCGCGCTGCTCTACCACTTCGGCACCAGGCGGCTGTCGTTCCTCAAGGACCGCCGCCTGCTCGAGGTCGTGCAGCGGCTCGACGGCAGCACGTCGGTCGAGGAGGCGCTGTCCGGCGTACCGGAGGGAGAGCGGCCGGCGTTCCGCACGGCGCTGGCCACGCTGGAGACCACCGGGATGCTGACGTCGTGAAGCTGGTCGAGCACTTCAAGACCGGGCTGGACGCACCCATCTGCCTGACGTGGGAGCTCACCTACGCGTGCAACCTCGCCTGCGTGCACTGCCTGTCGTCGTCGGGTCGGCGCGACCCGCGGGAGCTGTCGACCGACGAGTGCAAGGCGGTCATCGACGAGCTCGAGCGTATGCAGGTGTTCTACGTGAACATCGGCGGCGGCGAGCCCACCGTGCGCGCGGACTTCTGGGAGCTCGTCGACTACGCCACCGCGCACAAGGTCGGCGTGAAGTTTTCGACCAACGGGGTGCGGATCGACGCCGAGGTGGCGTCCCGGCTCGCGGCGAGCGACTACGTGGACGTGCAGATCTCGCTCGACGGCGCGACCGCCGCGGTCAACGACGCGGTGCGCGGGCAGGGATCGTTCGACATGGCGCTGCGGGCGCTCGGGCACCTGCGTGACGCGGGTTTCAAGGACGCGAAGATCAGCGTCGTCTGCACCCGGCACAACGTCGGCCAGCTCGACGCCTTCAAGGCGCTGGCCGACTCCTTCGGCGCCACGCTGCGGCTGACCAGGCTGCGGCCGAGCGGACGAGGCGCGGACGTGTGGGACGAGCTGCACCCGACGCCGGAGCAGCAGCGTGAGCTCTATGACTGGCTGCTCGCCCACGGGGAGCAGGTGCTCACGGGAGACTCGTTCTTCCACCTTTCCGCTTACGGTGCAGCGCTTCCCGGCCTGAACCTGTGCGGCGCCGGGCGCGTGGTGTGCCTCATCGACCCGGTGGGAGACGTGTACGCCTGCCCGTTCGCGATCCACGACGAGTTCCTCGCCGGCAACGTCCGCGAGCCCGGGGGCTTCCAGCAGGTGTGGCGGGGGTCGGAGCTGTTCGCATCGCTGCGCCAGCCGCAGTCTGCCGGCGCCTGCACGTCGTGCTCGTTCTACGACAGCTGCCAGGGCGGCTGCATGGCGGCGAAGTTCTTCACCGGCCTGCCGCTCGACGGTCCCGACCCCGAGTGCGTGCAGGGGTACGGCGAGCTGGCCCTCGCCGGGGTCTCCTCCGCACCCAGGCCGAGCGGCGACCACTCCCACCGGGGCGGCGTCCGCGGAGGCCCGGTGCCCGTGACCATCAGCGCGCGACCCTGCAACGAATCGCCGGTCTGATGCTGCTCACCTCGCCCGTCGACCTCGGCGGGGTCACCGCCCCGGCGCGCGTGCTCTTCGGGCCGCACGAGACCAACCTCGGCCGCGGTCGCGCGTTGTCCGACCGGCACGTGGCCTACTACGCCGCGCGTGCGGCCGGCGGGTGCGGCGTCGTCGTGACCGAGACCGCGTCGGTGCACGCGTCGGACTGGCCCTACGAGAGGGCGCCGCTCGCGTCCGAGTGCGGCCCAGGCTGGCGGGCGGTCAAGGACGCGTGCGGCCCGGCGCTCGTGCTTGCCTCGCTCGGGCACACCGGAAACCAGGGCTCCTCGGCGTACTCCCAGGCCGCGCTCTGGGGGGCCTCGCCGGTGGCGGACGCGGTCAACCGCGAGATGCCGCAGGTCATGGAGGACGACGAGATCGCCGCGCTGACAGCAGGTTTCGCGTCCGCGGCCGCGCTCGCGGTCGCGTCCGGCTGCGACGGCGTCGAGGTCGAGGCGGGCGACCGCTCGCTGCTGCGGCAGTTCGTGTCCGGGGTCACCAACCAGCGGGGCGACGGCTACGGCACCGACAAGGGCCGCCTGCTCCGCGAGGTGCTGACCGCCGTACGCGAGGCCGTCGGGGACAAGCTCCTGTCGCTGCGGCTGTCCTGCGACGAGCTCGCGCCGTGGGCCGGCATCACCCCTGAGAACGTCGTGCCGGTTGTCGAGTCGGTGACCGGGCTCGTGGACCTGCTCGTGGTGGTGAAGGCCGGGCCGTTCGCCGGGTCGGCGTACCGGCCGGACGCCCACGTTTCTGAGGCGTTCAACCGCGAGTTGTGTGCGCAGATCCGCGCTGTCGCAGGCGTTCCCGTTGTGCTGCAGGGGTCTGTCGTGTCGCCGGCGGTCGCCGAGAAGGCGCTCGCCGACCAGGTGTGCGAGGTGGTCGAGATGACCCGCGCGCAGATCGCCGAGCCCTCGCTCGTGGCGAAGCTGCGCACCGGCGAGACGCCGCGGCCGTGCGTGCTGTGCAACCAGGCCTGCCGCGTCCGGGATGCCCGCAACCCGCTCGTGTCGTGCATCGGCGAGCCCCGGTCAGGGCACGAGACCACGGACCCCGAGCCTTGCATCCGCTCGAGCCGCGCGGCAGCCGAGCGGACGCAACGAGGTGGCGGCGGCGAGCCGGTGCTGGTCGTCGGCGGAGGCCCCGCGGGCATGGAGTGCGCGCGCGTGTTGGCGCTGCAGGGCCGCCAGGTCGAGCTGCACGAGGCGCTCCCGGTGCTCGGCGGCGCGGTCAACGACGCGTCCCTGGGCGCCGGCCGTGAGCGGCTGCGTGCCCTCACCGACTGGCTCGCCGCGGAGTGCGACCGGCTCGGCGTCACCGTCCGCACCGACACCACCGTGACCGAGGCCGAGCTCGAGACCTGGGCCGGACCGGTCGTGCTGGCCACCGGGTCGCGGCGCCGTGAGCTCGTCCTGGACGTCCCGGTCCTCGACAGCCGCCAGGCGCTGCGGGGACTCGCGCCCGAGGGCCCGGTCGTCGTGCTGGACCCAGTGGGTGGCCCGGTCGGCGTGAGCGTCGCCGAGCGACTCGCGCGCGAAGGGCGCGAGGTCCGGCTCGTGACCCAGGACCCGGTCGTCGGCACCCAGCTGTCGCTGACCGGAGACCTCGCCGACTGCAACACCCGGCTGCTGCGTGCCGGCGTGCCGCGCGAGCTGAAGTCGTTGCTGCGCAAGGCTTCCAGTGGCACTGCGGTGCTCGAAGACGTCTGGACCGGCGTCCGGCGCGAGGTGCCCTGCGCCGTCGTCGTCGACTGCGGCCACCGGCTGCCTCAGGAGTCGCTCTACACGACCGGCACGCTCAGGGCTGGGGACTGCGTCGCGCCGCGGACCGTGCTTGAGGCTGTGCTCGAGGGCCGACGGCGTGCTCTCGAGCTGTGTGGCGTCGTGACCGGAGGCCACGGATGAGCCGCTACAAGCATCTCTTCTCGCCGCTGCGGCTGGGACCCCTGACCCTTCGCAACCGAATCGTCTTCAGCGCGCACCTCACCAACTACGCCCAGGACGGGCTGCCGTCCACGCAGCACGCCGCGTACTACGCGGCCAGGGCCGCCGGGGGCGCCGGGCTGATCATCACCGAGGAGCACTCGACCCACGTCACGGACTGGCCCTACGAGAAGCTCATCCACGGCTTCGACTCGCGGGTGATTCCCGGATACCGCCGCATCACCGAGGCCGTGCACGCGCACGGCGTACCGGTGCTGGCACAGCTGAACCACAACGGCGGGCAGGCCTCGTCGATGTTCTCCCGACTGCCCGTCTGGGGGCCGAGCCCGATCCCGGACCCGCTGTTCCGCGAGGTGCCGAAGGCCTTGGAGCTGCACGAGATCCGCTCGGTCGTCGAGGGCTACGCGCAGGTGGCGGAGCACTGCATGGCGGGCGGGTTCGACGGCGTGGAGCTGCAGTGCTCGCACTCGTCCATCGTGCGCGGCTTCCTGAGCCCCGCCACGAACGCCCGCACCGACCAGTACGGCGGCCCGCTGGCCAACCGGGCCCGGCTGCTGCTCGAGGTGGTGGCCGCGGTGCGCGCGGTGCTGGGCCCGCAGAAGGCGCTGGGCGTGCGCTTGTGCGGCGACGAGCTCATCGAGGGCGGGACCACGATCGAGGAGGCCGTCGAGGTCGCCAGGATGGTCGAGGCCACCGGCCAGGTCGACTACATCAACACCTCGATCGGGGTCGCGACCGCCACGCTCTACATGATCGAGGCGTCGATGCAGGTGCCGCCGGGCTACGCGATGTTCATCCCGTCCGCCATCCGCGAGGCCGTGTCGCTGCCGGTCGTCGGGGTGGGGCGGTTCAAGGACCCTGTGCAGGCGGACCGCGCGCTCGCCGCCGGACAGGCCGACCTGATCGGCGTCGTCCGAGGCCAGATCGCCGACCCCGACTTCGTCCGCAAGGCGCGGTCGGGCGCCGCGACCGACATCCGCACCTGCCTGTCCTGCAACCAGGAGTGCGTGGGCCGGATGGGGCTGAACCGCTGGCTTGGCTGCATCGAGAACCCGCGCACCGGCCGGGAGTCGGTGCTGCTCCCCGAGCCGCGCCGGCGGACGCAGCGGGTGCTGGTCGTCGGCGGCGGCCCGGGCGGGCTGCAGGCCGCCGTCACGGCGGCCGAGCGCGGGCACCACGTGACGTTGTTCGAGCGGTCGGAGCGCCTGGGCGGCCAGGTGCCCACGGCAGCGAGCGTGCCGAGCCGGGCCGAGTTCCTCGACCTCACGCGCAACCTCGTCGCCGCGGCCCAGCGGCTCGGGGTGGACGTGAAGCTGTCGTGCGAGGCGACTGCCGACCTGCTCCGCGACGAGGCCCCCGACGCCGTCGTGCTTGCCACGGGTGCCGTGCCCCAGAAGCCCTGGTGGGCAGGGGATGTGGCGCGCGTGGTCGACGTCCGCGACGTGCTCGAGGGCCGAGTCGAGCCGTCGGGGCGAGTCCTCGTGCTCGACGAGCTCGGCTTCCACCCGGCCACGTCGGTGGCGGAGCTGCTCGCCGACCGCGGCTGCGCCGTCGAGGTCGCGACTCCCGGCATGGTCGTCGGTCAGGACCTGGGCATCACCCTCGACCTCGAGACCTGGAACGTGAAGGCGGACGCCAAGGGGATCGGGCAGCTCACCGACGTCGTGCCGATGGCGGCGAGCGAGGAGGGCGGACGGGTCACGCTCACGTTCCAGCACCACCCGACCGGCACGGACGTGACGCGCACGGTCGACTGGGTCGTCGTCGCCGGCCAGCAGCGCGCCGACGACCACCTGTGGCACGAGCTCAAGGGCGCGCCGTTCGCGGTCCACCGGGTCGGCGACTGCCTCGCCCCGCGCAGGGCGCACGCCGCCGTGGTGGACGGCCATCGCGTGGCGGTGTCCCTGTGACCGCCCCCTTCCCTGCCGATCATGGAGTTGTGGCACGCGCGCCACGCTCAGCGTCCGTTCCACAACTCCATGATCGGCGCGAGGGTGGTGGCCTGTGACGGTCACCAGCGTCCATCGAGGCGCCACCCAGGAGCCGCTCGAGCTGAGCCGCCTCGCGGTTGTGATCGCCCGCAACGGAGCGTTGCCCGCGGGAGCCGGCGAGGCCACGGCCGAGGCCGGCGGTCGCGTGCTGCTGCTCGGCTCGGGTACGGCGCAGGCCGCCGCCGAGCTCGGCGCCCCGCGCGCCTGGCAGGCCGAGACCGTCGGGGCCGCGCCGGCCGGGCTGTCGAAGGCGCTGGTGCCGCTGCTGCAGGACGTGCGCATGCTCGTCCTGCCCGCCAGCCCGGACGGGCGCGACTTCGCCCCTCGCCTGGCGGCCGCCCTCGACCGACCGCTGCTCGCGAACGCCACCTTCGCCGGCGTCGACGAGGAGGGCGTGACCGCTGTCCTCAGCCGGCTCGCCGGGCGCCTCGACGTCGAGGTGCGCTGCGACGGCCCGGTGGTGGTGACGCTGCTGCCCGGCTCCCGCAGCCCGCTGCCGCCGAGCAACGGCGAGGTCTTCGAGCTCCTTCTCGACGTGCCGGCGGGCATCGACGCGGAGCGCCTCGAGGTGCTCGAGCCGGACCCGACGACGATGGACCTGGCGGAGGCGACCCGGGTCCTCGGCGGCGGAGCCGGCCTAGTGGCCAGGGGCGGAGAGCCCACGGACACCTTCGCGCTGCTCGCCGCGGTCGCAGCCCGGCTCGGCGCCGGCGCAGGCGCCACGCGCGTCGTCACGGACGCCGGCTGGATGGGGCACGACCGCCAGATCGGCACCACCGGCGTAGGCATCGACCCGGAGCTCTACGTCGCCTTCGGCGTCGCGGGCGCCTCGCAGCACACCGGCGGGCTCGGCAGCCCCCGGCACGTCGTCAGCGTCAACACCGACCCGAGCTGCCCCATGACCGCCATGGCCGACCTGGGTCTCGTCACGGACGCGCGCGCGCTACTGGTGGAGCTCGCCGACCGGCTGGGGGTGAACCCATGACCGACTGGGACGTCGTCGTGGTCGGCGCCGGACCTGCGGGTGCCGCCGCGGCGCTCACGGCCGCCCGGGCCGGCGCGAAGGTGGTCATGGTCGAGCGCGGGCCGTTCCCCGGCTCCAAGAACGTGTACGGCGGAGTCGTCTACCCCAGGGTGCTCGACGACGTGCTCCCCGGATGGTGGGACGAGCTCCCGGTGCAGCGCTGGGTCACGCGTCGGCAGACCATGATGCTGACCGGGCACCAGGCCCTGACGGTGGACTTCCGGACCGAGGCGTGGGGTCGGCCGCCGTACAACGGGTGCACGACGTTCCGGGCGGACTTCGACAGCTGGCTCGCCGGCAAGGCCGTGGAGGCGGGGGCGCACCTGGTCACGAGCACCGTCGTGACCGGCCTGCTCCGCGACGGGGAGAAGGTCGTCGGCGTGCGCACCGACCGGCCCGAAGGCGACCTCCGCGCCCAGGTCGTCATCGCCGCCGATGGCGTGAACTCCTTCTGCGCCAAGGAGCTCGGGCTGCTGCCGCGCACCCAGAGCGAGCACCTCACGCTCGGCGTGAAGGAGGTGCTGGCCCTGCCCCGGGAGGTGATCGAGGAGCGGTTCGGGGTCAGCGGCGACCACGGGGTCGACATCGAGGTGCTCGGTTGCACCCGTGGCATCAGCGGCGGCGGCTTCGTCTACACCAACCGCGACTCGGTCGCGGTCGGCGTCGTCGTGAGCATCGCCGGGCTGGCGCAGGCGAAGGTGCGCGCGGAGGAGCTCGTGGCGGACCTCAAGGCGCACCCGGCGATCGCCCCGCTGGTGCGCGGCGGCGAGCTCAAGGAGTACGCCGCGCACCTGATCCCCGAGGGCGGCTACCACGAGATCCCACCGCTGCACGCGGACGGCTTCCTGGTCACCGGCGACGCGGCCGGCCTCACGCTGGCCGCCGGCATCTGGCTCGAGGGCGTGAACTTCGCGATCGGGTCCGGCCTCGAGGCAGGCCGGGTCGCGGCGGCGGCGGCCAGGGCCGGCGACGCCACCAAGAAGCGGCTCGCGGCCTACCCGAAGGCGTTGCACAAGACGTTCGTGCTGCAGGACCACAGGCGGCTCCGGCACGCCCCGGACCTGGTCATGTCGCCTCGCGTGCAGCAGCAGTACCCCGGCCTGATGGCTGACGTCGTCGAGGGACTGTTCACCGTGGTCAACCCGGCACCGAAGCCCGCCTGGTCGAGGCTGCTGCGCACTGCCGCGAAGGGCAACGGGGTGCGGCTGCGCGACCTGGTCGTCGACGCGGCCAAGGGAGCGAGGGCGTTCCGATGACCTATACCGAGCTCGCCTTCGAGGACCGGATGGACACGGTCGAGTTCCGGGTCGCCGAGCGCGCGCACATCGTGGTCGACAGCGACGTGTGCCGCTCCTGCACGACCAAGGCCTGCGTCACCGCCTGCCCGGCGAACCTGTTCGCCCCGACCTCCGACGGCGGCATCCTGTTCAACTACGAGCAGTGCTTCGAGTGCGGCACCTGCTATCAGGTCTGCAACGGCGAGGGTGCGATCAGCTGGACCTACCCCGACGGCGGCCACGGCGTCGTCTTCCGGCAGGGCTGAGCCGTGCTCGTCGTCGTCCTGCTCCGGGCCACCGACCTGCGTGCCCAGGTGGACCCGCTCACCGCTGTCGTGACCCGTGACGCCCGGCTCGCCGCGCTCTCGCCCGCCGACCAGGCGGCTCTCGAGCACGCGCTCGTGCTCGCGAAGGCCTGGGACGCAAGGGTTCTGGCGCTGTCCGCGGGTGGCGACGAGGTCGAGAGTCCCCTGCGCGAGGCGCTGGCCCTCGGTGCCGAGGTACGGCGGGTGGATCTCCCCCTCGCCTACCTCGACGACCTCGTGTGCGACGAGCGGGCGCTCGCCAAGGTGCTCGTCCGGTCGCTCGGCGACGAGCACCCGGACCTGGTGCTGTGCGGCGACCGCTCTGCCGACCGCGGGACCGGAGCCCTTCCGGCCTTCGTCGCGGAGGAGCTGGGCGTGGTGCAGGCACCAGGCCTGGTCTCCTTGCAGCTGCAGGGGAAGGACCTCGTCGCCGAGCGCCGCCTCGACCACGGCCGAAGGGAGCGCATGCGCGTGCCCCTGCCGGCGGTGTGCTCGGTCGAGGCGGGCGTGCGGCTGCGCCGAGCAGGGCTGCAGGCTGCGCTCACCGCGGCCGAGGCGCCCGTCCCGGTGGTCCGCGCGGTGCTGCCCGAGACCGCCGTACGGGTGGTGCAGGCCCGCCCGTCGCGACCGCGACCGCACCACCTGCCGCCGCCCACCGGTAGTGCGCGCGAGCGTCTGCTGGCGCTCACCGGGGCGCTGCTCTCCCACGACCCGCCCATGATCGTGGGTCCCGTGGATGCCGCCGAGGCTGCTGATGTGCTGCTCGAGTTCCTGGCGAAGCACGGCTACCTCTCCGAGGCGCGTACCGGCTGGAAGGCCCTCTGATGCAGCTGGCCGACCTGGTTTCCCCCGCGGTCGCAGGGGATCTGCTGGTCGTGCCGCTGGGCTCCACCGAGCAGCACGGGCCCCACCTGCCGCTGTCGACCGACACCGACGTGGCGGTGGTGCTTGCGAACAGGCTTGCTACCCGTCGTACCGGCACGTTGGTCGCGCCCGCTCTGCCGTACGGCTCCAGCGGGGAGCACGCCGGATTCCCTGGGACGCTTTCGATCGGCCAGGAGGCCCTTCGGATCGTGCTCGTCGAGCTCGTCCGTTCTGCCGACGCAGCAAGGGTTCTGCTGCTCAACGGGCACGGAGGCAACGTCGACCCGGTACGCCGGGCGGTCACGCTCCTCCGCGACGAGGGCCGTGACGTGCGCGCCTGGGGGCCGTCCTTTGGCGGAGACGCGCACGCCGGCCGGACCGAGACCTCGGTGCTGCTCGCGCTCGGCCGGCCGGTCGGGCCGGAGCGGCCGGTCGGGGTCACCGCCCCGGTGGCGGAGCTCATGGCCGCGATGCGGCAGGGCGGCGTACGCGCGGTGAGCTCCAACGGCGTGCTCGGCGATGCGACGGGCGCGACGGCCGCCGAGGGCGAGATGCTCCTCACCGAGGCGGTCAGGGAGCTTGAGGCGTTCGTGAGGGGGTGGACCGGATGAGCCGCGTCGCGCTCGTGACCGGAGCCGCGCGGGGCATCGGGGCCGCCACGGTTCGTGCCCTCGTGGCCGAGGGCTGGGACGTGGTCGCCACCGACCGGTGCGCCGACGACCCACGGTTGCCCTACCCCTTGGCCACCAAGGAGGAGCTCGACGCACTGGCGGGACCGCAGGTGGCCACGGTGGTGGCCGACACCACCGACCTCGCCGCCGTGCGCGAGGCGGTCGCGGTCGCCGAGGACCGCTTCGGCGGGCTGGACGCCGCGCTCGCGGTGGCCGGCGTGGTCGCCGGCGGCGTCCCCCTGTGGGAGCAGGACGAGCAGGCGCTGCAGGCGGTCCTCGACGTCGACCTGCTCGGCGTCATCACGCTCGCTCGGGTCGCCATCCCCGCGCTCCTGCGCCGCCCCGTACCGCGGTCGGGCCGGTTCGTCGCGGTCTCGTCCGCGGCCGCGACCCGCGGGCTGCCGATGCTCGCGGCTTACTGCGCCGCCAAGTCCGGCGTGAACGGGTTGGTGCGCGGGCTCGCCGCGGAGCTGCGGGGCACAGGTGTCACGGCCAGCGCGGTGAGCCCGGGCTCCACCCGCACGCCGGTGCTCGAGGAGAGCGCCCGGCTCTACGGCCTTGCCGACGCCGAGCACTTCGCACGGCAGCAGCCGCTCGAGCGGTTGCTCGAGCCGGAGGAGGTCGCCGCGGCCCTCGTGTGGCTCGCCGGGCCGCACAGCAGCGGTGTCACCGGTGCGGACGTCGCGGTCGACGGTGGCCTCGCCCTCTGACGCGCCGGTCCCGGCCGGCTGGCGGGTGGTGCTCGACCCCCGCACCCGCCGGCTCGACAGCGGCCGCACCCTGCTCACCCCGACGGGCCGGATGCTGCGGCTCAGCGAGCGTGGGCCCGCGGTCGTCGCCGCCCTGCGCCAGGGAGCGGGAACCGAGGCCGCCCGCCGTCTGGCGCGGACGCTCCTCGACGCCGGTGCCAGCCACCCTCGGCCGCTCCCCGTCGCACCGCACGACGTCACGGTCGTCATCCCGGTCCGCGACCGGACGCCCGAGCTCGACCGGTGCCTGGCCGCCCTCGCGCACCCGGACGTGCTGGTCGTCGACGACGGCTCCCACGACCCTGCCGCCGTTCGCACGGTCGCGGAACGGCACAGCGCCCGCTACGTGCACCGGCCCAACGGCGGTCCTGCCGCCGCCCGGAACACAGCGATCCCCTTGCTGCACAAGCCATTCGTGGCCTTCCTCGACAGCGACGCGGTCCCGCCGCCCGGCTGGCTCGCGACGCTGCGGGGGCACCTCGAGGACCCTGCCGTGGCGGCCGTCGCGCCTCGCGTCGTGGGTGGCCCACGGTCCCCCCTCGACCTGGGCCCGGACGAGGGTGCCGTCCGGCCGGGCACGGCGCTGGCCTACGTCCCCACTGCCGCGCTCCTCGTCCGGGTCGCTGCGCTCACGCCCTTCGACGAGAGCCTGCGGTACGGCGAGGACGTGGACCTCGTGTGGCGGCTGACCGATGCCGGGTGGACGATCCGCTACGACCCCTCGGTCGTGGTGGCGCACGACGAGCCGGCCCGGCTGCGCGACCGGCTGGTGCGGCGGTACCGGTACGGCACCTCGGCCGCACCGCTGGCCGCGCGCCACCCGGACCACCTCGTCCACGTGGTGCTGCCGCCCTGGCCGACCGCGGTGGTGGTCCTGCTCCTTGGACGTCGGCCGCTGCTCGGAGCCGCGGCCGCTGCCCTTGCCGCCGCTCGGCTCGACCGACAGGTGCGCCACCCCGTCACCTCGGTCCAGCTGATCGGCAGTGCCACCGCCGGCACCGCCCTGGGGCTAGGTCGGGCACTGGCCCTGGCCGGTCCGTTCGCCTGGGCGCTGGCCGTCAAGGACCGCCGGGCCGCCGCCTTGCTGCTCGGCCCCGTGCTGCGCGAGTGGTGGCACCGGCGGCCGACGGAGGACCCGCTGACGTACGCGGGCCGCACCCTGCTCGACGAGGCGGCCTACGGCGCCGGGGTCCTCGCAGGTTGTCTGCGGCACAGGTCCGCCGCACCGTTGCGCCCACGCCTGCGCTGAGTCCCCTCGTTGTGTCACAGCGGCTGGCCGCAGGCCCTGCCCGCTCCCTAGGACGCAAGGGCTCGTCGGAGGGCCAGCCAGACAGGTCACCAGCGTGGGACCTTCGACCCTGGCTGCGACCAGCGGAAGGTTGGAGGCTTCTCTACGTCCAAGGGAGGACGCCATGCTCGCGGTGAGAGTGACCGCGGGTGGCGCACCGGGGGACGTCACCCGCATCCCAGCGTCCGGTTGAGGCAGCCAGCGCGACGTCGGTCACGACGTGCCTGGCAGTGCCGGCACCAGCACGAGGTCCGAAGCCTGACCCGCGGTCCAGCGCCCTTGCGGGAGGTGTTGTCATGTCTGTGACGCCGTCCGTCCAACCGTCGGCCCCGCCTGCCGTCACACCATCACCACCGGTCAACGGCCGCGGCTGGACCCCTGCACGCATCGTCTCCCTCGTCGCCGGCTGCTTCGCCGCGCTGCTGTCGCTCACCCTGCTGAGCTTCGGTGGCCTGGCGACCTGGGAGACCAACGCCGACCGCGACGCGACCGGTTACGTCAACGCCAGCAGCCACACCATCAGCACCGGCGGCTACGTCATCACCAGCGACGAGTTCGCCGAGCTGGCCGACCGGGCCTACGCCGGCTCGCTCGGTGACGTGCGGCTGCGGGCCACGACGACCGACGGCAGCGCCGTGTTCATCGGGGTCGCGCCGGCGTCTGCGGTCGACCAGTACCTCACCGGGGTCGACCGCACCGTCGTCACCGGTTGGTTCCCCTTCGAGACCGATCAGCTGCCGGCGGCCGGTACGGCGCCGCCGACCGCCCCGGGCGCGAGGAGCATCTGGACCCACCAGGTGTCCGGCACCGGCACCCAGTCGCTCGCCTGGGACCCGCGGAGCGACACGACCGTCGTGGTCATGCACCCGGACGCCACCCGCGGAGTCAGCGTCACCGCTGACATCGGCGCGACGTTGCCCGGCCTGGTCTGGGTCGCGGTCGCGCTGTTCGTCGCCGGCGGGCTGCTGCTGGTCGCAGCGGCCAGCCTGATCGCCGTACCTCTCGCACGCATCCGCAAGGAGGGACGCTCATGAAGACCATCAAGGAGGCAGCGGACGACTTCCTCGCCAACCGCCGCATCGCCGTCACCGGCGTCTCCCGGCACCCGAAGGGTCACGGCAGCAATGTCGTCTACCAGCGGCTGCGGCAGCGCGGGTACGACGTCTTCGCCGTCAACCCCAACGCCGACAACGTCGAGAACGACGTCTGCTACCACGACCTGACGTCGATCCCCGGTGGTGTCGACGCGGTCGTCATCGGCACCCGTCCGGAGGTCGCCGACGCGACGATGCGCGAGTGCGCCGAGCTCGGCATCAAGCATGTCTGGATGCACCGGTCCACCGGCGGGGGCAGCGTGTCGCCGACGGCGACGGAGTACGGACGCGCCAACGGCATCACGGTCATCGACGGCGGCTGCCCGTGCATGTTCGACGGCACCGCCGACTTCGGACACAAGGTGATGCGCACCATCTACTCGCTGAACGGCCACGTCCCCAAGACGATCGCGTGAGCCGAGGAGGAGTCATGAGTCACCTGGAGCTGCGCGCGCAGCTGAAGATCCGGCCGGGGGGGCTGGAGGGGTTCAAGGCCCAGGCGGCCGAGATCATGCGGCTGACCAAGGAGCTCGACACCCAGACGCTGCGCTACGACTGGTTCATCAGCGCCGACGGCACCGAGTGTGAGGTGCACGAGGCGTACAAGAGCGAAGAAGGCCTGTTCGAGCACAACCGGCACATCATGGACGCCCGCGCCGAGCTGTTCGCGAAGTACGCGTCGGGCCATCGGATGACGGCGTACGGCGAGGTGTCGCCGACACTCGTCGCACTCGCCGAGAAGCACGCCGGCGGCATCAGCAGCTGGTCGTTCCTGCAAGGCCTCGAGCTCGAGCCGACGGTCTGACGGTGAGTGAGATGACGAGCCCCATGACAGTGCCAGCGCCGACAGCGGCGGAGCAGCTCAGGCGGACCGTCGGTGAGCGCTCCGCCACCGACTACGTGTTCAACTTCTGGACGGCGTTCGGCTGGACCGTGCTCTCGCTCGGTCTCTACTCGTTCTACGTCTTCTACCGGATGATCCAGCGCTCTCGCGACCACAACCGGCGTCGGGCGGATCTGCTTCAGGCCGCGAACGAGATCGCCTGGGACCGCGCCGTCGACCAGGGACGCGCCGAGGCGATGCGGCCGCAGTTCGAGCAGATCGGTCGCGACGTCCAGCCGCTCCGCTCGATGACCGGTGACTTTCGGGAACCGGCGCTCTGGCTGCTGTTCAGCATCGTCGGAGGTGGGCTCGTCTGGCTCGCCGGCGCGATCTTGATCGACCAGGACCTGGTCCGCCACGAGCGGCACGAGCGCGCCGCCGCAGCCGGGATCACCGAAGCCTTCACCGAGCTCGGGGTGTCGCTGCCGGTGCCGACCCCGGCTACAAAGCAGCCGCACAACTACGTCGGGCGCATCATCGCCGTGGTGTTCACGCTCGGCCTCTACTCGCTGTGGTGGGTCGCCGACCTGATGCGCGAAGGCAACGCGAACTTCCAGCAGGACGACGCGTGGGAGGACGCCCTCGTCCGCGCGCTGGCTGCGAGGTGAGACGGCGATGACGAGCAACCGCGATCTGCTCGACCGTGCGGTCGAGATCTACAACGCCGGCGACCTCGACGGGTACGTCGACCTCTACAGCCCTGACGCCGTGCTCACCACACCCGAGGGCACCTTCAAGGGCCGCGCCGAGATCCGCGACCGGTTCGCCCGCGAGCTCGCGGCGTTCTCCGACTTCAGCTTCACGCTGGTGAGCTACGTCGAGCGAGGCGACCTCTTCGCGGACGAGTTCGTCTTCGCCGGCATGCACACCGGCGCGCTCACGCTGCCGGAGGGCACCACCATCGCTCCGACCGCCAACCGGGTGGAGATCAGAGGGATGGAGATGGTGCAGGTCCACGACGGGCTGATGGTCGTCGACAACCTCTACTACGACAACGTGGCCGTCCTCGTGCAGCTCGGGCTCATCCCGGCGCCCCCGCCTGCCTAGCCGTCAACGCGGAGGAAACAGACAGGGAGGGCCGGTCATGGCGTACGTCGACGCAGGCGGAGCCAGGCTCTACTACGAGGAGAAGGGCCGCGCCGGCCCGCCGATCCTGCTGATCCCTCCCTCCGGTGCCACCGCCTCGACCTGGGGGGACGTCGTCGACGGGCTGGCTGCCGTCGGCCGGGTCATCGCCTACGACCGGCGCGGTTACACCCGCTCCGGTGGCGGCGTCGTGCGCTCCGCCGCGGTGCACACCCGCGACGCAGCGGCGGTGCTGGGAGCGCTGACCTCGGCGCCCGCGGTCGTGGTGGGGACGAGCGCCGGGGCGACCATCGCGTTGGATCTCGCCGTGCGCCGTCCCGACCTCGTCCTGGCCGTGCTCGTCCACGAGGCGCCGTGGCGAGCGCTGCGCCATC
This sequence comes from Actinomycetota bacterium, assembly GCA_046723735.1. GTDB lineage: Bacteria > Actinomycetota > Actinomycetes > Mycobacteriales > SCTD01 > RYN-111. The sequence goes on along the minus strand of JBKOVB010000113.1, from coordinate 7,859 downwards.
CCACCGCCTCGGCGCTGGCCACGCTCGCCCGGGTGGAGTGGTTGGCCCTGCGCAGCCGCCATGCCGACGCCGCCGAGGTGCTGCTGCGCTACGTGTACGGCTATCGCGACGGCGGCAGCGCCTGGGACGCCTTCCCTGAGTCGTGGCGACGCACCGCCCGCGACAACGGGCGATCCGTCATCGCCGACCTGCACAGCACCCTTGGCGAACGCCCCCGCGCTTCGGATCTGGCGAAGGTCACGGCACCGGTCGTCTGCACCTACGGGTCTCGCAGCCGCACCTACATGCGCTCGGCGATGCGCGCGCTGAGCGACGCGATCCCCACCGCGCGACCGCGCGAGATCACCGGAGCCGCGCATGCGGCGCCGTACGACGCGCCGGACGCGTTCATCGAGGGTGTCGTCGACGCGATTCGACGAGGTGAGCAGGCCGCGGCCACCCGGGGAGCGAGGGTGCCGCAACGACGAGACCACGCCGGCGCGGGCGGTTGATGGCGTCGGACCGGCTCACGTTCTGGGGGGAGTACGGCTGGGTCCGCCGACATCGGCGGCCTCGCCTTCCTCGACGGCGACAGCCTGCTCGACCTGACCGGGCAACGACAGCGGGGCGCCTCCCCCCGGAAGCGCCCCGCTGGACTTGGCGCGGCTTGCAGCCCTGGGCCGCAGCACACCGCGCTCGTGGTCGTCCTCTTTCGACGTGGCCGCGTCGTCTCCTGCTGCGGCAGAAAAATTGGTGCCAGGAGCAACGCGCCCCGCCCGGGCAACCCTCCGCGACGGCGCGTGCGTCTACCAGGATGAGCACCGGAGGTGGCCTGTGCGTGAGCCGGAGGGGTTCCGCGACTTCGTCGTCGCGCGATCGGGCGCGCTCGTCCGCCACGCCTGGCTGCTCACGGGTGACAGAGGCGAGGCGGAGGACCTGGTGCAGACGGCGCTGGCCAAGACCTGGAACCGCTGGGCGCGCCTGGACGCGCCCGAGGCCTACGTACGACGGGTCATCGTGACCAGCTTCGTCAGTGCCCGTCGTCGTCGCCGGGCCGAGACGGCGCCCGGCTCCCTGCCGGACCGCCCTGTGCCGGGCGACGCGTTCGCCGACGCGGACCTTCGCAGCGCGGTGCGCCAGGCGCTGCTGTCGCTGCCGCCGCGTCAGCGGGCAGTCGTGGTGCTCCGCTACTTCGACGACCTCACCGAGGCGCAGACCGCGCAGGCGATGGGGTGCTCCGTCGGCACCGTGAAGAGCCAGAGCGCCAAGGCGCTCGGCAAGCTTCGTCAGTGCCCGCTCGGAGGAGTCTGGGACGAGGAGGCCAGCCATGGGTGAGGAGCGGCTCGCCGCGCTGCTGCACGAGGCAGCGCCGCCCTCCGAGGGGGTGGCGTTCGACGACGTCGTACGACGGGTGCGTCGCCGCAGGGCCGCCCGCTGGGCGACGGCCGTCGGTGTCGTGGCCGTCGCGGGCGTCGTCGGAGGGGTCGCGCTGACGCTGCCGTCGTCGCCCCCGAGCACTCGGGTCGCGACCGGGGTCGACCTCACCGGCACCGTGCCCTGGGTGGACCTCCCGCCCACGCCGTACCAGGCACCGCCCGCGCCATCAGGGCCGGTCCCCACGGACGCGCGTGACTGCACGGCGGGGGACGTCACCGCGTCGTTTGACGGCCGAGACGGTGCGACCGGACACCTGGTGAACTACGTCGTGTTCCGCAACACCAGCAGCTCGACGTGCGTGCTGAAGGGGTTCCCGGCCAGGGTGACCGCATCCGAGCCCGGGAAGCCCGACGTCGTCGCGACGAACGGCAGCTACTTCCCGCAGTCGACGACCGCGAACATGGCACCGGGCGGCACCACGCTCCTCGGGCTGCAGACAGACTCGCTGTGCCCCGCCAACCCTGCCGGCGCGAAGCCGGCTCAGCTGTACCACCACGTCGACATCACGCTCACCGGCGGCGGAACCGTCACGCCGGCGGGCCCGACGGACGGTCTGAACCTCACCTGCGGCCTGCACCTCACGCGGTTCTACGTCGAGGAGCAGGCGCCGGTGGCGCCGCACGACCCGCTGAGCGACCTGGCCGCCTCCTTGGAGCTGCCGCAGACGGCGAAGGCCGGCGAGCCTCTGGTCTACGTCGTCGACCTCACCAACCCGACGAACGAGCCGGTCAGCTTCGACCGCTGGTGCCCGTCCTACCTCGAAGCGCCCACCAAGGAGAGCTACACGCTCAACTGCGCGACGGTCAGCTCGATCGCAGCGGGGCAGACGGTTCGGTACGAGATGCGCCTACAGGTGCCAGACGACGCCGCGGTGACGCTGACGGTCCGGTGGGAGATGACCGGCCCCGGCCTGCCGAGCGCTCAGGGGACCGTCCCCCTCGCTGCGCCCTAACGCTCACGCGGACCTTTGGGCACATCGTGAGGACGTAAGGGAGGAGCGGGTCAGGAGGTGCGGGCGGTCTCCCGCCGTACCCGCAAACCTGACAGCAGCAGCTGCGCCGCCAGGCAGGCCCCCGCGCCCTCGCCGGCGCGCAACCGTAGGTCGAGCAGCGGCTCGAGGCCCAGGCGCTCCAGCACCAAGGCGTGGGCCCGTTCGCGGCTGCGCTGGCCGGCCACCAGGTGCTGCGCCACCGCGGGTTCGAGCAGCACCGCGCACAGCGCCGCGACCGAGGTGAGCAGCCCGTCGAGCACCACGACCACGCCGGCCGAGGCGGCCCCGAGCGTCACCCCGGTCAGGAAGGCCACCTCCGGCCCGCCCACCGCGGCCAGCGCACGCAGCGGGCTGTTGACCGAGCCGACGCGGGCCAGCGCCCCCGCGACGACCTCCCGCTTGCGGACCAGCATCGCGGTGTCCGCCCCGGACCCGAGCCCCACCACGTCCTGCGCCGGCACCCCGAGGAGTACGGCGGACAGCGCGGCCGCCACGGTGGTGTTGCCGATGCCGACCTCGCCCAGCGCCACCAGCCCGTCGGGGCCCAAGGAGCTGCCGAGCGAACGGCCGCGCGCCACGAGCTCGGTGACCGCATCGGGCGAGAGGGCGTCGTCGTGGAGGAGGTCTCCTGTCGCCGTACCGCAGTCGACGACGACGGACCGCAGCCCCGCCGCCGCCGCCGCCACGGTGCCCACGGCGCTTCCGGCGTCTGCCGCCGCGAGCACGTCGTCGGTGACCGACGGCTCGAAGGCGGACACGCCGAGGTCGGTCACGGGGTGCCGCCCGGCGGCGAGCACCAGCACGCCTGCCGTCAGGGAGACGTGGCCGAGCGCGACTGCTCGGTCGACCGCGCGGTCGAGCACGCCCAGCGACCCGGGAGGCGTGAGGAGCCGGTCGGACTCGTCGCGGGCACCGACGACCTGCTGCTGCGAGGGTGCGCGCAGGTGGGAGGCGGGCGGCGCGGTCTCGGACCAGCGGTCCGTCAGGACCACGTCGGCGAGCGGCAGCCGGCTGGACCAACCTGCGCGCTCGAGGCCTGGGGCCGGCGGACGCTCGTCGGGCCAGCCCAGGCACAGCCAGCCGAGGGTCGTGACGCCGTCCGGCAGGCCCAGCAGGTCGCCGAGCGCCTCCGGGTCGAACAGCGTGACCCATCCCATGCCCAGGCCCTCGGCGCGGCTGGCGAGCCACAGGTTCTGGATGGCGCACGCGCACGACCACAGGTCGGCGTCGGGAAAGGTCGCCCGGCCGAGGACGCCGGCTGCCGGCGTACGGCGGTCGCAGCACACCACGACGCCGAGCGGCGCCTCGCGGATCCCCTCGAGCTGCAGGTCGAGCAGCTGCCGGGCCGACTCGGGGGCAAGCTGCGCGGCCTGGGCGAGCCGCTCCTGGTCGGCCATCCACGCGGCACGCTCCCGCAGCGCAGGATCGCGAACGACGACGAAGCGCCAGGGCTGGGAGTGGCCCACCGAAGGTGCGCGGTGGCCGGCGGCGAGCACGCGTTCGAGGACCTCGTCGGGCACCGCGTCGGGGCGGTAGCGCCGCACGTCGCGGCGGGCGGCGATCACGTCCTGGAGTGCCTCACGCGCCGCCGGGGAGAACGCCCAGGCATCCGGGGCGGCGGCCCGGTCGGCGGCCGACGTCGTGTCGCCGATCAGGGGCACGGGGCGCGGCCAGGTCACGGGACAACCGTAGTCAGTACTCTCCGGCGCTATGAGCAGCCGCCTGAGCCGCACCGCCCTCGTCAGCGCAACGCCGGAGAAGATCTACGCCCTCGTGAGCGACCTCCCCGGCATGGGTCGGCTCAGCCCCGAGAACACCGGGGGCCGCTGGCTCGGCGGGGCCACCGGCCCGGCGCCTGGCGTCCGGTTCCGCGGCCGGAACCGCAACGGCTGGCGCCGCTGGTCCACGACGTGCCGGGTGGAGCAGGCCGAGCCGGGACGGACGTTCTCGTTCCGGGTCACATCGTTCGGCATCCCGGTGGCGCGCTGGACCTACGACCTCGAGCCCGTCGACGGCGGCGTCAGCCTCACCGAGAGCTGGGTGGACGAGCGCCCGGGCTGGTTCAAGACCCCCGCGGGTCTCGCCACCGGCGTGCTCGACCGGGAGGCCGCGACGGCGCGCGGTATGGAGCACACCCTCGCGGCGATCAAGGCCGAAGCGGAGAAGTAGCCCGTTCGGCCCTGTCGGCGTTACGGCGAACGGGTGCATCCTCACAGTGCACGCAGCGTCCCCGTTTGGTGGCGTTTCGTGAGGGAAGGACCCCACACGTGCCCGATGGATCCCGGCTTGTGATCGGCGCGACCACGGTCGCCCTGGTCGGCCTGGCCTCGGCCGGGACGGCCGTGCTCATCTCCAACGGCACCGGCACCCTCGCGCCTCACCGCTCCACGACGCCCTCCCCGGCGACGACCTCCCCACGGCCCGCGCCGCCGCTGTTCGTGCAGCGGCCGCCGGGGAGCGTCTCGCCCACGACGACGCGACAGGTGACGCCCCCGCTGACCACGGTCGCGGCACCGGTGCGGGTGCCGGCGACGGCGGAGCCCGCAGCCTCGGCCGACCCCGACCGGCAGGTGGCGGTGGCGGTCCACAACCCCGCACCGCTCCCGCAGCCCGTCCCGGAGCCGAGTGCGCCCTCCGGCCCTGTCCTGGTACCGAGCGTGCAGCCGCCCGCCGAGTGGCTGGGCCGCAAGCCGCACCCTGCCCACCCGGTGCACCCTGTGCACCCTGTGCACCCACCTCACCCGGACGACAACGGCAAGCACCTGGGCCAGGGCAAGCACCCCTGAGATCTGGGTCACACCCAGCGGCGAGTCGTGCCAGGATCAGGCCACAGGCAGCCGAGCCCCGGAGGACCCCGTGACCGCCGCCGACAGCACGGCCCCGCTCGTCCAGCTCCTCACCCCGGAAGGTGAGCGGGTCCACCACCCTGACTACGACGTCGACCTGACCGACGACGAGTACCGCGCCTTCTACCGCGACCTGGTGCTCGTCCGTCGCTTCGACGTCGAGGCCACCGCCCTGCAGCGCCAGGGAGAGCTCGGCATCTGGGCCGCGCTGCTCGGCCAGGAGGCCGCGCAGGTCGGCTCGGCTCGCGCCATGAGACCCCAGGACTTCGCCTTCCCGACGTACCGGGAGCACGGGGTCGCCTGGTGCCGCGACGTCGACCCGGTGCTGCTGCTCGGGCTGTTCCGCGGCGTGAACAACGGCGGGTGGGACCCGCAGGAGCACCGCTTCAACCTCTACACGATCGTCATCGGCAGCCAGACCCTGCACGCCACCGGCTACGCGATGGGCATCACCAAGGACGGCGCTGTGGGAGACCCGGAGACCGGCGAGGCGGTGATCGCCTACTTCGGCGACGGCGCCTCCGCACAAGGCGACGTCAACGAGGCGTTCGTGTGGGCCAGCGTCTACAACGCGCCGATCGTCTTCTTCTGCCAGAACAACCAGTGGGGCATCAGCACCCCTGCCGACCACCAGAGCCGCATCCCGCTGTACCTGCGGGCCGCAGGCTTCGGCTTCCCCGGCGTGCGGGTCGACGGCAACGACGTGCTGGCCAGCTATGCCGTGACCCGGGCCGCTCTGGACGCCGCCCGTACCGGGCAGGGCCCGACGCTCGTCGAGGCCTTCACCTACCGGATGGGGGCGCACACCACCTCCGACGACCCGACCCGCTACCGCCTGTCGTCGGAGCTGGAGGCCTGGAAGCTCAAGGACCCGATCGAGCGGCTGCGGTCGTTCCTGTTCAAGCAGCAGCTGGCCGACAACGGCTTCATCGAGAGCGTCGAGGCCGAGGCCGACCAGCTCGCGGCCCGGGTCCGCAAGGAGTGCCTGGAGATGCCTGACCCGGCGCCGGGCTTCCTGTTCGAGAACATCTACGACGAGCCGACTCCCCTTCTGCTGGAGGAGAAAGCGGAGCTCGACACCTACCTCGCCGGCTTCGCAGGAGGGGGGCACTGATGCCGCAGCTGACCTTGGCCAAGGCCCTCAACGAGGGACTGCGCGCCGCGATGGAGCGCGACGACAAGGTGCTCGTCATGGGCGAGGACGTCGGCAAGCTCGGCGGCGTCTTCCGCGTCACCGACGGGCTGCAGAAGGACTTCGGCGAGGACCGCGTGATGGACACCCCGCTCGCCGAGTCCGCCATCGTCGGTACGGCGATCGGGCTGGCCATCCGCGGCTACCGCCCGGTCTGCGAGATCCAGTTCGACGGCTTCGTCTACCCGGCCTACGACCAGATCGTGAGCCAGCTCGCGAAGATCCACGCCCGTTCCAAGGGCAGCGTGAAGATGCCCGTCGTCGTGCGCATCCCGTTCGGCGGTGGCATCGGCGCGGTCGAGCACCACAGCGAGTCGCCCGAGGCGTACTTCGCCCACACCGCGGGGCTGAAGGTCGTCGCCTGCTCCAACCCGACCGACGCCTACTTCATGATCCAGCAGGCGATCACGTCCGACGACCCCGTGATCTTCTTCGAGCCGAAGCGGCGCTACTGGGAGAAGGCCGATGTGGATACGGCCGACACCGCCTCGGTCCTGGGGCCGTGGCAGGCCAGGGTCGCACGTCCGGGCACCGACCTGACGCTGCTCTGCTACGGCCCGATGGTGCGCACCTGCCTCGACGCGGCGACCGCAGCCGAGGAGGAGGGCAGGTCGCTGGAGGTCGTCGACCTGCGCTCGCTGTCGCCGATCGACTTCGACACGATTGCCGACTCCGTACGTCGGACGCGGCGGGCGGTCGTCGTGCACGAGGCCCCGAGGTTCCTCGGGTTGGGGGCCGAGATCGCGGCAAGGTTGTCCGAGGAGCTCTACTACGAGATGGAGGCGCCGGTGCTGCGCGTGACCGGTTACGACACGCCGTACCCGCCGTCCCGGCTGGAGGAGGAGTACCTGCCGGACCTCGACCGGGTGCTCCACACCGTCGACCGCTCGCTGGCCTACTGATGAGCAGGATCCAGGAGTTCCGGCTTCCGGACCTCGGTGAGGGGCTGACCGAGGGCGAGATCCTGCAGTGGCTGGTCCAGGTCGGCGACACGGTCTCGCTGAACCAGCCGATCGTCGAGGTGGAGACGGCCAAGGCCGCGGTGGAGGTGCCCTCGCCGTACGCCGGGGTCGTGGTCTCCCTGCACGCCGAGCCGGGGCAGACGGTCGACGTCGGGGCCGCGCTCATCACCTTCGACACCGACCCCGCGGCGGGTGACCTGCCTGCGGCCCCGTCCGAGCCGTCGGCGCAGGAGGCTCAGGAGAAGACGGCCGAGGCGTTCGGGCCGGAGCAGGGGGCGCTCATCGGCGAGGTCGGCCCGGGTGGCCGGACCGCGACGCTGGTGGGCTACGGGCCGAAGAGCGGTGCCGCCACCCGCCGGCCGAGGGTCGACGTCCCCAAGCCCGACGCGCCGGCCGAGGCGCCGCCGCCGCCCCCGGCGACCGCGGCGCGGGTGTCCGCCGCGGCCGTGGGG
>JBKOVB010000077.1:0-11710 GCA_046723735.1 Actinomycetota bacterium | reverse complement strand
GTGTGAGTCGGTCCCGACGACCGTGTCCGGGTAGGCCACGTTGTCGCGCGCCATGACGACGCGGGCCAGGTGCTCGATGTTGACCTGATGGACGATGCCGGTACCGGGCGGGACGACCTTGAACTCGTCGAACGCCGTCTGGCCCCAGCGCAGGAACTGGTAACGCTCCCTGTTGCGCTCGTACTCCAGGTCGACGTTCAGCTCGAACGCGTCCGGGCGGCCGAAGATGTCGGCGATGACCGAGTGGTCGATGACGAGCTCGGCGGGCGCCAGCGGGTTGATCTTCTTGGGGTCGCCGCCGAGGTCGGCCATGGCCTCGCGCATGGTGGCGAGGTCGACGACGCAGGGGACGCCGGTGAAGTCCTGCATGAGCACGCGGGCGGGCGTGAACTGGATCTCGGTGTCCGGCTCGGCCTGCGGGTCCCAGCCGGCGAGCGCACGGACGTGGTCGGCCGTGATGTCGGCGCCGTCCTCGGTGCGGAGCAGGTTCTCGAGCAGCACCTTCAGGCTGTAGGGCAGGTCGGCGGCGCCCTGGACCGCGGACAGCCGGAAGACGTCGTAGGACTGCCCTCCGACCTGCAGGGTTCCCTTGGCGCCGAAGCTGTCGAGACTCATCGTGCTGCTCCTTGTCGTTGTTCGTTCTGCACGCTAGTGGGCCGTCTGACCGCGTCCTCCACGAGGTCGAGCACCCCCGGGAGGTGCTCGGTGGGCATGCCGGCGGCGAGCCCGCTGACCAGCCCGTCGAGCACCAGTCGGAGGAAGTCCACGAGGATCGGGAGCGGCACGTCGTCGCGCACGACCCCTGCCTGACGCTGGCGCTGCAGCCGTGCCGTCGTGGCTCCCGTGACGGCGCTCTGGTGCTCCTGCCACCGCGCGGCGAACTCCGGGTCGGTGCGCAGCCTCCGGCGTACCTCCAGCTGGACGCCGAGCCAGCCGGCGTCCTTGTCCTGCAGGTCGCGCATCACCTGGACGAGGCCGTGCTCGGCCACTGTCTCGGTCATCCGCGCGGCGTCGTCCTCGGCGAGGGCGAGGAACAGCGCGTCCTTGTCCTTGAAGTGGTGGAAGATCGCGCCCCTGCTCAGGCCGGTCTCGGCTTCGAGCACCTTGACGGTGGCGCCCTCGTAGCCGTGCCGCGCGAACGCGCGCCGGGCGCCTTCGAGGATCACCTGCCGCGTCGCGGCGAGCTGTGCGGGGGAGACCTTGGGCACGACGTCAGGCTATCACCAAACCGTACGTCCGTCTTGCAAGACAGGACGCCCGAGGTCTCCACCCTGGGGCGTTGTGCAGGACCGGCTGGTGCTCGCCCGGGATCGGCGCCGTCGTCGAGGGCAGCCGGATCCGGGCGTTCAATGACGTGTCGGTCGGCTTCGCCGTCGACATCGGTCAGGGCACCGACCTCGCGCCGTGCAAGGTCGTGAGTGCCGACCGCCTGACGCTCCGCCCAGATGGCAAGGTGGCGGTGGTCCCCGCAGTTCAGTCTCTGCATGACCGGTGATCACCGGCTTGTCGACGGCGTCCAGTGCGCGATCTACTTCGACGCCCTCAAGCGCAACCTTGCCGACCCCGAGTCGCTCGGCGGCTGAGCCCGGCTGTCGCCCCTGGCGGGAATCGCTGCAGGATGGGGGCATGACGCTGTGCATCGCCCAGGATCCGGCCGCGGACGAGCTGCTCGCCAAGGACCCGTTCGCCCTCGCGGTCGGGATGCTCCTTGACCAGCAGTACCCCATGGAGGCTGCCTTCAAGGGACCGCTGAAGCTCGCCGAGCGCCTGGGCGTCGACCGGCTCGACCCGGCGGCGATCGCCGCGATGGACCCCGAGGCGTTCGCCGACCTTGCGGCGACGCCGCCGGCGATCCACCGGTACGGCCGGTCCATGGCCGGCCGTGTCCAGCAGATGGCCGCGGTCGTCGCCTCCGAGTACGACGGCGACGCCGCGGCGATCTGGACGACCGCCGGCTCGGGTCAAGAGCTCTTCGACAGGCTGAAGGCGCTGCCCGGCTGGGGCGACATGAAGGCCCAGATCTTCGTGGCCCTGCTGGGCAAGCAGCTCGGCGTCACGCCTCCCGGCTGGCGGGAGGCCGCCGGTGCGTACGGCGAAGAGGGCGCCACCCGGTCGGTGGCGGACGTGCGGGACCCGGCGTCGTTGCTCGCCGTACGAGCCTTCAAGCAGGAGCAGAAGGCGGCGGCGGCGAAGGCCAAGGCCAAGGCCTAGGCCTGGGCCTAGACCTAGTCGAGCATCTCGCGCACGAGCGGCGCGACCTTGGTGCCGTAGAGCTCGAGGCAGTGCATGAGCTTGCCGTGCGGGAGCGTGCCGGCGCTGTACTTCAGGTCGAAGCGCTGGATCCCCAGGGTCTTTGCGGTGCGCGCGACCTTCGCCGCGACGGTCTCCGGCGAGCCCACGTGGAGCGCGCCGAGATCGACGTCGGCCTCGAACTGCACGCGCCGCGGCGGCGGCCACCCGCGCTCCCGCCCGATCCGGCCGATCATCACCTCGTAGTGGGGCCAGAGCTCCTCGCGCGCCTGCTCGTCGGTGTCGGCGACGTAGCCGGGGGAGTGCACGGCGACGGGGAGCTGCTCCTGGCCGGTCTCCTCGAGGGCGCGTCGGTAGAGCTCCACCAGGGGCGCGAAGCGGACCGGGTCCCCGCCGATGATCGCCAGCGCGAGCGGCAAGCCGTGCTGCGCCGCGCGGACCACGGAGTTGGGCGAGCCTCCCACCGCCACCCAGGCCCGCAGCCCGCGTTCGGTGGTGGGCCAGACCCGTTGCCCGGTCAACGGCCCGCGCGTCCGCCCCTCCCAGCTGATCGGACCTTCGTCACGAAGCCGCGAGAACAGCTCGAGCTTCTCCGCGAAGAGCAGCTCGTAGTCCTCCAGGTCGTAGCCGAACAGCGGGAACGACTCGGTGAACGAGCCGCGACCGAGCATCACCTCGGCCCGGCCGCCGGACAGGGCGTCGAGCGTGGCGAAGCGCTCGTAGACCCGTACCGGGTCGTCGGAGCTGAGGACGGTGACTGCCGAGCCGAGGTGGATGCGCTGAGTCTGCGCCGCGACCGCGGCGAGCACGACTTCCGGTGCGCTGACGGCGAAGTCGGCCCGGTGGTGCTCACCCACGCCGAAGAACTGCAGGCCCAGTTTGTCGGCGAGCACGCCCTCCTCGACAACGTCCCGGATGACCTGCGGGTGCGGCACCGGCTTGCCGGCCGCATCGACGGTCACGTCCCCGAAGGTGTCCACGCCCAGCTCGAGGTCAGCCATCTGCTCATGCTGCCTCCGGCAGGCCGTGCTAGCCCTGGGCGTTCACGAACCCGACGAGCGTGCATCCGAGCCGGCGGGCCTCAGACCTCGAGCAGCAGAGTGACGGGACCGTCGTTCACGAGCGACACGGCCATGTCGGCCCCGAACACGCCGGTGGCCACCGTGGCCCCGCGCGCACGGAGCGCCTCGATGACGGCCTCCACGAGGGGCTCCGCCACCGACGCCGGGGCGGCGGCGGACCAGGACGGCCGCCGTCCCTTGCGGGTGTCGCCGTAGAGCGTGAACTGGCTGACCACGAGGAGACCGGCTCCCGACTCGGCGCACGAGCGCTCGTCGCGCAGGATCCGCAGCTCGTGCAGCTTGCGCGCCATCGCCTTCACCTGGTCCGGTCCGTCGTCGTGCGTGACCCCGAGCAGGACCAGCAGGCCCTCGTCGATCGCCCCGACGACCTCGCCGGCGACGGCGACCTGGGCGCACGAGACCCGCTGGACAACCGCCCTCACTGCTCGACGTCGCGACCTGGTTCGAGCGCGATCCGGACCGGCTCCACCCGGTCCACCAGTGCGGAGGGGCGTGCCTGCCTGTCCCGGCGCGGGCCGCCGTTCGCGCTCACGACACCCATCCACGGCAGCACCAGCGCCGCGGCCATCAGAGCCAGCTTGAACGGCAGCGCGACCGGGAGGACCACCGCGAGGACGAAGCTCACCAGCCGGATGCCCTGCATCAGGGCGTAGCGCCGCTGCCGCAGGCGGCGGTCGTCGGTGCCCGATCGCGCCGCGGTCGTGACGACGACCGGCTGGTCCGGACGGGTGGGCTGCACCCCTCCAGTGTGCGGCACCGCTCGACCGCACGTATTTTGTGACCCATGACGATCGCCGCCGAGCGCAAGACCCGGACCGCTGCCACGTTCGACTCCCTGGAGCCTGCCACCGGCGAGGTGTACGCGACCTTCCCGGTCAACACCGAGGAGGACGTGCGCGCGGCGGTCGCCCGCGCACGCGAGGCCACGGCGTGGTGGCAGGGCCTCGGCTTCGACGGGCGCAAGCAGCGGCTCGACGCCTGGCGTGTGCTCATCGCGAAGCGCTTGCCCGAGATCGCCGAGATCATGCGCCGCGAGAACGGCAAGCCGACCGGCGACGCCCAGATCGAGCTGACGCTCTCCGTCGACCACCTTGCGTGGGCGGCGAAGAGCGCCCGCAAGGTCCTGGGCATGCGTCGGGTGCCCACCGGCCTGCTCATGGCCAACAACGCGGCGTACCTCGAGTACCAGCCCCTCGGCGTCGTCGGCGTCATCGGCCCCTGGAACTACCCGGTCTTCACGCCGATGGGCTCGATCGCCTACGCCCTCGCGGCCGGCAACACCGTGGTCTTCAAGCCGTCGGAGTACACGCCGGCCGTGGGGAAGTGGGTCGTCGACACCTTCGCCGAGGTCGTGCCCGAGCAGCCGGTGCTGCAGCTGCTCACCGGCCTGGGCGAGACCGGCGCCGCGCTGTGCCGTGCGGGCGTGGACAAGATCGCGTTCACCGGGTCCACCCGCACGGGCAAGAAGGTCATGGCGGCGTGCGCGGAGACGTTGACGCCGGTGCTCATGGAGTGCGGCGGGAAGGACGCGATGATCGTCGACGACGACGCCGACGTGGTCGCCGCGGCCGACGGCGCGTTGTGGGGCGGGATGGCCAACGCCGGCCAGACCTGCATCGGCATCGAGCGGGTCTACGTCACCGAGAAGTCGTACGACGGGTTCGTCGCTGCGCTGAAGGACAAGGTCGCGAAGGTTGAGGCCGGGCGCTCGTACGGCCACATCACCATGCCGTCGCAGGTGGACGTGATCCGGACCCACATTGAGGACGCGCTGGCCCACGGCGGTACGACGGTGACCGGCGGCGGCATCGAGGGCACCCTGGTCGAGCCCACCGTCTTCACCGGCGTGGCGGAGGAGTCTCTCGCCGTCAAGGAGGAGACCTTCGGGCCCACTCTGACCGTCACCAAGGTGAAGGACGTGGACGAGGCCGTCGAGCACGCCAACGCCACGACGTACGGCCTGGCGGGTGCCGTCTACTCGAAGCGGCGCGGTCTCGAGATCGCACGGCGTCTGCGCTCGGGCATGACCAGCATCAACTCGGTGCAGGGCTTCGCGGGCATCCCGTCGCTGCCGTTCGGCGGCACCGGCGACTCCGGGTTCGGCCGGATCCACGGCGAGGACGGACTGCGCGAGTTCACGGCGCCCAAGGCGATCGCCAAGCAGCGGATGAAGCCGCTCATGGCGCTGACCACCTTCGACCGCACCGCAAAGACCGACGCGCGGCTGCTGAAGCTGGTCCGCTTCCTCTACGGCCGGGGCTGAGGGCACCGGTGTCGGCGACCTGACAGACGCCGACACCGCGCTCGGGGAAGGTGGGGCGTCTCCACCACCGACCCCGGAGGACGTCTCGTGAGCCTGCTGAGCCGCAAGCACAGCTACGACGCGCTCGCGGACATCCCGTTCTTCGCCGGCTGGACCGCCGACGAGCTAGCCGCCGTCGACCGGGTGGCCGAGTGGGTGGACTACCAGCCGCTCGAGCACCTCACCGAGCTGGGCGCGACGGGCTACGAGTTCATCGTGATCCTCTCCGGCGAGGTTCAGGTCGTCATCGACGGACACGTGGTCGCACAGCTCGGCCCGGGCGACCACGTGGGCGAGATCGCCCTGCTGGACGGGTCGCCTCGCAACGCGCGCGTCGTCGCCAAGACCGCAGTGCGCGCGCTGCTCGTGGAGTCCCAGGAGTTTCGGATGCTCGTCGACCAGGTGCCGAGTCTCGACCGCAAGCTGCTCGTGAGCCTCACGCAGCGGCTGCGCGCCAACGAGACCGCCTGACACCACAGGCTGCGGCTGGGGGGAGCCGCGCTCGGAGGGCGGGGCGGGGGAGCACGACCACCCCGCCCTCCGGGCGCTCGGCTACGGCTCGAGTCCGGTGGGCTCGGGCAGCAGGTCGGCGTACGCGGTTGGGCGCTTCTCCACCTTGGCCGTGACCGCCTCGAGCAGGTCGGCGGGCTGGAACATCCCGGCCTGCCAGGTCGCGATCTGCTCCAGCCCCGCGGCGACGCCGTGGTCACGTGCATGGTTCATGGCCACCTTGGTGCCCCACAGCGCCAGCGGCGACTTGGTCGCGATCTCACGCGCGGTCTCGAGCACGCCGGCCACGAGCGCGTCGTGGTCGTCGTACAGGCCCTGGACCAGGCCCACCTCGTACGCCCGCTCCGCAGACATCCGGCGGCCCGTGAACGCCAGCTCGCGCGCCACCCCCTGCGGGACGCAGGTGCCCAGCCGCTGCAGGGTCCCCACGTCGGCCGTCATCCCGATGTTGATCTCCTGGACCGAGAAGAAGGCATCGCGGGAGGCGTACCGGCAGTCCGCCGCGGTGGCGAGGTCGACGGCGCCGCCGATGCACCCGCCCTGGACCGCCACGAGCACGGGCACCCTGGCCTTCTCCAGCGCCGTGAACGTCCACTGCAGCCGCCCGACCAGCGACCGCAGCCGCGCCTGCCGGCGCCCGGGCTCGGCGTCCGCGTCCGGCTGCGCCGCGAAGACCGACAGGTCCATCCCGGCGCTGAAGTGCTTGCCGGTGCTCGAGATCACGATGGCGCGGGCGCTGCCGGCGTCGCTGATCCCCGTCACGATCTCCGGCAGCTCTCGCCAGAACTCCGGGATCATGGTGTTCAGCTCGTCCGGGCGGTTGAGCCGCAGGTGGGCGACCTGGTCGGTGATGTCGACGTCGAAGCAGCGGTAGGCCATCCCACGATCCTGCCCGACCGCTGGATACGGTCGTCGCGTGCCTCACGCTCCCGTCCTGCGCATGACCGGCGTCACGGTCGTGCGCGAGGGTGCGACGCTGCTCGGCGGTGTCGACTGGACCGTCGAGGAGGGCCAGCGCTGGGTGGTGCTCGGCCCGAACGGCGCGGGCAAGACCACGCTGCTGGCGGTCGCCTCGGCGTCGCTGTTCCCGTCGTCCGGCCAGGTCGAGCTGCTGGGGGAGAGATACGGCGAGGCCAACCTCGGCGAGCTGCGCACCCGCGTCGGGCTGACGACCGCGGCGCTCGTGGACCGCGTCCCCGGCCACGAGAAGGCCCTCGACGTCGTGGTGACCGCCGCGCACGGCGTGATCGGCCGCTGGCACGAGGGGTACGACGACGCCGACCTCTCCCGGGCCGCCGAGCTGCTGGTGCGGGTCGGCATGCGGGCCTTCGCGGACCGGCGGTTCGGGTCGCTGTCGGAGGGCGAGCGCAAGCGGGTGCTGCTGGCCCGGGCGCTCATGACCGACCCGGAGCTGCTGCTGCTCGACGAGCCCGCCGCCGGGCTCGACCTGGGAGCGCGGGAAGCGCTGCTGCGGCTGCTCACCCGGCTCGCTGCGAGCGCGGGTGCGACGCCGCTGGTGCTCGTCACCCACCACGTGGAGGAGATCCCCGTCGGTGTCACGCACGCGCTGGTGCTCTCCCGGGGCCGGGTCGTCACGGCGGGACCGGTGGAGCAGGTGCTCAACGGCGACGTCCTCACCCGGGCGTTCGGCGTGCCGCTGCACGTCGAGCACGCCGACGGGCGGTGGACCGCCCGGGCCTCCTCCGCCTGATACGCCGACGGCCGCCCACCCTTGGGGGTGGACGGCCGTCGTACGGCGTGGTCGCGTCAGGCAGGCACGAGGTGGGACTCGTCCTCCCAGGACACAGCGTTGTCACGCAGAACGGGCTCGTAGGCCTTCGCGTGGTGGCCGCAGAACAGCAGCTCGCCGGACGCGAGTCCCACGCGGACGCGGGCCTGCGCGCCACAGCGGTCGCAGCGGTCGGCAGCGGTCAGGGTCGGGGCGGCTGCAGGGCTGGCGGTGGCGTTCACGCACTCCACAACACCACATGAACGGGCCGCGTTCCCGGTCCGGAAGGATGTGCGGCGTGTCGCACCTCACACCCGGCTCCCCGTCCGTCCACCCCGAGGTCGGGCGTGTCGCAGGCCCCCTGCAGGACCTGCTCGTCGTGGACTTCTCGCGCGTGCTCGCCGGGCCGTTCGCGACGATGATGCTCGCCGACCTGGGCGCCCGGGTGATCAAGGTCGAGCGGCCCGACGCGGGTGACGACTCGCGCAGCTACGGCCCCTTCCTGCACGGCGAGTCCCTGTACTTCGCCCGGGTCAACCGCGGCAAGGAGTCCGTGGCCCTCGACCTGCGCGACGACGCAGACCTCGCGCTGGCCAAGGCGCTCGTAGCACGGGCCGACGTGCTCGTCGAGAACTTCCGGCCGGGCGTGATGGCCCGGCGCGGGCTCGGGCCGGCCGCGTGCCTGGAGCTCAACCCTCGGCTCGTCTACTGCTCCATCAGCGGCTTCGGGCACAGCGGCCCGTGGGCCAGCCGCCCGGCGTACGACGCGGTGGTGCAGGGCATGAGCGGGCTCATGGCGATCACCGGCGCGGCTGACGGGCCGCCTGTGAAGCCGGGCTCGCCGGTGGCGGACCTGTCCGCGGGGCTGCACGCGTTCGGAGCGATCTGCGCGGCGCTGCGTGGCGGGCGCGGCACGCACGTGGACATCGCGATGTACGACGCCACCGTGTCCCTGCTCGAGGGCGCGGCCCTGGCGTGGCTCGCGACCGGCGACGAGCCCGGTCGGATCGGCAACGCGCACTTCGCCATCGCACCCTTCGACACGTTCCGCTGCGCCGACCGCGACATCACCGTGTGCGCCGCCAACGACCTGCTCTTCGGGGCCCTGTGCGGCGCGCTGGGCCTGCCCGGGCTGCTCACCGACCCACGGTTCGCCACGAACGCGCTGCGCCACCAGCACCGGGCAGGGCTCAAGGAGGCCGTCGAGGCGGTGCTGGTGACCGCGCGGGCTGACCACTGGCTGGCGGTGCTGGAGGCGGCGGGCGTGCCGTCCGGGCCGATCGCCACCGTGGCGGAGGCCGTGGGGTCGGAGCAGTCCCGGGCCCGCCGCATGGTGGTCGATGCAGGGGGTCTCCCGGTGCCGGGCCAGCCCATCAAGCTGTCGGCCTGGGAGGACCCGCCGTCCCGGCCGGCCGCACCGGGGCTGGACCAGCACGGCAAGGCGATCAGGGCCGAGTTCGGGGCGGGGTAGTCGTGCGCGTGCTGCTCACCGGGATGTCCGGCTCCGGCAAGTCGGCGCTGGTCCGTGAGCTGCGCAACCGCGGCTACCTCGCCTTCGACGCCGACGACGACGGGTACTCGGAGCCGCGCGCGGACGGCCGCTGGGGCTGGCGCACCGAACACGTCCGGGCGCTGCTCGACCGGCACCCCACCGGCCTGCTCTTCTTCGCGGGCTGCTCCGAGGAGCAGCGCGAGCTCCCCTTCGACGTGCGCGTCCTGCTGACGGCGCCGGAGCAGGTCCTGCTGGAGCGGCTCGAGAACCGGACGACGAACGCGTTCGGCAAGGGCCACGCCGAGCGCGCCCTCGTGCTCGCGGACCTGCGCGAGGTGGAGCCCTTGCTGCGTGCAGGCGCCGACCTGGTGGTCGAGACCACCGAGCCCGTGGCTGTCGTGGCCGACCGCGTCCTGCGTGCCGTCAGCGCAGCAGGGAGTCCGGGACTTCCACGTACCGCGACCTGAGGTACTCGGCGAGCCCCTTGGCCTGCGGGTCGAAGCGCACGGACGCCGCGACGCCTTCGCCCAGCAGGCCGTGCACGACCACGTTGACGGCCCGCAGGTTCGGCAGCGGGTGAACCGAGACGTCGAGCCCGTCGGCCTCGGGCAGCAGGGCCCGGAAGGCCTTCTCGTCCAGCCACCCGAGCAGCCAGGCCGCCGCCTCGTCGGTGCGGGCCCAGAAGCCGACGTTGGCGTTGCCGCCCTTGTCTCCGGACCGGGCTCCCACGACGCGCCCCAGCGCCACCCGTTGGGTCCTCACGTCCGCGCCGGGCCGAAGGACCGATTCGTAGGACGTAGCGGGAAGGGGAGGGCCGGCGGGGGTGTGGGGCACGACCTCGCGCCGGCCGTCGTGGTGCACCACGACGTGCTCGACGACGTCCGCGTCGACGAGGGCCGGCCAGTACACGCCGTACGGCGAGGCGTCTCCGGGCGGCGAGGTCAGCGTGAAGCCCGGGTAGGACGCCAGCGCCAGCTCGACCGCGGCCGAGGAGAAGGCGCGGCCGACGACTGTCGGGTCCGGGTCCTTGACGGTGACCCGCAGCAGCGCGGCGGCCTGCTCGTTGGTGGGCGCGTCCTCCCGGTCCAGGCGCACCAGGTCGGTGACCACCTCGGCCGGCTGCGTCGGCAGCGCGTCGCGGAGTCCGGACAGCGCCAGCTCGGCCTTGGCCTCGACGTCCAGGCCGGTGAGCACGAACTCCATCCGGTTGCGGTGCCCGCCCACCATGTTGAGAGCCACCTTGACCTTGCCGGACGGCGGCCAGCCGCGCACGCCGCTCACCCGGACCCGGTCGGGGTCCTCCTGCTCCAGCTGGATCGTGCTGAAGTCGGCGACCACGTCGGGTCCGGCGTAGAGCGGCCCGCCGATCTCGTACAGCAGCTGGGCCGTCACGGTGCCGACCGTCACCGCGCCCCCGGAGCCGGGGTGCTTGGTGATCACCGCGGACCCGTCCTCGTGGAGCTCCGCGACGGGGAAGCCCATCCGCAGCGGGTTCCCCACCTCCTCCTGCCAGAAGGCGTAGTTGCCGCCGGTGGCCTGGGTGCCGCACTCGATCACGTGGCCGGTGACGACCGCACCGGCGAGTGCGTCCCACTCGTCGCGGGCCCAGCCGAACCGCGCCGCGGCAGGCCCCACGACGAGGGAGGCGTCCGTGACGCGGCCGGTCACCACGACCTGGGCCCCCTCCTGCAGCGCGCGGGCGATGCCCCAGGCGCCGAGGTAGGCGTTGGCCGTCAGGGGCTGTCGGCCACCGAGCGGCTCACCGGTGTCGAGGTGGGGCAGGTCCAGCTCGCCGACCCGGGGGAGCAGGTCGTCGCCCTCCACGTGCGCGACCGGTACGACGACGCCCAGCCGCTCGGCGAGCTGCCGGACGGCGTCGGCGCAGGCCGCGGGCGCGAGCCCGCCCGCGTTGACCACCACCTGGGTCCCGCGGTCGGCCACCGTGCCGAGCACGCCCTCGAGCTGGCGGAGGAACGTGGTCGCGTACCCCTTGGTCGGGTCCTTCAGCCGGGAGCGGAACAGGATGAGCATGGTCAGCTCGGCGAGGTAGTCGCCGGTGACCACGTCCACGGGTCCGCCGGTCAGCACCTCCTCGAGGGCCGAGAGCCGGTCGCCGTAGAAGCCGGAGCAGTTCGCGATGCGCAGCACACGCGCATCGAACCAGACCGCCTCAGCGGCAGGGGTAGTCGGTGGTCTGGTTGAACGTCGTGACCGCGTCCACGTCGGTCTCCTGGCACCGGACCGGATGGCCGGCGTACAGCTCGGCGAGCTTCGCGAAGCCGCGCATGCCGACGTCGTGGGTCTCGCTCGCCTCGCTGGCGTGCCCGGCGAACGGTGAGGTCTGG
>JBKOVB010000109.1:0-35484 GCA_046723735.1 Actinomycetota bacterium | reverse complement strand
GTCCAAGCCGGCCTACAAGGCCGCGGAGCCCTCGTGGACCGAGCGGCTCCTGAACTGGTTGTCGGACCGGCTCACCGAGCTGTTCGACAAGGCCACCGGGTCCTTCCCCGGCGGGAGCCTGGGGCTGCTCGCGCTCGTCGTGGTGGTGGCGCTGCTCGTCGCGCTGCTGGTGGTGAAGCTCCGGCCCGCCCGGCGGGTGGCGGGCGACCTGCCGCTGTTCGACCTGGCACCCGAACGCACGGCGCGGCAGCACCGCGAGCAGGCCGAGGCGTTCGCGGCCCGCGGCGACTTCCGTGAGGCCGGGCAGGAGCGCTTTCGCGCCGTGGTCCGCGAGCTGGAGAGCCGCTGCGTGCTGGACCCACGGCCGGGGCGGACGGCGGACGAGGTCGCCTGGGAGGGCGGCTCCGCCGTACCGCACCTGCGGGACGCCCTGCTGCGCGGCGCTCGGCTGTTCGACGACCTCCGGTACGGCGAGCGGCCGGCGGACGCGGGCACGTACCGCGTCTTCGTGGCGCTCGACGAGGAGGTCCGGGCCGCCAAGCTGGTGCTGACGTGAGCTCCTGGTTGCGCCGCAACCGGGTCGGGGTGCTGCTGGGCGGCGGGCTGGTGCTGCTCCTGCTGGTGCTCGCCCTGGTCGTCGGCGGTGCCGGTCGGGGTCGCCTCGACCCGGAGGGCTACGAGCCGGAGGGGGCGCACGCGCTCGCCGCGCTGCTGCGCGACCGAGGGGTGCAGGTCACCCGGACGACCGACGTCCCGTCCACGGTGGCGGCGGCGCCGGGCGCCACCGTCTTCGTGCCGGAGCCCGACCTGCTCAGCGACGAGGAGCTGAGCCGGCTCGCGGGCGCACCCGGGCGGGTCGTGGTCGCCGAGGCGGGGCCCAAGCAGCTTCAGGCGCTCGGGAACCCGGCCGAGCTCGGGGACGGCGGCGACGTGCAGGACCGGGACCCTGGCTGCGACTTGCCGGTGGCCACCAACGCCGGACGTGCCCTGACTGGAGGCGCGGCGTACCGCGCGCCGCGCGGCACCTCCTGCTACGACGGGAGCCTCCTCGACCTCGGCGCGGACCGCATGGTGCTTGTCGGCGACGCGTCCGCACTCACCAACGACCACCTCGACGAGGAGGGCAACGCCGCACTCGGGATCGGGCTGCTCGGCGGCACCGACCGCGTGGTGTGGCTGATGCCGGCTCCAGGCCGACCGGCGCTCGGCGTCAAGCCGGTGCAGTCGCCGGACGAGCTGCTGCCCGACTGGGTGCGCGACGGACGACGAGGGCTGCTGCTCGCTCTGGTCGTGCTCGCCGTCTGGCGCGGCCGGCGGCTGGGCCGGGTCGTGCTGGAGGAGCTGCCCGTGGTGGTGCGGGCCGCCGAGACCGTCGAAGGCCACGGCCGGCTCTACCAGGCCGCCGGGGCCCGGGGCACCGCGGCCGAGGCGCTGCGCCGAGCGGCGCTGCGCACCCTGGCACGGCTGTCGCACGGCGGCGAGCCTCCCAGCCCCGAGGCGCTCAGCGCGCTCGTCGCCGAGCGCACCGGGCGCGACGCGACCGGTGTGCGCGCTCTGCTGTACGGTCCGCCTCCGGCCGACGACGCGGGGCTCGTGCGCCTG
Source organism: Actinomycetota bacterium (assembly GCA_046723735.1). Taxonomy (GTDB): domain Bacteria; phylum Actinomycetota; class Actinomycetes; order Mycobacteriales; family SCTD01; genus RYN-111. Next base: position 33,882 of record JBKOVB010000109.1, on the reverse strand, counting down.
GCCTCGGAGCTGGACAGGCTGACCCGCGACGCCCTGACCCGATGACCCCACCCGAGAGGCAGCTCCCGTGACGACTCCCGCCAGGACGACCCGTGCCCGTCGGACCCGCGCCGCGGACCCGCGCGAGGCCCTCGTGGCGCTGCGCGGCGAGGTGGGCAAGGCCGTCGTCGGGCAGGACGCGGTCGTGACCGGGCTCGTCGTGGCGTTGTTGTGCCGCGGGCACGTACTGCTCGAGGGCGTGCCCGGTGTGGCGAAGACGCTGCTCGTCCGGGCGTTGGCCGCCTCGCTGGCCCTCGACAGCAAGCGGGTGCAGTTCACCCCCGACCTGATGCCCGGCGACGTGACGGGTTCGCTCGTGTACGACGCCCGCAGCGCGACCTTCTCGTTCCGCGAGGGCCCGGTGTTCACCAACCTGCTGCTGGCCGACGAGATCAACCGCACGCCACCGAAGACCCAGGCGTCGCTGCTGGAGGCGATGCAGGAGCGGCAGGTCTCGGTCGACGGGCTGCCGCGGGCCCTGCCGGAGCCCTTCATGGTGTGCGCGACGCAGAACCCGGTGGAGTACGAAGGCACCTACCCCCTCCCCGAGGCCCAGCTCGACCGCTTCCTGCTCAAGCTCGCGGTGCCGATCCCCAGCCGCGAGCAGGAGGTGCAGGTGCTGCAGGCGCATGACGCCGGCTTCGACCCGCAGGACCTCTCGGCCCTGCAGCCGGTCGCGTCCGCCGACGACCTGGCGGCCGGTCGCGACGCCGTGCAGACGGTGACCGTGGCGCCCGACGTGCTTGGGTACGTCGTGGACGTGTGTCGGGCGACCCGCACCTCCCCCTCGTTGCAGCTCGGGGTGTCGCCACGCGGCGCGACCGCGCTGCTCGCCACCGCCAAGGCGTGGGCCTGGCTGTCCGGCCGGGACTACGTCACCCCGGACGACGTCAAGGCGCTGGCCCGCCCGACGCTGCGGCACCGCGTGCAGCTGCGCCCGGAGGCCGAGCTCGAGGGCGTCACCGCCGACGGGGTCCTGGACGGGGTGCTGGCCGCCGTACCGGTGCCGCGGTGACCTGATGGCGCTGACCGGACGGGCAGCGCTGCTCGCGCTGGTGCTCGCCCTGCCCGCCGCGCTCGGCGCGCCGGTGCTGTGGCTGGCGCTGCTGCTGGTCGTGCTCGTCGGCGTGGACTGGGCGCTGGCCCCCCGGCCCGCCGTGCTGCGGCTGACGCGCAGCGGGGCCACCGTGTGCCGGCTCGGCGACGAGGCGCAGGTGCGGCTGTCGGTGGCCAACCCCTCCCGGCGCCGGGTGCGGGGCTCGCTGAGGGACGCCTGGAAGCCCTCCGCGGCAGCCGGTCCGCGGAGCCAACCGCTCGACGTGCCGGCCGGCGAACGGCGGGTGCTGACAACGTCGCTGCGTCCCACGCGGCGGGGCGACCAGCACCCCGACCGGGTGGCGCTGCGGCTGCGCGGCCCGCTGGGGCTGGCGGCGCGCCAGGGCTGGCAGCAGGTGCCATGGCAGCTGCGGGTGCAGCCGACGTTCGCCTCGCGGGTGTACCTGCCGGAGAAGCTCGACAAGCTGCGCCAGCTCGACGGGCAGCTGCTGGCGCGCCAGCGCGGCCAGGGCACCGAGTTCGACTCGCTGCGCGAGTACGTGTACGGCGACGACGTACGCTCCATCGACTGGCGGGCCACCGCGCGGCAGGCCGACGTGATGGTCCGCACGTGGCGCCCCGAGCGCGACCGCCGCGTGCTGGTGGTGCTGGACACCGGGCGCACCAGCGCCGGTCGGGTCGGCGACGCCCCGCGGCTCGACGAGGCGCTCGACGCGGCCCTGCTGCTCGGCGCCGTCGCCTCCCGCGCGGGCGACCGGGTGGACCTGCTCGCGGTCGACCGTACGGTCCGCACGTCGGTGACCGGCGCCGGGCGCAACGAGCTGCTGTCGCGGCTCGTGGACGCCACCGCCCTGCTGGAGCCGGCCCTGGTGGAGACCGACTGGCGGCGGGCGGTGTCGGAGGTGCTGCGCCGCAGCCGACGTCGGTCCCTCGTCGTGCTGCTCACCGCGCTCGACAGCGCCGCGCTGCGCGAGGGGCTGCTGCCGGAGATCGGCGCGCTCACCGCCCGCCACACCGTGCTGCTGGGCTCGGTCGGTGACCCTCGGGTGGCGGAGCTGGCGGCAGGCCGCGGGGACGCCACCGCGGTGTACGCCGCAGCCGCGGCAGCCGCCGCCGGAGAGGCCCGGGCGCAGCTCGCGGCGGAGCTGCGCCGGCGCGGCGTGACGGTCGTCGACGCCCCGCCGGGCAAGTTCGCCTCGGTGGTGGCCGACGGCTACCTCGCGCTGAAGAGCGCCGGCCGGCTGTAGGGCCCCCTTCGTTGATCGTGGGAACCTGCGACCACCCAGGGGCGGGCAGGACTCAGACGATCACGGAGGGCGAGGAGGGGACCGGAACGATCAGCCGCTGTAGGGCTGGGTCTCGCCGCCGTCCTCCACGTCGCCGGTGACGCCGGCAAGCGCGGCCCGCCGACCGGGCCCGAACACGAGCGCCAGGAAGCCGGCCTCGGCCAGCAGGCCGATGCCGATCCGCGCCCAGGTCGGCAGCCCGCTGGGGGTGACGAAGGCTTCGAGGATGCCGCTCACCAGCAGCACCAGGGCGAGCCCGACGGCGCCGGTGACCAGCGCCCTGCCCTCCTCCGCGAGCGCCACCGAGCGGGGTCGACGACCGGGGTCGACGACGGTCCAGCCGAGCTTGAGGCCGAGGCCGCAGGCGACGAACACCGCTGTCAGCTCGAGCATCCCGTGCGGGAGGATCAGCCCGAAGAACAGCCCGGTGCGGTGGTGGGTCGCCATGATGCCGCCGACGAGACCCACGTTGACGGCGTTGGAGTAGAGCAGGTACAGCACCGGCAGGCCCAGCAGGATGCCGCTCGCGACGGCAGCCGCCGCGATGAGGGCGTTGTTGGTGAAGACCTGGCCGGCGAAGTCCTGGGCGGGTGCCTGCTCGTAGTAGTCGGCGAAGTCGTGGGAGACCAGCTGCTGGATCTCCTCCGGGGAGGCCAGCCGGTTCTCGAGCCCGGGATGGGTGGCGAGGTAGGCGGCCCACCCGAAGGCGATCAGCACGAACGCGACCGCGCAGCCGGCCCACCACCAGCGCGCCCGGTAGACCACCGCCAGGAAGTCCACACGCAGGAAACGGACCACGTCCTGCCAGGCCGGCCGTCGGGTGCCGGTGACGGCGGTCCGCGCCTGCGCCACCAGCTTCGACAGCCGACCGACGATGATCGGGTCGGGGCTCGCGCTCTGCACGACGGACAGGTGAGTAGCCGTCCGCTGGTAGAGCTGCACGAGCTCGTCGACCTCGGCACCCGACAGCCGCCGCGGGGAGGACGCCTTGCTCACGAGCTCCTCGAGGCGCCGCCACTCCTCGCGGTGCGCCGCCAGGAACACGTCGAGGTCCACAGCAGGGCAGACTAGAGCGCGGGTGCCGCCCAGTGGCGGTTCGAGCAGGAGGTGCTGTGTCGCAGCTGGTCACCGGTGAGGCGGTCGCGCTCGACCTGCAGACCGCGGGCGTCCCGTCCCGCACGCTGGCGACGATCCTCGACCTCGCGATCCAGGGGGTGCTGCTGTTCCTCCTGTTCATGGGGGTCGCCGCAGTCGCGGGGGGTTCGTCGGAGGCCAGCATCGCGGCGTACGTGATCGTGGTGATCGTCCTCGTGGGCATCGGCTACCCGGTGGTGCTGGAGACGATGACCCGCGGGCGCACCCTCGGGAAGATGGCACTCGGGCTGCGCGTGGTGCGCGACGACGGCGGTCCGATCCGCGCACGCCACGCGCTGGCACGCGGTCTGGTCGGCTTCTTCGTCGAGAAGCCCGGCATCAGCATGGGCAGCGCGGCCGTCATCTCGGCGGTGCTCAACGACCGCGCCAAGCGGCTCGGCGACCACATGGGCGGGACACGAGTCGTGACCGAACGCGTCGCCAACGTGCTGCAGGCGCAGGTGCTCATGCCACCCCCGCTCGCGACCTGGGCGGCGAGCCTCGACCTGTCGCAGCTCCCCGACGAGACCGTCCAGCGCGCACGTGCCTTCCTCGCCCGCTGGCCCAGCCTCACCCCGGAGGCTCAGGCCGAGATCGGCAACCGGCTCGCCGCCGAGGTGGCCGTGCTCGTCGCACCGCCCCCGCCGCCCGGCGTACCGGCTTGGGCGTTCTTGTCCGCCGTGGTCGCCGAACGCCGCCGCCGTGCCGAGCAGGCCACGCCCCAGCAGTACGGCGGACCTGTGCCCCCCGGCTACAGCCCGCCTCCTCCCGGATACAGCCTGCCCGTCCCGCCCGCCCCGACGCCGCAGGCGCCGGAGGCCGGGCCGTTCGCCCCGCCGGCCTGAGCCGATGCCAGAGCTGACGTACCCGGAGGTGGGCGCCACCCGCGGTCCGCTGCCCGCGGGCTACCACCACCTGCGCATGAGCGCGGTGCTGGGCTCCGGCCGACCGCTGTTCGAGCGGGCCACCGCCCGACTGATGGACTGGCAGGTGCAGCGCGGCGCGGGTCTCCGCGTGACGACCGACGGTCCGGTGCGGCTCGGGGCCCGGTCCGTGACCCGGCTCGGGTGGGGGCCGCTCGCAGTCTGCGCGCCCTGCGAGGTGGTGTACGTCGTCGACGAGCCGGACCGCCAGGGCTACGCGTACGGCACGCTGACCGGCCACCCCGAGCGCGGCGAGGAGCTGTTCCTGCTCCGGATCGACGACGACGTGGTGACCCTCGAGGTCGTCGCGTTCTCACGCGCCGGCACGTGGTGGACCCGGCTGGCGGGGCCTGCCGGGCGGGTCGTCCAACGGCGCGTCACGCGCCGCTACCTCGAGGCGCTGCGCGAGCGCTGAGCGGGCAGGTGCCACACTGGCGGACCGCCCCGGCACGAAGGAGATCCCATGCGCGTCCACCGCGTCCTCGCCACGGTGCTGGTGGCTGGCCTGGCGCTGACCGCGTGCGGCGGCTCCGACGAGCCGAAGAGCAACGGCGTCGCCGACAAGTCGGCACAGCAGATCGTGGACGCCTCGAAGGCCGCCATGAAGGACGTCGGCAGCGTGCACCTCAAGGGCAGCGTGAAGGTCGACGGCGAGGACATGACCGTCGACGCGAAGGTGCGCACGGCGGCGAAGGAAGGCACGGGCACGCTGACGGTGAAGGGCTCGAAGGTCGAGCTCATCCGCAAGGGCGACCAGATCTACTTCAAGGCGCCCACGCCCTTCTACACCGACCTCGGCGTGCCGGCACAGCTCGCGACGCTCATGGGCGGAAGGTGGCTCGTGGCCCCGGCCACCGGGCAGTTCGCCGACCTGGCGACCTTCTTCGACGTCGACGACATGCTCAAGCCCGAGGGCAGCATCGAGAAGGGCAGCCAGACCAAGGTGAACGGCGAGTCCGTCATCGAGGTCAAGGACACCAGCGCCGACAGCCCCGGCTCGCTCTACGTGCGCACGACCGGCAAGCCGCTGGTGGAGCAGATCAAGAGCACCGGTGAGGGCTCCGGCACGATCGACTTCTCCGAGTACGGCGAGACCGTCACCGTCGAGGCTCCCAAGGACGCGGTCGACCTCAGCAAGCTGACCGGCTGAGAGCCCTCTCAGTCGGCGAGGGCGATGACCTCGTCTACCTGCTTCCTGCGGGCCGCGAGCTCGCGCTTCTCGGCGTCGACGAGCTCAGCGACGTCCTCGTCCTGGCGCATCAGGGCCTCGAGGTCGAGGTCCGCCATGTCCAGGACACCCATCTCGTCGTACGCCTTCACGACGTTCGGGCCCCACAGCCCGATGTCCTTGACGCACGGCACGATCCGCTGGAAGAGCAGCGACTGGAACGTCTTGAAGTACGGCGCCTCGCTGGCCGCCTCCAGGCACGCGTCGACGTCGAGGCCGAGGTTCTCCCAGACCTCCTGCTGCAGGAACCGGTTGCGCATCAGCCAGCAGCCCTCGACGACGAACTCCTCGCGCTCGGCGAGCTCCTTCGACGTGAGCTGCCTGTAGTAGTCGCGCAGCGCGATGCGGCCGAAGGCGACGTGCCGGGCCTCGTCCTGCATGACGTACGCGAGGATCTGCTTCGGCAGCGGCTTGGAGGTCATGTCGCGCAGCAGCCCGAAGGCCGCGAGCGCGAGTCCCTCGATGAGCACCTGCATGCCGAGGTAGGGCATGTCCCAGCGGCTGTCGGTCAGGGTGTCGTCGAGCAGCGCCTTGAGGTGCTCGTTGATCGGGTAGACCAGCCCGACCTTCTCCTGCAGGAAGCGGGCGTAGGTCTCGGCGTGCCGGGCCTCGTCCATGGTCTGGGTGGCGGCGTAGAACTTCGAGTCCAGGTCGGGCACGGACTCCACGATGCGGGCCGAGCAGATCATCGCGCCCTGCTCACCGTGCATGAACTGGCTGAACTGCCACGACACCAGGTGCAGCGCGAGCTCGTCCTTGGCCTTCTGGTCGTTCGCGAAGTGCTTGTCCCAGATCTCGGTGCCGTAGATCGACACCGCTTCCTCGGGAACCCCCAGCGCGTCGTGCGGGTCCACCTCGAGGTCCCAGTCGATGCGGTGGACCTGGTCCCACTGCTTGTCCTTGCCCTTCTGGTACAGCCGGAGCAGCTCGTCCCGACCGTTGTCGTACTCCCAGGTGAACCGCGCCGCGCCGTGCGCCTCGACGTCCCACGTCTGCAGCTCGACCGGCGTGACGTACAGGTCGTGGGTGCTCATCCAGATCCTCCGAGTACGGCGTCGACGAGGCGTGCGATGTCGTGCGCGACCTGCTCGGGGCGACCCCCGGGCAGGACCAGGTGGCTGAACGTCAGCCGTGTGACGGTGTCGGCGACCAGCGCGACGCGGTCGGCCGGCAGAGCAGGGAAGCTGCCGGCGAGGTGCTCCTGCAGGTGCACGCGGGCCGCGCCCTGCAGCTGCTCGGCGCGCGTGGTGAGGAAGGGCAGCAGACCGCCCACGTCATCTGTGAGGACAGCCATGAGCAGCGGGTTGCGGGCCGCCTCCTCGAGCGTCCACGTGGTCCCGGCCGCGATCGCCTCGGCCGGGGACCCCTCGTGGCCCACGATGGCGGCGTCGGCGCCCGCCATCCAGCGGTCGGCCTCGCGCAGCGCGAGCGCCTGGGCGAGCGCGTCCTTGGAGCCGAACTCGTAGTACAGCGTCTGCCGGCTCACGCCCGCAGCGGCGGCCACGTCGGCCATCCGCACGCGCTCCCAGTCGCCGGACAGCGCCGCGTCGTACGCCGCGTCGAGCAGCGCGTCGCGGGTGGTCCGCCCTGTGGTCACCGTCACACTGTTTGACACAGAAAGGCTCTGTGTCAAGACATCTGCGGGCGTCGTGTCAGTTCTGTCCCGCGAGGGGGGCAAGGAGCAGCGCGTCGAGCGGCGTCGTCCCGGCGGGCATCGGCTGCCGCCGTACGACGGTCTGCCCGGGCGTCGCAGTGACCGCGCCGTACCAGTACGACTGGTTGGCGGTCTGGCAGCAGCCGCCGGGTCCCTTGCCCGGATCCTCCGGCGGGTCGCTGTCGCGGTAGCCGTCCTGCGGGTTGGCCCAGTTCGGGAACGGGATGATCGGCTTCTTGCCCAGCCCGAAGCAGCCCGCCGAGCGGACCTCCTTGTACTGCGGCTCGTCACCGGGAACGAAGCCGCCGTGGTCCTGCGTCGCCTCGATGGTGATGTGCAGGCCGGGCTGGTGGCCCCCGAAGACGCGCTCGCCCTCGATCTCGGAGAAGGCGATCCGGTTGAGCAGGCAGGGGTAGCCACCCGCGTACTTCGCGTAGAGCTGCAGTGGGGCGACGCTGTCCCTCGAAAGCGCGGTCAGGCGCTGCTCGTTCTGCGCGACGAAGGCGCGCGCCGTGCCCGCGAAGTCGTCGGTCTGCCGCAGGAACGCGTCCAGGGCAGCCCGCTCGGCGACGAGCGAGCGGCTGGAGTACGCGAAGTTGTCCATGCTCTGCAGCAGCTGAGGGCTCGCCGTGGCGAGGTTGTCGGCGACGTCAGCGAGCCCCTGGAAGTCCTCCCCCATCGTCGGCAGCGCGGGGTTGAGCCGGCGTAGGTACGCCCCCTGCGCGGTCAGCGTGGTGCCGAGCCGGTCGCCGCGGTCGCGCAGCGCCTCCGACAGCGAGCTCAGCACCAGCGAGAGCTTCTCGGGCTGCAGCGCGCGCAGCAGCGGCAAGGTGTGGTTGAAGGCGGTCTGCGTCTCCATCGCCGTCGCGGAACGGTCCTGGCTGATGACGTCGCCGTCCCGCAGGTGGTCGGTGCCACCCCCTGCCGGCGGGATCAGCACGACCTCCTTCTCGCCGAACAGCGTCTTGGGCAGCAGCTGCGCCTGCACGTCGCGCGGCACCATGCCGACCTTGCCGGGCTGCAGAGCCAGGTCGAGGGTCGCGCCGTCGCCCTCGGACCGCACCTTGCGCACCTCGCCCACGACGATGCCGCGCAGCTTGACGTCGGCGTGCGGGGACAGCTGGTTGCCGATCCGGTCCGTCTCGAGCGCGACGTGCACCACGGGGGTGAAGCGCTTCTGGTACATCCAGATCGTCGTCTGCACCAGCAGGGCGAGGACCACGAGGAACAGCACACCGGACACCCGTCGCCGCACGAGGGCAGGACCCTTGACCAGCGGCGGTGGCACACGCGCTCCAAAGGGGGTCGAACGGGACAGGTGCGCGCAGGCTACCTGTGACCGGCATCACTCGACCAGGGAGGTTCGCCTAGGGTGCATCCGTGACGTCGGCGCCCCGGAGCGGCTCGTGAGCCGGCTCCTCGTGGTGCACCACTCCCCCTCACCCACCACGCGGGCCATGCACGAGGCCGCCCTCGCCGGGCTGCGGCAGGAGGGCCTCGAGGAGGTCGAGGTCGTGGTGCGGCCGGCGCTGACCTGCTCGCCTATCGAGGCGCTGGAGGCAGACGGCTACCTGCTCGGGACGCCGGCGAACATCGGGTACATGAGCGGCGCGCTCAAGCACTTCTTCGACCAGCTGTACTACGTCGGGCTCGACGTGACCCGGGGCCGGCCGTACGGGCTGTGGGTGCACGGGCAGAACGACACCACCGGCGCGGTCCGCGCGGTCACCACCGTGGTCGACGCGCTGGGGTGGCGCGCCGTCGGCTCACCCGTCACCGTCGTCGGCGAGCCCGCCGCCGCAGACCGGGAGGCCCTGGCCGAGCTCGCCGCGACCGTGGCCGTCAGCCTCTGACAGGCGCCCGCCCGGAGGGCTTTGTGGAAGATCCACCCGGCCCTGGACGGGTGGATCTTCCACACACTGAGCAGTCGTGCCCGGGTCAGGAGTAGACGAGCCGCGTGATCCACTCGGCGACCAGCGCCGGCTTGGTCTCGCCCTCGATCTCGACCGTGACCGTGCGGGTCACCTGCAGGTTGCTCGGGTCCTTGAGCTCGACCGCGGAGACCACCTGCGAGGCGCGGATGCGCGAGCCGACCTTCACCGGGTTGACGAACCGGACCTTGTCGAAGCCGTAGTTGACGCCCATGGCGATGCCCTCGAGGGCCTTCGGGTCCTGGGCCACGCTCGCGCACAGGTGCGTGAGCAGCGACAGGGTGAGGAAGCCGTGCGCGATCGGGACGCCCCACGGCGACAGCTGCGCGCAGGCCTCCGGGTCGACGTGGATGAACTGCCGGTCCTCGGTCACCTCGGCGAACGCGTTGATGCGCTCCTGGTCCACGGTGAACCACTCGCCCGTCTCGGGCGCGCCGCCGATGGCGGCCTTGTAGATCTCGAAAGCCTTCTCGCCGTTGGTCGTCATGCCGAACAGGGTGTCATGGCCGCTTGGCGACGATGACGTCGGCCAGGGCACCGAGGGTTGGTACGGCGAGCACCTCGGCCTCCGTGAGCTCGACGCCCAAGGCGTCCTCGAGGTCGAGCACCCACTCGACGACGGCCAACGAGTCGACGCCGCGGCCGAGGAAGACGTCCTCCTCGGTCAGTCCGGGCGCGCCGAGCCGGTCCTCGGCCCTCGCCACGAGGACCTCCAGCACCGCGTCGCGCTCCACGTGGCAGATCCTAGGAAGGCCTTGCCTAGGCTGCCGTGCGTGAACCCCGACCTGGCGCTCGCGCTGCGCCTCGCCGACACGGCCGACGCCATCACGCTGGAGCGCTTCCAGGCGCAGGACCTGGTCGTCACCGCCAAGCCCGACCTCACCCCGGTCAGCGACGCCGACCTGGCGGTCGAGGATGCGCTGCGGGCGCTGCTCGCCGAGGAGCGCCCGGCCGACGCGGTGCTCGGCGAGGAGCACGGCGTGACCGGCGAGGGTCCGCGGCAGTGGGTGATCGACCCGGTGGACGGCACGAAGAACTTCGTACGCGGCGCCGCGGTGTGGGCCACGCTCGTCGCGCTGCTCGTCGGCGGCCGCGTGGAGGTGGGCGTGGTGAGCGCGCCGGCACTGGGCCGCCGATGGTGGGCCGCCCGCGGCGAAGGGGCGTTCGCGAACGGCGAGCGGATCTCAGTGTCACGCGTGGCCGGGATCGAGGACGCGTTCCTGTCCTACTCGTCGCTCTCGGGGTGGGAGGAGCGGGGCCGACTCGACGCGGTGCTGCAGCTGTCGCGGGAGTGCTGGCGCACCCGGGCTTTCGGGGACTTCTGGTCGCACGTGCTGGTGGCCGAGGGCGCGGTGGACGCGTCCTTCGAGCCGGAGGTGTCGCTGTGGGACCTCGCCCCCTTGCAGGTCATCGTCGAGGAGGCGGGCGGCCGCTTCACCTCACTCGAGGGCGAGGCCCGTCCGGACGGCGGCAGCGTCGTGTGCAGCAACGGCCTGCTCCACGAGGTGGTGCTCAAGGGCCTTGCCGCGGGCTGACCAGGCGTCCCACCGCCGCAGCAGGGCGGGGGTGACCGCGAGGGCGGCCGCGTCGAACCACGCGTACCCGCCGGCGATCCCGCTCGGCGGGTTGCCGATCGCCACCAGCCCGGTCGGGTCGTGGTGCTGCCACGTCCAGGTCCCGAGGCCGGTCCCGAGCAGCTCCAGGTAGCTCACGACGAGGAAGGCTCCGGCGTACACGCGCTGGCTGGTGCCCGTGCGGGCGAACAGCAGGAGGCAGCCGAACCAGAAGGCGCCCAGCAGGTCGAGCCGTGGGGACAGCGTCAGGCCCCAGACGGCCCAGGCGCCGCAGGCGGTCATGGTGACCGGGACGAGCCAGGACTGCCGGTGGGCCCAGGCGGAGCGGCCGACGGCGAGCGCGGCGAGGTACACCAGGCCGTGCCCCGGAGGCACGAACGCCGGCACGTTGTGCAACCGGTAGACGTAGACGCCGAGCCAGCCGGCGAAGACGTACTCGACGAGCGAGGCGTAGGCGACGACGACCCCGACCTGGACCCGGGTGGCGCGGTCCTGCCGGCGCAGCAGCGCGAGCAGGAGCAGCCAGGTCAGCAGGCCGAGCGCCCGCTGCTGCCACAACGACGCGTGCCGGTCGAGGACGAGCGTGACGCCCGCCCAGACGACGACGGTCAGCGGCAGCGGCACCCGCTCAGGATGGCAGGTCAGTCCTGGATGCCGGCAGCGTGCCGAGCGGAGAGGTAGCCGAACACCATCGACGGGCCGATGGTGGCGCCGGGGCCGGCGTACTCGTGCCCCATCACCGAGGCGCTCGCGTTGCCGGTGGCGTAAAGGCCCTCGATCGTCGAACCGTCCTCGCGCTGTACCCGGCCGCGAGCGTCGGTGACGAGCCCGCCCTTGGTGCCCAGGTCGCCGACCTCGACGCGAACCGCGTAGTACGGCGCCTTGTCGATCGTGTCGAGGCAGGGATTCGCGAGGGTCGGGTCGCCGTAGTACTTGTCGTACGCCGCCTCGCCGCGGTGGAACTCCTCGTCGATGCCCTTCACGGCGAAGCCGTTGAAACGGCCCACCGTCTCCGTCAGGGTGTCCGCGGGCACGCCGATGCTCTCGGCCAGGGCCTCGAGGGTGTCGGCACGGTGGATGATCCCGGCCTCGTAGTACTTCTTGCTGAAGGGCACGCCCTGCGGCACCTGCGCGAACGGGTAGCGAGCGCGGGCCTTGGCGTCCATGACGAACCACGCCGGGACGTGCTTGCCCGCCAGCTGGTCGTGGACGAAGGTCACGTACGGCTTGGACTCGTTGGTGAAGCGCTTGCCGTCGCCACTGACGACGACGGACCCCGGGATGCACCGCTCGCTGACCAGCGGGATGACCGCGCCGGCCGGGTGCCGGACTGAGGGCATCCACCATGCCTCGTCCATCAGGTCGGTGGCGGCGCCGAGCGCCATGCCCAGCCGGATGCCGTCGCCGGTGTTGGTGCGCGCGCCCGAGCTGACGTCCTCGCGGCCGCCCTCGGGGAGGTACTGGTCGCGCATCTGCTGGTTGTGGTCGAAGCCGCCGCACGCCAGCAGCACGCCCTTGCGGGCGCCGATGCGCACCGTCTCCGTCTTGTTCCGCAGGACCACGACGCCGACGACCCGGCCGTCCTCGACGACCAGCTCGGTCATGGCGTGGCGCAGCAGGACCGGGATGCCGGCGTCCTTCAACGTCATGCGCAGCCTGGCGACCAGCGCCCGGCCGCCGGTGGACATGTGGCGGCGGGCGACGACGTTCGAGGAAACGCGCCAGGCGGCGATCAGTGACTGCCGACGGCCGGCCCAGGTGCGCTTGGCCATCGTGAGGTCCTTGTACTCACGGCCCGTGATCCAGAGCCCGAGCGGGCCCTTCATGCTGTTGGGCAGCTGGCCCTTCTCGTCGTCCCGCAGCTTGCGGGTGTTGAACGGCTTGGCCTCGATCGAGCGACCCAGCGGCCGGCCGCCCTCGAGCTCGGCGTGGTAGTCGGAGTAGCCCTTCATCCACGTGAACCTCGTCCACCTGGACCTGTCGAGCAGCGCGAGCATCTTCGGCCCGTGGTCGACGTAGGCGTCGAGACGGTCGCCGGGCACCTTGCCCTCGGTGAGCAGCTCGAGGTAGCGGCGCACCGACTCGCGACTGTCGTCGTGGCCGAGGCGCTTGAGCGTGGGGTTGTTCGGGATCCAGATGGCGCCGCCGGACAGCGCCGTGGACCCGCCGAACTTGCCGCCCTTCTCCAGGACGACGGCCGAGAGCCCCGCGTCGTGCGCTGCGAGGGCGGCGATCATGCCGCCACCGCCGGAGCCGACGACGACGAAGTCGTACTGCTCGTCCCAGGACACGCGGACTCCCTCGACTAGAACGTGTTGCAGAAACCCTAGAACACGTTCTCGTTCCGGTCGATATGGGCGAGGGTGACATTCCTCGCGCCTGTGTCTCTGGGCTCCGAGGCCGCCGCGGGCGCTAAGTCACCGACAGGACGTCATGTGCGATCGCATATGCGTATGCGGAATTGCACATGTCCTCCGGCCGAACACACGTCGTGCCTGCTCAGACGGGGTAGGCGACGAGTAGCTCGGTCCTACGCCCGCGCACGAACCTTCACGAGCCGGAACGCCCAGCCGAGGCCGAGGCAAGCGGTCAGGCCAGTGAGGCTCGCCCTCAAGAGCGCGGGCCCCAAACGGGGTAGGCGACGCCGGTGTTCGCGTGGCAGCGGTACCCGTGCGGGTTCTTGTGCAGGTACTGCTGGTGGGACGGCTCGGCGTAGTAGAAGGTGCCGGCCGGGAGGATCTCGGTCGTGATCTCGTCGAGGGCCGCCTTCGTGAGCACCTGCTGGTACACGTCTCTGGACGTCTTGGCGGTCGCAAGCTGCTCGTCCGTGGTCGTGTAGATCGCCGACCGGTACTGGGTGCCGATGTCGTTGCCCTGGCGCATGCCGGACGTCGGGTCGTGGTGCTCCCAGAAGACCTTGAGCAGCTCGTCGTACGAGACCTTGGTCGGGTCGTACACCACCTGCACGGCCTCGGCGTGGCCGGTGCGGCCGGTGCAGACCTCGTCGTACGACGGGTTGGGCGTCACGCCGCCCTGGTAGCCGACCGCGGTCGAGACAACGCCCGGCACCTGCCAGTACAGCTCCTCGCCGCCCCAGAAGCAGCCGAGCGCGAAGTAGGCGATTTCGAGCCCAGGCGCCCACGGGCCGGTCAGCGGCGTGCCGAGCACCGCGTGCGTGGCGGGCACGCCGACGGGCTCGGTCCGGCCCGGGAGCGCCTCGCCGGGGGCAGGGAGCGTCAGGTTCTTGCGGAAGGTCCACATGCCCTGCCCAACCACGTGGGGCGCGCGGACCTTCCCTCAGCGCGGCGGGAGCGGAAAGGCGTGCATCGCCCAGAGCAGGACCAGGACGAGCCCGGCATAGCCGACACCGACCCGCAACCGCTGGTCGGCGGTCAACGTGTGGTACAGGCGGGACGCCTCCGTGTCACGGTTGCGCCAGCGGTTGTAGAGCTCGTAGCCGCCGAGCGCCAGGATCACGAGCACGATCACGTGCGGGCGCCAGAGGGTGTAGGCGAGCAGGCCCAGCAGCCCGGCCACCCACAGCTTCGGAGACAGCGCGGCGGCGGTGCGGCCGCCGTCGAGCGGCAGCACGGGCAGCAGGTTGAACAGGTTGAGGAAGAAGCCGGTGTAGGCCAGGACGCGCAGCAGGTCGCTGTCGAGGGCGATGCCGGCGCCCAGCACGGCGAAAGAGGCCGCGGCCCCGAACACCGGGCCGGCGATGCCCGACAGCGCCTCGTCGTACGCGGTCTTGGGCATCTCCTTCATGGACACGAAGGCACCCAGGAACGGCAGGAACACCGGGAGCCCGGCGTCGATCCCCCGGGCGCGCAGCACCACGACGTGCCCGATCTCGTGGACGGCGATGAGCAGCACGAAACCCACGGCGAACTTCCAGCCGAACAGCCAGGCGTAGGCCCAGATCGACGCCAGCGCCGAGAAGGCGACGGTGAAGAACTTGAGCTTGACCAGGACCGCGCCCCACTTCGCGAGCGCGATCACCGCGGCGATCAACGGCCCGAGAAGCCGCTTCAACGCGTTCGGCTGAGGCCGGGTGGGCTCGCCGTAGCGCTCGGTGTCGTACGGCGGGGGCGGGTGGTCCGTCACCTCACCAGCATGCCTGAGGTCAGGGCTCGAAGCGGTAGCCCATTCCCGGCTCCGTGATCAGCTGCGCCGGGTGGGCCGGGTCGGGCTCGAGCTTGCGGCGCAGCTGAAGGGGCGGTTGCTGTACAAGCCCGGCGTGATGGTCACCTCGGCGCCCTACCAGCTCCGGTCCTCGGAGGGGCTGGACCAGGACGCCGACGTCTAAAGGATCTCAGGCAGAAGCACACCGGGGGCGAGCGTGCCCGTGGGGTCGAGGGCGTGCTTCACCGCCCGCATCGCCGCGATCTCCGTCACCGAGCGCGACAACGACAACCACGGCACCTTGGCCCGGCCGACACCGTGCTCGGAGCTGATCGAGCCGTCCAGGCTCGCCACCAGCTTCAGCACCGCGTCGCTGACCTCCTCCGCGAGGTCGCCGGTGTCGAGCACGTTGACGTGCAGGTTCCCCTCGTTGACGTGCCCGAAGACGATCGGTCGCGCCGCGGGGCAGACGCCCTTGATGGTGGCCTCGAGCGCGTCGGCCAGCTCCGGCAGCCGGCCGGTCGGGACGCTCACGTCGAGCTTGACCGGCACCCCCTCGGCGTTGATCGACTCGGTGTGGCCCTCGCGGTAAGCCCACAGCGCCCGCTGCCCCGCCGCGTCCGTCGCCACCGTCGCGTCCACGAGGCCCTCGGCCTCCTCGACGGCTGCAGCGAGCTGCTCCACCGGGTCGGTGCGGTCGGCGCACTCCAGCAGCAGGTACGCCGGGTGGTCGGTCGGGAAGGGCGCGGGCAGGCCACCGTGCTTGCGCACGAGGGCCAGCCCGTCGCCGTAGAACAGCTCGGCGGCGGACAGGGACGGCAGCGCGGCACGCAGCCCGGGCAGCAGCGCGACCGCGGCCCGTGTGGAGGCCATCGCCAGGAGCGCCACCGCCCGCGCGGTCAGCCGCGGCCACAGCCGGACCCGCACCTTGGTGACGACGGCGAGGGTGCCCTCGGAACCGGCGAGCAGGCCCATGAGGTCGTAGCCGGTGCCGTCCTTGGCCAGCCCCGCCAGCCGGCTGATGACGGAACCGTCCGCCAGCACCGCCTCCAGCCCCACTACCTGGGCGCGCATCGAGCCGTAGCGGAGCACACGGATGCCGCCCGCATTGGTGGCCACCAGACCGCCGACGGTGGCAGAGTCGCGCGCCGCCAGGTCGACGCCGAACTCCAGGTCGTGGGCGCGGGCGTGGGCCTGCAACGTGCTCAGCGTGACACCGGCGCCGACGGTGACCTGGGCGGCGGCGACGTCGACCTCCCCGAGGCTGGTCAGCCGGGTGAGGCTCAGCAGCACCTCGCCGCCGGCCGGGATGCCGCCTCCGACCAAGCCGGTGTTGCCGCCCTGCACAACGACCTTCTGGCCCGCCGCCGTGCAGGCCCGCAGGACCTGGGCGACCTCGTCCGTCGTACCGGGGCGGACGACGCACAGCGCCGTGCCGCTGAACCGGCCGGTCCAGTCGTGCTCGTAGGACCGGCGCAGGTCGGGGTCGGTGAGGACGTGGTCCGTGCCGACGATCGCCTGCAGCGACTCGATCACGAGAGCACCCGCAGCCGGACGGTCACCGGCAGCCCCTCGAGCGCCTCCAGCACGTCGGGCGTCGGCGGCTCTGCCAGGTCGGTGACGACGTACCCGTGGCTGCCTTTCGTGGACAGCAGCTGCCCCTCGATGTTGACGTCGTGGTCGGCGAGCAGGCCGTTGACGGTCGCGAGCACGCCCGGGGTGTTGACGTGGAGGAGCAGCAGTCGGCTCCGGCCGGGCTCGCGCGGCAGGTTCACGGGAGGGAGGTTCACCGACAGGGCCGTGCCGCCGTCGACGACGTAGTCGCGGAGCTTGCCGGCCACGAAGTTGCCGATGTCCTGTTGCGCCTCCTCGGTGGAGCCGCCCACGTGCGGGGTGAGGATGACGTTCGGGAGGCCGCGCAGGACCGACACGAACTCCTCGCCCTTCCCCTTCGGCTCGACCGGGAACACGTCCACGGCCGCCCCGGCGATGTGACCCGACAGGATGTGCTCGCGCAACGCCTCGTGATCGACGACGAACCCTCGGGACAGGTTGAGGAAGATCGAGCCCGGCCGCATCCGTGCGAACTGCTGCTCGCCGAAGAGGTCGCTGTTGGACGCCCGGCCGTCGACGTGCAGCGAGACGACGTCGGCCTCGGCGAGCAGCTCGTCGAGGGTCCCGCACCGCCGGGCGTTGCCCAGCGCCAGCCGATCGGCGGTGTCGAAGAAGAGCACCCGCATGCCGAGCGCCTCGGCGAGCACGGACAGCTGGCTGCCGATGTTGCCGTAGCCGACGATCCCGAGCCGACGGCCGCGCACCTCGTGGCTGCCGACCGCGGACTTGTCCCAGCGCCCCGCGTGCATGTCGGCGTTCTTGTCGGTCAGCCGCCGGGTGAGCGCGATGATCTCGGACAGGGCCAGCTCGACCACGCTGCGCGTGTTGGAGAACGGCGCGTTGAAGACCGCCACGCCCCGGTCGAGGGTGGCCGCTAGGTCGATCTGGTTGGTGCCGATGCAGAAAGCTCCGACCGCGAGCAGGCTGTCGGCCGCGTCGAGCCCGCGCCGCGTGAGAGTGGTGTTGGAGCGCAGGCCGAGCACGTGCACGCCCGGCAGCGCCTTGACCAGCTCGTCGTCGGTGAGCGCGCGGTCCACGCGCTCGACCTCGAAGCCGGCGTCGCGCAGCACGAAGGCTGCGTCGTCGTGGATGTTCTCGAGCAGGAGCGCTCGCATGGTGGCTGACCTCCCAGGCGCCTTCTCGGACCCTCGCCCGGGCCTCGCAGACCCCCACCAATCTAGCGAGCGCTGCTTCTCAGCCAGGTGGGACGTGTCTCACAGTCATCTCCCAGGAAGGAGCCCAGACTGGAAGGCATGACCGAGAACGACGCGCAGATGCCCGAGACCCCCTGGTGGTCGCAGCCCGGGACCACCGCCGTGCTGCCGCCCGAGCCCCCGCCCGTGACTCCGCCCCCGCCGCCGGGCGCCCCCCGCGGCGCCCGTCGCGCCGCCACCGCGGCCATGCTGGCGGCCGCGCTGGTGGTCGGTGGGGCTGCAGGAGGCGGCGTCGCGCACCTGCTGGGCGACGAGGGCACGGTCGTGTCGGGCACGACAGCGCTCGACACCCGCTCCGTCGGCTCGATCGTCAAGGGCACCCCGGAGTCGGCCGCCGCGGTCATCTCCCCGAGCGTCGTGACCATCGAGGTCTCGGGCCAGGGCAGCGCGTTCGGCCAGGCCCAGTCCGGCACCGGCTCCGGCGTGATCATCCGCTCCGAGGGCTACATCCTCACCAACAACCACGTGGTCGACGTCGCCGTCGACGGCGGCTCGGTGCACGTGACGCTCGCCGACGGGCGCACGGTGCCGGCCAAGATCGTGGGCACCGACCCGACGTCGGACCTCGCCGTGATCAAGGTGGACGGTGTGAACGGGCTCAAGCCGGCGACCTTCGCGCAGTCCGAGGACCTCAAGGTCGGCCAGGCGGTCCTCGCCGTCGGCGCGCCGCTTGGCCTCTCGAACACCGTGACCGAGGGCATCGTCTCGACGCTGCACCGCCCGGTGCGCACCGGCGACAACACGGGCAGCTCGCAGTCGGTCATCGACGCGGTCCAGACCGACGCCGCGATCAACCCGGGCAACTCCGGTGGCGCGCTCGTCGACTTGGCCGGGAGGGTCGTGGGCATCAACAGCGCGATCGCGACCGCGGGCGGGACGAGCGGCAACATCGGCGTGGGCTTTGCCATCCCGAGCGAGACGGCCATCAAGATCGCGGACCAGATCATCCGCACCGGCAAGGCCACGCACGCGCAGATCGGGGTCTCCGTCGGCGACGCCCCTTCGGGCACCGACGGCGCGCCCGGGCTGGGCGCCCAGATCCGCGACGTGTCCGCCGGCGGCCCGGCGGACCGGGCGGGCCTGAAGGTCGGCGACGTCGTCACCAAGGTCGACGATCGTCGGGTGACCGACGCCGACAGCCTCATCGTGGCGATCCGTTCGCACGGCGCGGGCGACAGCGTGACGCTCACGATCAGCCGGGGCGGCTCCACCAAGACCGTGAAGGTCACCCTGGCCGGCGCCAGCTGACGCCTTTCCCGACGCGTCTCACGGCCCGGTACGGCGGGAGCCAGCCCCCTCGGCAGCCGCCGTACCGGCGTTCCAGATCAGCGGGATGACAGCTGGGGGCTCTCCACGAGGTCCGCGAACAGCGCCCGGTAGTGGACCATCGCGCCGCGCAGGTCCTCGGTGGTGGCCTCGCCGTGCTCGCTGTGCTCATACACCTCGTGCGCCGCCCGGTAGTGGTCGACGACGCGGGCGTGCTCCACGGACAGGTCTCGGGCCTGCTGGTCGAAGTCCCCCGTGGGATAGCCGCGAGCCAGCATGACCTGGCCGATCAGGTGGTCGGCGTCCACGATCGCGAGCTGCGGCGAGTCCACGAACCGCTCCTGCGTTTCGCGCCAGGCCTGCGCGTAGCTCTGCCGGGACTCCTCGTCCAGCGGCCGGATATCGAGGGCCTCGTGCCGCTGCTCGCGGCTGCTGAGCTCCTTCTCGGCGGCACGCCGACTGCCCGCCTCATCCACGGTCCGCTCGTACTCCGGCCCGAAGCGGTCCTTCAGCTTGCGCTGCCGCATCATCGCGACCACGAGGCCGATCACCACGAGCGCCAGCACCACAGCCACGACGAGCAGGGCGATCTCGGTTCCGGACATCGGTTCCTCCTTCAGGTGGCGAGCAGGCGCGAGAAGAACAGCCGGTAGCGCTGCAGCGCCTGGCGCAGCTGCTCGGTGTCAGGCTCGTCCTCCTGGCTCCACTGCTGCTCGAGCTCCGCCTTGCGGCCGGCGAAGTTACGCGCCAGGGACTGCATCACCTCGGCGACGAGGGCGTCCGCGTCCCGCACCGCGGCACGCGGGTCGTCGACGAAGCGGCCCTGCGCGTCCGCCCACCGCTGTCGGAACGAACTCCGCTCCTCGTCGTCCACGAGGCTGACGTCGTCGTCGGTCTCCTCGACGCTCAGCTCGCTCTCGACGCCCGGGTCCTGCGCCTGGTGTGGCACGTCGTCGCCGACCAGGTCGGCGGTCGAGACGGTGCTGTCCTCACGTTGCCGGGTCATACGCACCTCCTTCGTGCGCACCGGATGTACCCGGCCCGTCACGCACCACCAGTGGCGCGCCGGTGACCCTCTCCTCCCGGAGCAACCATGACGGAACGACGCAACGGGCGCACTTCGCCGGTGATGCGCGCCTCAGACGCCCAGCGCGCTGAACCCGCCGTCGACGTAGACCACGCTTCCGGTGGTGGCGGGGAACCAGTCGGACAGCAGCGCCACGCAAGCCTTCGCCACCGGCTCAGGGTCCGTGATGTCCCAGCCGAGGGGGGCGCGGTCGGTCCAGGCCTGCTCGAACTGGGCGAAGCCGGGGATCGACTTGGCGGCCATGGTCTTCAGCGGCCCGGCGGACACCAGGTTGGCGCGGATGCCGTGCGCGCCGAGATCCCTTGCGACGTAACGGTTCGCGCTCTCCAGCCCGGCCTTGGCGACGCCCATCCAGTCGTACGCCGGCCAGGCGACCCGGGCGTCGAAGTCGAGGCCGACGTACGACCCGCCCTGCCCCATGACGGGCAGCGCGGCACGGGCCAGCGCGGCGTACGACCAGGTCGACACCTGCAGCGCCGTGCCGACCGACTCCCACGAGGTCTCGAGCACGCCGTTACCGAGCGCGTCCGCCGGGGCGAAGCCGATCGCGTGCAGCACTCCGTCGAGCCCGTCCACGTGCTCGAGGACGCGCTTGGCCAGCGAGGACAGGTCCTCCTCGGACGTGACGTCGAGCTCGATGACCGGGGGGTTCCCAGGCAACCGCTTCGCGATGCGCGTGGTCAGCGACAGCGACCGACCGAAGCCGGTGAGCACGCACGTCGCACCCTGCTCGGCCGCGAGCCGTGCGACGGAGTACGCGATCGAGGAGTCGGTCAGGACGCCGGTCACGAGCAGGCGCTTGCCTTCGAGCAGCATCAGTCCTCCACGAGGAATCGGGCGAGTGCCTCCTGGGCCTCGCGGGCGGCGGTCCAGAACACGCCGCCGGGTGGGAGCACCGTCAACGAGGAGGCAGGCAGCCCGGCGTGCAGCTCCTGCGCGAGCTCCACGGGGTGCAGCGGGTCGTCCTCCTGCGCCATGACCAGCGACGGCACGGTCAGCTGCGGCAGCAGCGCGCGGTCGTGCAGGGGACGGTCGTCGAAGGCCGGCGCCGGGGCGGGCCGGGTGACGAGGGACGCCGCCCGCCGTCGTACCAGCAGCTCCACCCCTCGACGAGCCCGTACGACGGCCGGCAGCTCCTCGAGCAGGTGCTCGGCCGCGGCGTCGGCATCGGAGGCCGCGATGGCGGCGCCCAGCCGGTGCAGCCGCTCGGTGGCGCCGTCACGCCGTGAGTCGTCGATGGCGGCGGGCAGCACGAACGCGAGGCGCTCGAAGCGCGCGGGGTCGCGCGACAGGGCCCGCAGCAGCGCGCTGGACCCGAGCGAGAGGCCGACCGCGCGGGTGGCGTCGAACGCGTCCGCCACGGTGAGCAGGTCGTCGGCGAGCAGGTCGTAGTCCCAGCCGGCGTCGAGCCCGTCGGAGTCGCCGTGGCCGTGGAAGTCGAGCAGCACCCGGGTGCCGGGGCAGCGGGTCGCGAGCGGCCGGGTCTCGGCGATCGAGCCGCCGAGGCCGTGCGCGAACACGGTGACCGGGCCACCGTCGCCGAGGGCGACGACGTTCACGCCGCCGACCCGGGTGATCGGCTCCAAGGTCGCGGTCATTCAGTGCCCCATGCCCAGGCCGCCGTCGACGGGGACGACGGCCCCGTTGACGTACGACGCCGCGTCGCCGGCGAGGAACGCGAGCACTGCGGCCACCTCGTCGGGGTGGGCGGTACGCCCGGCCGGGATGGAGGCGAGCACCTGCTCCTTGCGGGCGTCGGGGAGCACCGCGGTCATGTGGGTGTCGACGAACCCTGGCGCCACCACGTTCGAGGTGATGCCGCGGGCGCCGAGCTCGCGAGCGAGCGACCGCGAGAAGCCGACGAGCCCGGCTTTGGAGGCGGCGTACGACGCCTGGCCGGCGCCGCCGGACAGCCCCACGACCGAGGAGACGAACAACAGCCGCCCCCACTTGGCGCGCAGCATCGAGCGCGACGCGCGCTTGGCGAGCCGGTAGGCCGCCGTCAGGTTGGTGTCGACGACCCGCTCGAACGACTCCTCCGTCATCCGGAGCAGCAGCTGGTCGTCGGTGATCCCGGCGTTGGAGACCAGGACCTCGACTGGGCCCTGGGCCTCCTCGACGAGGGAGAACGCGGCCTCGACCTCGTCCGCCGAGGTCACGTCGCACTTGGCCGTCAGGAAGCCCTCGACCTCCCCCGAGCGGGAGGTCACCGCGACGCGATGTCCTTGAGCCGCAAGCATTCTGGCGGTCGCGAGGCCGATGCCCCGGTTGCCGCCGGTCACGAGGACGGAGCGGGAAGTCGTCACGTCACTGCGGTCCGTTCGGTCGCTTGCCCCGACGGGAGGGCAGTGCGGACAGGGCCTCGATCAGCTTGGTCCGCGTCTCTGAAGGCTCGATGACTTCGTCGACGGCACCGCACTCGATGGCGCGGGTCAGGCCACCGGTGGTCGCCTCGTGCTCGGCCGCGAGCCGCAGCACCAGGGCGGCCCGGGCGGACGGGTCCCGCTCGGCGGCGAGCTCGCGGCGGTGCAGCACCTCCACCGCGGCGGTTGCACCCATGACGTCGACCTGCGCCCCGGGCCAGGCGTACACCTGGTCGGCGCCGAGCCCCTTGGAGCCCATGGCGATGAAGGCCCCGCCGTACGCCTTGCGGGTGATGACGGTCAGCCGCGGGACGCGGGCGCCGGCGTAGGCGTGCAGGAGCTTGGCCCCGCGACGCAGCACGCCCTCGTCCTCCTGCCCGACACCGGGCAGGTAGCCCGGCACGTCGACGAGGAAGACGAGCGGCAGGCCCATGGTGTCGCACCAGGTGACGAAGCGGCCGGTCTTGTCACCGGTCTCGGCGTCGAGGCAGCCCGCCATGCGCTGCGGGTCGTTGGCGACGACGCCGACCGAGCGGCCGCCGAGCCGACCGAGCATGGTGACCGCACTGGTCGCCCAGTCCTTGTGCAGCTCGAGGTGGCTGCCCGGGTCCAGGACCGCCTTGATGACGGGCCGCACGTCGTAGGAGTGCCGCGGGTCGCTGGGAACGAGCGGCCCGGGGTCGGGCATCGGGTCGTCCGAGGGCGTGAGCTGGTGCTTGCCGAGCAGCAGCGCGAGCCGGCGGGCGGAGTAGAGGGCGTCCTGGTCGGTCGGGGCCACCAGGTGTGCGACCCCGCTGATCCGGCCGTGCGTGTCCGGGCCTCCGAGCCGCTCCATGTCGATGTCCTCGCCGGTGACCCGGCGCACGACGTCGGGCCCGGTGACGAACACCCGTCCGGACGGGCCCATGACGACCACGTCGGTGAGCGCCGGTCCGTAGGCGGCACCCCCCGCCGCCGGGCCGAGTACCACCGAGATCTGCGGCACCCGGCCCGAGGCGCGGGTCTGAGCGGCGAACACGCGTCCGACGGCGTCGAGCGACCCCACCCCCTCGCGGAGGCGGGCGCCGCCGGAGTGCCAGACGCCGACGACCGGGGCGCCGCGGAGGTTGGCCAGGTCGGTGGCGTCGGAGATCGCACCACACCCCTCGATGCCGAGGGCGCCGCCCTGCACGGTCGGGTCGGTCGCGAACGCGACGGTCTCGACCCCGCGGATCGTGCCGACGGCGGATGCCACCCCGTCGACGGCCTGGAACAGGTCCCAGTCGTCGAGGAGGGCGTCCAGCCGCTCCAGGCAGGGCTGCGAGATCTCGGCGGTCGAGGTCATCGCACGAACACCAGGGACACGTCGTGGCCTCCGAAGCCGAAGGAGGTGGACAGGGCGGCGTGGTGGTCCAGCTCGCGGGGGACGAAGCGCACTGCGTCGATGTCGGCCTCGTCGTCCATGTCGTCGAGGTTGCGGATCGGGGCGACGACCCCGTCACGCAGCGCCACGACGGTGGCGACCGCCTCGACGGCGCCGGCGGCACCCAAGAGGTGGCCGGTGCACGACTTGGTGGCGGTCACGGCCGGCCGGTGCGACCCGAGGGCGAGCCCGAGTGCGCGGGCCTCCGCGATGTCCCCGAGCGGCGTGCTCGTGGCGTGGGCGTTGACGTGCCCGATGTCGGTCGGCGCGAGCTCGGCGTCCTGCAGCGCGATCGTGATGCTGCGGGCTGCGCCGGTCCCCTCCGGGTCCGGCGCGGTGACGTGGTGCGCGTCGGCGGCGAGCCCCGCGCCCGCGAGACGGGCGTGCACCCGGGCGCCACGGGCACGGGCGTGCTCCTCGGTCTCGAGGACGAGGATGCCGGCACCCTCTCCGAGCACGAAGCCGTCCCGGCCCTTGTCGTAGGGCCGTGACGCGGCCTCGGGCGCGTCGTGGCGCGTCGACAGCGCCCGCATCTGCGCGAAGCCGGCCATCGGCAGCGGGTGCACGCAGGCCTCCGCGCCGCCGGTGACGACCACGTCGGCCCGCCCGCTGCGAAGCAGCTCCAGCGCGACCGCGATGGCCTCCGCCCCGGAGGCACAGGCGCTCACCGGCGTGTGCACGCCGGCGCGGGCGCCCAGCGCCAGCCCGACCGTGGCGGCCGGGCCGTTCGGCATGAGCATCGGGACCAGGTGGGGGCTGACCAGGCGCGGCCCCTTGGCCTGCAGCACGTCGTACTGCTGCAGCAGCGTCAGGGCGCCGCCAATGCCCGAGCCGATGACGACGGCGAGCCGCTCGGGCGCCACCTCGGGGGCACCCGCGTCGGCCCAGGCCTCACGGGCGGCCACGAGAGCGACCTGCTGCACTCGGTCCAGGGTGCGGGCCTCCACGCGCTCGAGGCGCCCCTCGAGCTCCACGGTCGCCGCCAGCCGGGCCGGCAGCGCGTCCCACTGCTCGCCCTCGAGCAGGCGCACCCCGGAGCGGCTGGCGAGCAGCCCCTCGGTGAGGGCTGCGACGTCGGGGCCGAGCGGGGTCAGTGCCCCGAGCCCGGTGACGGCGACGGAGGTCATACGGACACGCCCGCCTTGGCGATGTAGTCGATCGCGTCGCCGACGGTGGTGAGCTGCTCGAGCGCCTCGTCCGGGATGCGGACGCCGAAGCGCTCCTCGCAGGCCACGACGACCTCGACCATGGTGAGCGAGTCGACCTCGAGGTCGTTGGTGAAGGTCGCCTCGCGCACGACCTTGTCGGTCGGCACGCCGCACACCTCCTCGAGCACCTCGGCGAGGCCGGTCAGGACGTCGGTCTGGGTGAGAGTCACGTGTTGCTCCTTGCGGTTGGGGATGTTCGGGGACTGGCACATCTCAGGGGCAGTGCACGACCTGGGCCGCGGCCGTCAGGCCGGCGCCGAAGCCGACGAGCAGGACCGGATCGCCGCTGCTGACCTCGCCGCGCTCGACGAGCCGGGCGAGGGCGAGCGGGACGGAGGCGGCGCTGGTGTTGCCGCTGTCGACGACGTCACGGGCGAGCACCACCGAGGACGGGAGCTTGAGCGCGGTGACGACCGACTCGCTGATCCGCAGGTTGGCCTGGTGCGGCACGAAGGCGGCGAGGTCCTCCAGGGCCACACCCGCGCGCGCACAGGCATCGCGGCACAGGTCGGGCAGCTTCGTGGTTGCCCAGCGGTAGATGGCCCGGCCCTCCATGGACAGCCGCGGCGGCGTGCCGTGCAGGGTGAGCAGGGCGTGCTGGCCGCCGTCGTGCGCCCACACCACCGGGCCGATCCGGTCCTGATCGGCACGGCTCACGACGGCTGCGCCGGCACCGTCGCCGAACAGGAACGCGGTGCCGCGGTCGTCCGGGTCGACGAAGGGCAGCAGCTTCTCGGAGCCGGCCACGAGGACGTGCTCGGCGGTGCCGACCCGCACCGCGTCGGCGGCGAAGGAGAGCGCGTAGGTGAAGCCCGCGCACCCGGCGCCGACGTCGCTGGCACCGGCACGCGTCGCACCCAGCCGGTGCGCCAGCTCTGGCGCCCCACCGGGGAGGGGACCCGGCATCGAGCAGGTCGCGAGCAGCACCAGGCCGACGTCGGTCGCGTCCACCCCGCTCGCTGCCAGCGCCTTCGCGCCGGCGCTCGCTGCCATCTCGACGACCGACTCTTCGGGCCCGGCCACACCACGGGTCACGATGCCGCTGCGGGTGCGGATCCACTCATCGCTCGACTCGATGCGCTCGGCGATGGCCAGGTTGTCGTCGCGGCGGGCCGGGCGGTGCACGCCGAGGCCGGCAAGGGCTGCGCCGTTCACACGAGCACCGGGGGCGTCGCGGCGGCGAGCGCGACGCCCGGCAGCGCGCGCTTCGCGAGGGACGTGAGGGTGCCGGCCGGAGCCAGCTCGGTCACGCGCGTCGGGCCCTGCTCGGCGATCGTCACGAGGCACAGGTCGAAGCGCACCGGACCGGTCAGCTGCGCGACCAGGCGGTCCAGCAGGGCCCTACCGTCGGTGAGCACCGCTCCGTCGGCGTTGGCCACGACCGGGATGCGCGCGTCCTGCGGCTGCAGCTTCGCGACCAGCGCGGCGAACCCGGGTACGGCGGACGCCATCGCGCTCGTGTGGAACGCGCCCGCGGTCTCCAGCCTCCGGACCCGCGCCCCACCAGGCTGCGCGGCGGCCAGCGCGTCGAGAGCAGCCACCGGGCCGCCGTACACGATCTGGCCGGCGACGTTGACGGTGGCGACCTCCAGGCCGAGCTCCACAGCGGTGGCGCGGACCACGGCCTCGTCGCCACCGAGGGTCGCCGCCATGCCAGTGGGGGCCGCTGAAGCCGCAGCAGCCATGAGCCGTCCGCGCGCGGCGGCGAGCTCGACGGCCGCCGCCGGGGCGAGCACGCCGGCGACGGCGAGCGCGCCGAGCTCGCCGATGCTGTGCCCGCAGACGAGGTCCGGGGCGGCCTCGAGCGCGCCGGCCGAGACGAGCGCGGTGGCCGTGAGCAGCGGCTGCGCCACGGCGGTGTCGCGGATCTCGTCGGCGCCCGCCTCTGTGCCGAGGTGGACCAGGTCGAGGCCGACCGCGGTGGACCACGCGGTGAGGTCGTCGCGCACGCCCGGGACGTCGAGCCACGGGGCGAGCATGCCGGGCGTCTGTGCCCCCTGGCCGGGGACGAGGAGGAGGTTCACACGGTCCAGCCTGGGTGACGCACCCTGCCCGGCGCCGTCACGGACCACGACCGAAAGGGGCGATCTTCTTTGTAGGAAACCTACAAAGAGTGTGTCCGTCCCAGCACGAGGGCGATGCGCGTCACCTGGGCGTCACGCGTCGTCGTGATGTCGAGACCGATGAGGTCCTGCACCTTCCGAAGCCGGTACCGCACGGTGTTGGCGTGCACGAACAGTGCCCGGGCGGTGCCCTCGACCGAGCCACCGCTGTCGAGGAAGGCGCAGACCGTCTCGAGCAGGTCGCCACCGGCCTCGGCCAGGGGACCGTGCACCTCCTCCAACAAGCGGGTGCGCGCGGTGCCGTCGCCGAGCACCGCGCGCTCGGCCAGTAGCGCGGACGCCTGCACCGGCCGGGGGGCCTCCGGCCAGGCCGCGACCGCGTTCAGCCCCGCAAGGGCCTCCTGCACGCTGCTGGCCGCCTGCGCGAGGTCCGCCACCTTGGGGCCGACGACGACGGGACCAGGGGGCAGCGCGGAGGCGATCTGGCGTACGGCGGTCTCGAGCCGGCCGCGGCCGCCGACCACCACGACCAGCCCTCCGCCCGCCTCGCCGGTCAGCACCATCAGGCCGCTGTGCTGCGCGTGCCGGCGCAGGTCGGCAAGGTGCGACTCGACGGGGCCGGTGGGGAGCTGTGCCGCGAGCGCGGTCGTCCACGTCGGCCGGCCCCAGCCGAGGGAGGTGGCCCTCGACAGGGTCAGGTCGCCGACCTGGCCGCGCACCAGCGCCTCGACCACACCGGACTCGAGCCGGGCGTCCCAGGCGCCGCGGGCCTCGGCCGCGGCGGCGTAGACCTCGGCGGCCGCGAAAGCGATCTCGCGGGAGTACTGCAGCACTGCCTCGCGCAGCTCCTGCTCATGACCGTCCTCGGCCAGCTGCGGCACCTCGGCCTCGACGACGCCGACGACGACGCGGATGAGCTGCACCGTCTGGCGCAGGCTCACCGCGCGGGCGAGGTCCCGCGGCGCCGCGCCGAACACGTCGCTGGGGTTGGCGGAGGTGTCGCGCAGCCAGCCGACGAACGCGGCGATGGCGGTCTGGACCACGAGCCCGACGTCGGCGCGTTGCGGAGCGGGGAGGGCCGTGAACCACGGCAGCGCCTCCATCTGGTGCACCGCCTCGGTGCTCAGCCGCGCGGAGGCTCGGCGTACGCGCTGCCAGGTGGGGACCACGCGCTGCAGGCTAGAGCCCCACGGTGTAGGCGGTCATCGAGAGCGAGCCGTACGCGTAGCCGTCGACGAGCACCTTGGCCGGCTCGCCCTCCGCCGCACCCGCGACGTAGAGCAGCGGCAGGAAGTGGTCGGGCGTCGGCACCGCGAGCCGGTGGTCGGGGTGGCCGTCCAGCGTCGCCACCTCGGTGGGCGCGCTGAGCATGAGCTCCTTGGCCGTCTCGTCGAACCGCTGGGCCCAGGCGAAGCCCTCGTCCGGCAAGCTCGTGTCGATGCCTCGCAGGTTGTGCACCACGTTGCCGCTGCCGACCACGAGCACGCCGGTGCGGCGCAGCGCAGCCAGCTTGCGACCCAGCTCGAGGTGGTGGTCGTAGCCCTTCTCCGCGTTGATCGACAGCTGCAGGACGGGGATGTCGGCCTCGGGGTAGGCGTGCACCAGGACCGACCAGGTGCCGTGGTCGATGCCCCAGCCGTCCACGTCCGCACCGACCCACGTGGGGGCGACGAGGTCGCTGATCTCGGTCACCAGCTCGGGCAGCCCGGGGGCGGGGTACTGCACCGCGAACAGCTCCGGCGGGAAGCCGTAGAAGTCGTGGATGGTGCGCGGGCGCAGCATCGCCGTGACGGCGGTGTGGCCGATGTACCAGTGGGCGCTCACCACCAGGATCGCGCGCGGGCGAGGGATGGAGCGCCCGAACGCGCTCCAGGCCTCCGTGTAGCGGTTGCGCTCCACCGCGTTCATCGGGCTGCCGTGGCCGAAGAAGACGGCCGGCATGGTCTCGTTCATCTCAGACACCACCCGAAGGTACGGCGGAAGCCGCCCGGCGACGAGGCGCGGGCGGCTTCCGTTTGACCCGGTTCGGTCAGGCCTGGCGGACCGCCGAGATGTCGAACTCGAGCGCGATCTTCTCGCTGACCAGCACACCACCGGTCTCCAGCGCGGCGTTCCAGCTGATGCCCCAGTCCTTGCGGTTGACCGTGGCGCGACCCTCGAGGCCCACCCGCAGGTTGCCGAAGGGGTCGGTCGCGGTGCCGGTGAGCTCCCAGGTGATCGTGACCGGCTGGGTGACTCCCTTGAGCGTCAGCTCGCCGTCCATCTCGAAGGTGTCGTCGCCCTTGCGACGCACCGCCGTGCTCTTGAACGTGGCGACGGGGTACGCCGGGACGTCGAAGAAGTCGTTGGTGCGCAGGTGGTCGTCGCGCTGGCCGTTGTTGGTGTTGATGCTGGCCACCTGGAACGTGACCTCGGCCGTGCTCTTGCTCGGGTCCTCGAAGTCGAGGACGGCGATGCCCTCGAACTCGTCGAAGCTGCCCCGGACCTTGGTCACCATCGCGTGCCGGGCGACGAAGCCGAGGCGGCTGTGCGTGGGATCGATCGCGTAGGTGCCCGTGAGGGTGCCGGTGGTGGTGGTCATCGCTGTCTCCTGTGGTCGGTGGGCCTTCCCCCCGTGCAACCGGGTGCACCGGCCATTTATTGCATGTTCAACTATTGATCTGTCAAAAAACTTGGGTGACCCCGGACACACGACAGCCGCGGTCCCTGCGCGGGACCGCGGCTGACGAGGGACGGCGGGTTACAGGAAGGCGGCGGTGGTGCCCCCGAGCGGCATCGGGTCCATCCCCAGCTTGCGGTGGTCCCACGACCGGGTCCGCTCTACGTCGACCCGCACCGCGACCCGCTTGTTGAGCATGACCTCCACGAAGGGACGCACCTCCTCCGTGTACGCGCCCGTGTACCGCTCCCAGATGCTGACGCCGACCTTCCAGAGCGCGTCCGCGTCGTCGACGATCACGCCGCGACCCTCGAAGGAGACGCCGCGCAGCTGGTCGTAGGTGTCGCCGGACTCGATCAGGACGCTGATGCGGCCGTCGCGGCGCAGGTTCACGGCCTTCTGCGACTTCGCCTTGGTCTCGAACCAGATCTGGCCGTCGATCACGGCGTACCACATCGCCACGAGGTGTGGCATCCCGTCCGCGCCGAGGGTGGCCATCGTGGCGACCCGGTTCTGCTCGAGGAAGGTCGCGATCTCCTCGTCCGACAGCACGATCTGCGAGCGTTGGTTGGTCCCCATGCGCGGACCCTAACAGGAACGTGTTCTACCGGTTGCCGTCCGGGACCTTCGCCTCTGGCGGGTGGCATCTGCTGCGAGGTACGCCTGGGGTCGTTGGCGAGGTGGTCGTGATGACGCACACACAGGCACCGACCCGAGGCGAGCAATCGGCGCGGCTGTCGCCGTTCTGGAAGCACTTCTGGCAGATGCTGGCAGCGATGGCGGTCGGGATGATGGCCACTGCCGCGCTGTTCCTCACCGTGGTGGGGCTCGCGACGTGGGGGGAGGTGACGACGCAGTACCCGACTCAGGCCCTGCTCGCGATGGCCGTCGGCATGACCGTGCCCATGGTCGCCTGGATGGAGCACCGGCACATGGGCCGCAGGAACTCCTTCGAGATGGCCGCCGCCATGGTCCTCCCGGCGGTGCCCTTCCTGCTCTTGGTGTGGCTGGGCGTCACCGAGTCGGCGTTGTGCGGGCCGTACTGCGCCTCGACGGTGGCCGCGATGCTGGGGCTGATGATCTACCGCCGGGACGAGTACGCCATGGAGATGTAGCCCGGGCGATGGCGGCTCAGAGCAGCGGTCGCGCGGCCTCCAGGAGGCGGGTCCGGAGCACGGCCGCCTCCTCCGCGAAGGCCCGCTGTCGTCGTACGTAGGTCGCTCGGCCGTGCTCCGTCTCGACCGGCACGACGTCGTAGCCGAGCCCCGACACGTCGTACGGCGAGGCCTCCATGTCGAGCACCCGCACCCGCCGGGCCAGGTCGAAGCAGTCGGCGACCAGCTCCGACGCGACCCACGGCGAGAGCTTGTAGGCCCACTTGTAGAGGTCCATGTTGGCGTGCAGGCAGCCGGGCTGCTCGAGCACCGCCTGCGCCGCGCGCGTCGGCTGAAGCGCGTTGCGGGGCGCGGCATCGGGGGTGAAGAAGCGGAAGGCGTCGTAGTGCGAGCACCGCAAGGACGCGCCCTCCACGACCGCGTCGGTGCCGGCCTGCCCGAGCCGCAGCGGCAGCTGCTCGTGGCGCTGCCCGCCGCGGTAGACCATCGCCCACTCGTGCAACCCGAAGCACCCGAGCTGCGGCGGGCGGGACGCGGTGCGGCTCAAGAGGTCGACGACCCCCGAGGCGGTACGACGGACGCGCTCGGGCACCGGGCCGAGCACCGCTCCCCCGGCAGCTGCCACGAACGGCTCGGTGGCCGGGTGCTCGAGCAGAAGCACGCCCGGGCCCGGGCTCCACCGCCGCAGCCGGGCGGGCCGGTGCGAGTAGTAGGTGAACAGGAAGTCCTCGACGGGGTGACGCTCGCGGTGGGCAGCCCGCTCGAGGTGCCCGGCGGTCCACGCGTCAATGCGCTGCTCGTGCACCGCCCGCCGGTCCTGCCACTGCTCGCGGCTCAGGACCGTCACTGCAGCTGCCGCCGGGTGCGCATCGGCACCCCCGCGGCCTCGCAGGCCTCGCTCCAGGTGCCGAAGAGGGCGAGGACCCGGACCGAGCTCGGGTGCACCCGCGGGTCGCGACGCTCGTCCCAGTGCCGCATCGTCACAGGCACGGGCCCGCGCACGCCTGACTGCGCCGCGAGCTCGTGCGAGAACAGCCGCAGGGCAAGGGCCACGTGCACGCGCTGGCCCTGCCGGAAGGCCTCCGGGGACTGCCCGCGACGGGGGGACGGCTCGCCGCGGGTGCGTGCCGCCGCACGGGAACGCTTGGGCGGTTTGGGGAGCGGCAGGCCGGACCGCACGAACACAGCCCTGGCGAGCCAGTACGGGATTCCGAGGCTGTCGGCCGCCTCGGCCAACGTCTGGCCCTTCGCCACGCGCGCCTGCAGCCGCCCGACGTGGGGTTCGGGACTCGGCTTGCGGACGCGGTAGCCGGTGATGGGAGAGCGCACGGGGCCATTGTTCCGCGAGCCCAGGACAGCGAGGGCGGCTCACCCACAGGGTTGACACCGGTGCCTCACGGGCTAATAGTTAGGCAGATGCTTAACCTTCGAGACCCGCTGGACCTGGCCTTCCAGGCGCTCGCGGACCCGACCCGCCGGGGCATGGTCGAGCGGCTCAGCCGCGGGCCCGCCACGGTCGGCGAGCTCGCGAACCCGCTGGCGATGTCGCTGCCCGCGGTGCTGCAGCACGTGCACGTGCTGGAGGCCAGCGGGCTGGTGCGGTCTCAGAAGGTCGGCCGGGTGCGCACCTGCGTGCTCGCGCCGGAGGCGCTCACCAGCGCCGAGCAGTGGATCAACGCGCGGCGCACCACCTGGGAGCGCCGTCTCGACCGCCTCGGGACGTACCTCGAGGCCAGCACGCCGGAGGAACCATGATCGAGCGCACCAGCACCCACGCCACGTTCACCCTCGAGCGGGTGTACCCCGCGACGCCGCAGCGGGTGTTCCGGGCCTTCGCCGACCCGGACGCCAAGGCGCAGTGGTTCGCGGGACCCGACGAGCAGGAAACCCAGCGCTCGCTGGACTTCCGCGTCGGCGGCACGGAGATGGCTTCCGGCCGCTTCCACGACGGACCGGTGCACCGCTACGACGCCACCTACTACGACATCGTCAAGGACGAGCGCATCGTCTACTGCTACGAGATGCACATGGACGACGCCCGGATCTCCGTGTCGGTCGCCACGGTCGAGCTGCGACCGGAAGGCTCCGGGACGCGCCTGGTACTTACCGAGCAGGGCGTCTTCCTCGACGGGTACGACGACGCCGGCTCCCGCGAGGCCGGCACCCGCGAGCTGCTCGAGGCCCTGGGCCGCTCGCTGGAGTCGGTCAGCGCCTGAGACCCCAACGCCTCCTGCCGATGGAAGGATGACCCGGTCATCGGCGACGGCAGGAGGCGCGTGGGCACCAGCAGAGCACGGTGGCAGCGGTGGCTCGTGCTGGCCCTGCTGCCGGTCGTGGCGACGGCGTGCTCAGGGTCGGGAGCCCAGAGGGCAGACCCCGTCCCCTACGGCGTCCGGCTGGCGGGCGGCAGCCTGCCCGACACCGCCGAGGAGCACGCCCGGACCCGGCAGTACGAGCAGCAGCGCCGGGCGGCCGTCGTGGCGACGCTTTCCCGACGCGCGCAGGCGGTGCTTCACCACGACCGGGCCGCCTTCCTCGCCACGGTCGACCCGCAGCAGCAGGCGTTCCGGTCGAGCCAGGGACAGGTCTACGACAGCCTGGCGCAGCTGCCGATCGCGGCCTGGTCGTACGAGGTGCACCCGGACGAGCACGCCTATCCCCCGCAGACGATCGACTACCGCCGCTACCACGCCGACGTGTTCGCACCCGCGGTCACGCTGCACCTGCAGCTCGCCGGCTACGACACGGCGCCTGTCGCTCGGGCGCAGGTCTACACGTTCGTGCAGCGCGGCGCCTCGTGGCTGGTCGCGTCCGACAGCGACTACGACCAGGGCCTCGTCGTCGACACGAAGTCGGACCCCTGGGACGTCGGGCCCGTCGCCGTCGCGACCGGACGGCACACACTGGTCCTGGGCAGCCAGGAGGACACCGGGCGGCTGCCTGC
>JBKOVB010000165.1:0-7701 GCA_046723735.1 Actinomycetota bacterium | reverse complement strand
TGTCGCCGGAGGGCAGCGAGCTGACGGTGAGCGCCGTCCTCACGATCACGGGCGTCGAGCAGTCCGGCGGGGGTCCGCACAACGGCTCGTCGCAGGCGGTGAGCGGGGGGACGTCGGACGGCGCCTCCGGCCGCTCCGGGGAGAGCATCTCCGGCGGGTCCACCTCCGCGGTGAGCGGTGACGACGCCGCCGCTGACCCCGTGGGCAGCGCACCCCGTACGGCGGCCGGTGAGCCGGTCGGCGGCACGGACGGCTTCCTCGGGCTCTCCGGCCTCGCCGAGGTGGCGGCCTTCGTCGGTCTGCTCCTGGCGCTGGTCGCCGCGGCCTGGCTCCTGCTGCTCCTCGGTCGTCGCCGCCGTCGGCCCGACGACGAACTGCAGCCGGCCTGAGGTCCTCTCGTGTCAGTACGTCGGAGGCTCCGGCGAGCCCGTCGCTGGGCCACGCCCGGGCTGCTCCTGGTGGGCATCGCCGGTGGGCTGCTCCTCCTGGTGGGGGCGGCTGTCGCCGTCTCCCTCCCTGGCGTCCGCAGCGCCCTCACGTCCAGCCGCAGCGCGCTGGTGGTGACCCAGGACGCGCTGCGGCGAGGTGACCCGGCCACTGCCGCGCAGGCGCTCGACCGGGGACGCGCCGCCGCAGCCCGTGCCGACCGCCGTACGCACCAGCTGCCATGGCGTGTCGTGGCGCACCTGCCCGTGGTCGGTGACTCGGTCCGCGAGCTGCAGGCCGTCACGAGGGCCACCTCGGTCACGACGGACCAGGTGCTGCCCCCGTTGGTGCGGCTGCGCCTCACGTCGGGCACGCGCGGGCGTCTGGACGCGACGCCGCTCGAGCAGGCGCAGCCGCTGCTCACCCGAGCGGTGGGCGAGCTGGCCGGCGTGCGGCGCGACCTGCGCGATGCGCCCAGCGGCGGGGTGCGCGAGGTGGTCCGGGCCCGGCTGGAGCTCGACGACGCCCTGACCAGGCTCGACCGTTCCCTCGGTGAGGCCGAGGTCGCGAGCATCGTCGTGCCGAAGCTCCTCGCCGGCGACCAGCGCTTCCTGCTGGCGGTGCAGAACCCCGCGGAGCAGCGCGCGACGGGCGGGCTCATCGGGGCCTACGGCGTGCTGCGCGTGCAAGGCGGCCGGATGGCCCTCGAGCGCATCGGGCCCAACCAGGACCTGGTCGACCCGGACCGCGCACCGGTGGCCCTGGGGCCCGAGTTCGGCACCCGCTACGGCCGTTTTCAGGCCGACCGGACGTGGCGCAGCGCCAACCTCACTCCTGACACCCCGACCGTCGGTCGGCTGCTCGCCGCGCTGTGGCGCGGTCAGACCGGCCAGGTCGTCGACGGCGTCGTGCTGGTCGACCCGGTCGCACTGTCGCGGCTGCTGGCCGTTACCGGGCCGGTGCGGCTCGCTGACGGGACGCTGCTCACGGCGGACAACGCCGTGCAGGTGCTGCTCGTCGACGCCTACGCCCGCTTCCCGCGCAGCCAGGACGCGGTGCGCAACACCTACCTCGCGCAGGCGGCACGCCTCAGCATCGCGCGCTTCCTGGCCGCGCCGCCGGGCACGTCGTGGGGCCACGCGCTGGCCCAGGCCGTGGCCTCCGGGCACCTGCAGGTGTGGTCCTCCCACTCGGACGTGCAAGCGGTTCTCGCGCGGTCGCGGGCCGGCGGTGCCGTGGTCGCCCCCGGCCCGTACCTCAGCGTCGTCACGCAGGACGTCGGCGGCAGCAAGCTCGGCACCTACCTCCACCGCACCGTCCGCTACGAGGGCGCGAGCACCGGGGAGGCGGTGGACCTGGGGCACGGTCCCGTCGACGAGGAGCAGGCGACCATCACGGTGGAGCTGCGCAACGACGCGCCGCGCACGCTGCCGTCGTACGTCACCCTGCGCCCGGACGACCCAGCGGCGCCGGTGGGGCAGCTCAAGTCGTGGGTGTCGGTCTACCTCGGCGCCGGTGCCACCGTCCTGGGTGCGCAGCTGGACGGGCAGCCGGTGCCGGTCCAGACGACGACAGAGAAGGGCCTCGCGGTCCTGTCGCTGTTCGTGACCACGGACCGGGGCGCCACGAGCCGGCTGGTCCTCTCGGTGCGGCAGCCGGCCTTCCCCGGGCAGCCGCTGCTGTGGCGGCAGCAGCCCGCCTTCCGGGATGACGTCCTCGTCGTACGACGGCAGGGTGCTCCCCTCGACCGGTACTACGAGCCGTGAGAACCGCACGGCTCGACGGCCTGACGGGTCTGCGCTTCCTGGCTGCGCTGCTGGTCGTCGCGCACCACACGTTGTCGCCCTCTCTGGTCCGGGGCGGCCTCGCCGCGGTGCCCGTCGTGTCGGACCTCGCCCGCATGGGGTTCGTCGGGGTGACGTTCTTCTTCGTCCTCTCGGGCTTCGTCCTCACCTGGTCGTGGGACCCGTCCCGCGACCGGCGCGGGTTCTACGGGCGACGCTTCGCCCGGGTGTGGCCGCTGCACGCCGCGACGTACGTCCTCATGGCAGCGCTCGTGCTGCCCTGGGCGGGACGCGAGATCCCTGACCTCGCCACCAGCGGGCTGGGACTGCTGCTGGTGCAGTCGTGGTCCTCCGACCCGCACGTGTTCTTCGGCGGCAACGCTGCCTCCTGGTCGCTGTCGTGCGAGGCGTTCTTCTACGCCGTGCTGCCCTTCCTCCTCCCCGCGGCGACCCGGCTCGGGCGCCGTGCCGTCGCAGGCGTCGTGGTGGGTGCGGTGCTGCTGCTGGCCCTGGCCCCGCTGCTCGTGCGGGGTGCCGGGTACGGGCTGCTCGCGCTGTCGGTGCTGCCGCTCTACCGGTTGCCCGAGTTCCTGCTCGGCGTGCTGCTCGGCCTGGCGGTGCGCCGGGGCTGGCGGCCTGGCTGGTCGACGGCGCAGGCCGGGGCGGCGTGCCTCACGGCGTACCTGGTGGCCACCGTCGCCCTGCACGGGCTGACAACCGCACACGTGCGGGACGACCGCGCCTTGGTCAACCTCTACGGCAACCTCCTGATGCTGCTGCCGTTCGTGGCGCTCATCGCCGCCGTCGCGTGCGCCGACGTCGAGCGTCGCGCCTCGTGGCTGGCCACAGGGGTGATGGTGCGGCTCGGCGAGGCCTCCTTCGCGCTGTACCTCGTGCACTCCGCCGTGATCGTCCTGACCGCGCAGCAGCCGCTCGGCCACCGCTTCCTGAACGGGCTGCCGCTCGCGGTCCATGCCGTGCTGCTCAGCGTGGGTGCAGCCTCCGTCCTCCACGCCGCCGTCGAGCGCCCGCTGGAGCGCCGGATCCGCAGCGCGCTGGTCGCCCGGGAGGCGCGCCGACGAGCCGTCTCCGTCCGCGAGGTCGACCCGGCTGTCGCGTTGGAGGGGTAGTGAGCCCGCCACCCAGCAGGAGCGCACCGGTGCCCCCTTCCCCCCGTCCCGGCGTCACCGTCGTCTGTGCGACCTACCGCCGCCCGCAGGCCGTCGCCCGCTTGCTGGACGCGCTCGCCCAGCAGGTCCTCGACACCGCGTTCGAGGTCGTCGTGGTCGACGACGGCTCGGGACCCGAGGTCGTGACCGTGCTCCGAGAGCAGGTCGCCGCCTCCTCGCTGGACGTGCGCCTGGTCGAGCTGCCGCGCAACGCCGGTGCCGCGACCGCCCGCAACTCCGGGTGGGCGGCGGCGCGCGCCGACGTGGTCGCCTTCACCGACGACGACTGCCGGCCCAGCCCAGGCTGGCTCGCCGCCGGTAGCGCCGCGCTCGCCGACGGGGTGGGCGTGGTGGTCGGGCGGGTGCTGCCCTGCCCGGAGCAACAGCACCTGGACGGGCCCTGGTCCCGGTCGCTGCACGTCGAGGACTGCCGCTACTTCCAGACCGCGAACGCCTTCTACCGCAAGGCCGACCTGGATCGCGTGGGCGGCTTCGACGTGCGGCTCGCCCGCGGCGGCGAGGACACCGACCTGGGCCTGCGCGTCGTGGCCGCGGCCGGCCCTGCCGTGTTCGCGCCCGAGGCGCTCGTGCACCACGACGTGCGGGTGCTCGGCCCGTGGCGGCTCGCGCGGGAGGGCGCCACGCGCTGGGTGGACCTCCCTCTCGTGCTGCGCAAGCACCCCGACCTGAGAGGGCAGCTGGCCCACCGCCGCGTGTTCTGGAAGGCCTCGCACCCACCGACGCTGATCGCGCTCCTCGGCCTGGGCGTCGCGCCGTGGGCGCCGCTGCTCGCGCCGGCGTTCCTGCTGCCCTGGCTGGTGGCCCGCCGGCGTACGTCCTGGCGGCTGCTGCCCGGCACCCTCCTCGTCGACGCCGCTGAGGTGGTCGCCTGCGTCCGCGGCAGCGTGAAGCACCGGAGCGTGCTGCTGTGACAGCGCACGGCCCCGGCTTCCGGCACTGGGTCGGGGTCACGTGGATGCTCGGGCTGCGGACCTTCCGGGTGCGGTACCTGCGCAGTCGACTCGGGATCGGCTGGGCGCTCGCACAACCCGTCGTGCAGGCAGCAGTGCAGTCGTTCCTGTTCCTGAAGGTCTTCAGGGTGGGTCATGTGGCGCACTACCCGCTCTACGTGCTCAGCGGGATCATGACCTGGCAGACCTTCGCGGCAGGGGTCAACAGCGCGACCACGTCCGCGGTCGACAACGCGGCACTGCTGCGCAAGGTGCGGATGCCGGCCGTGGTCTTCCCCGTGTCCCAGGTGGCGTCGGTGCTGCTGGTCTTCGCCCTGCAGGCCGTCGTGCTGGTGGGCCTGGCGGTGGTGTCCGGCACGGCCGGCCCGGGCCTGCTGTTGCTGCCGGTGGTGTCGCTGCTGCTGGCAGTGCTGGCCGTCGGGCTCGGCATGCTGACCTGCTCGCTGTTCGTGGCCTACCGGGACGTGAAGTTCCTCGTCGAGTCCGGGCTGCTCATCGCCTTCTACGCGAGCCCGGTGCTCTACCACCCAGACGCGCTCTCCGACCGGCTGGCCAGGCTGATGGCCCTCAACCCGATGTACGGCGTGATCGCCCTCGCCCGGACGGCGTTGCTCGGGGAGGCCTTCCCGGCCGACGCGCTCGTGAGCACGGCCGTCGGGGCCGTGGTCCTGCTCGTGGTGGGTGGCGCACTCTTCCGCGCCCGCAGCAGCACGTTCGCGGACCTGGCATGAGCACGGTCCTGTCGCTCGACGGCGTCGGCAAGTCCTACCCCGACGCCACTCTCCGCAAGCGCCGCGACCGGCCCTGGTCGCTGCGAGGGGTCGACCTGCACGTGGAGCCCGGTGAGGTCGTCGCCGTCATCGGGCGCAACGGCGCCGGCAAGTCCACCCTGCTGAAGCTGGCCGCCGGCGTGTCGCCGCCGACCGAGGGCGTCGTCCGGCGTGCGCGCCGGGTCGCCCCGCTCATCGAGGTCGGCGCAGGGTTCCACCCGGACCTCTCGGGGCGCCAGAACGTCCTGCTCAACGGCCGGCTGCTGGGCCTGTCCAAGCGACAGGTGCGCGAGCGCTTCGACGACATCGTGGCCTTCGCCGAGCTCGCCCATGTCATCGACGAGCCTGTGAAGACCTACTCGTCGGGCATGTTCATGCGACTTGGCTTCGCGGTCGCGATCCACACGGACCCGGAGCTCCTGCTGGTCGACGAGGTGCTCGCCGTCGGTGACCTGCCCTTCCAGCTCAAGTGCCTGGACCGGATCTCCTCCCTTCGGGAGGGCGGCACGGGCGTGCTGTTCGTCAGCCACAACCTGACCGCGGTCTCGTCGCTCGCGACCCGCGCCATCCTGCTCGAGCAGGGCCAGGTACGTGCTCGTGGCGAGACCCGGGACGTCGTCGCGGCCTACCACGAGACGCTGGCCCTGTCCGGTGACGCGGCACGCGTCGGCGGCGACGGCGGGCTCGAGCGGGGGCTGCACCTCGTTGCCGCCGAGGTGCTCGACGACCAGGGGTGTGAGGTCAGCACCTGTGATCCTGGCGCCCAGCTCCGCGTCCGGCTCCGTGTCGCGGCCAAAGAGGACGTCGGGCCGTCGCTGCTGGGCTGCACGTTGCACCGCGAGGGGTCCGGGATGGTCAGTAGCTGGCTCGGGCTCACCGGCCCGCGCGTGGACGGCTTCACCTGCGGCGAGGAGCGGGTGGTGACGCTGGCCCTGACCATGAACGTCGCGGCCGGCACCTACTTCCTGGAGACCGGGCTCGCGTCCGAGGACGGCTCGGTGATCCACTTCGAACGTCAGGTCGCGACCCTGTCCGTCACCCCGCGGGCCGGCGCGACCGGCCTCGTCGACATCGCGCCCCGGATAGTGACGCCGTGAGCGTCGCGGTCGTGGAGCTCGTGGCGGGCACCGTCGTGCCTGCGGACCAGCGCGAGCGGCTGTGCCGGGAACCGGGCCTGGGCGCCGTCGTGGTGGGCGACGCGACGGCCGTGGTGGTGCACGAGCGGCTGCTGGCCTGGGTGCCGCGCGAGAGCATCGCCGACCCGCGGGCGTGGCTGGACCGGCTCGCGCTGCGCCTGCAGGACAAGGGGTACCGGGTCGAGGACGTGTCCGGCTCGCCGTACGTCGTGGAGGTGCCCTCCACGTCGCTGCCGCAGCGGCTCAAGGGCGCGGCACGGCGCGCGCTCCGGACCCCGCTGCGGGCACGGGTGCGCGAGACGAGGCGCCGCTGGCGCCGCTGGCGCTTCCTCGGCCGCCTGCGTTGGGAGGCCTGGCTGGCG
Organism: Actinomycetota bacterium; assembly: GCA_046723735.1. Lineage (GTDB taxonomy): Bacteria > Actinomycetota > Actinomycetes > Mycobacteriales > SCTD01 > RYN-111. Next base: position 1,083 of record JBKOVB010000165.1, on the reverse strand, counting down.
GGCACCGACCTGACCGCCGACGTCGCCCGCGACTTCGAGGTCGAGCCCGGCGTGCGGTTCCAGATGCGGTCGGGCCCGGTCGTGCTGCGGATCGGCCCCCGGTGCCGGATGAGCTCCGGGGTGCTGCTGCGGCTCGGCGGCGAGCTCGTGCTCGGTCCCAACTGCGAGCTGCGCCACGACCTGGTGCTCAACGTGAAGGGGCGGCTCCACTTCGAGGGCCGCAACGTGCTGGGCGTCGGCGTGATGGTCCATGCCGACCTGCCGCTGACCTTCGAGTGGGGCGCCATGGTGGCGGAGTACGCGACCGTCCTCGACTCCGACCACGAGCTCGACGGCAGCCTGGTGAACATGTTCGACCAGGGCGTGCTCGCGCGCCCCGTGCGCATCGGTGCCTGCTCCTTCCTGGGATCCAAGAGCACGGTGCTGCCCGGCGTCTCTGTCGGTCGTCGCGCCGTCGTGGGAGCCGGCAGCGTGGTCACCAAGGACGTCCCGGAGGCCTGTCTCGTGACCGGGGTCCCCGCCCGTCCGCTCCGGCAGCTCGGCGCGGAGGCCTGACCGTGCGGGTCCTGCTGAGCCACGTCTACGGCTGGCCGGAGGTGCGCCGGGGCACCGAGCGCTACGTCCACGAGCTCGCGGCGGCACTGCGCTTCCACGGCCATGACGTCCTGGTGGTCGTCAGCAGCTGCCAGCCGGGTCAGCACGATGAGCTCGGGGTGCCGGTGCGGGCCGTTCGTCGGCGCAGCCCCGTACGCAACTACCCCACGCGTCGTCAGCAGGTCGGCTTCGCCCTGCGCACTGTGCTTCCGGCGGTGCAGTTCCGCCCGGACGTGTGGCACGCCCACTCGCTGTACGACGGGGCGCTGGCTGCCGCGGTTCCCGGCGTACGGTCGGTGTTCACCCTGCACGGCCCGGTGACACCGGCCGTCGTGCGACGTCCTGTGTTCCGGCAGGTTCGTCGGGCTGACGCGCTCGTCTGCGTCTCGCAGCCCGCGCGGCGCGAGGCCGTCGCACTCGGCGTCCCCGCCATCGCGGTACCGCCCGGTGTCGACACCGACGCGTTCTCACCCGGCGGCCGCCGCCACC
>JBKOVB010000121.1:0-10228 GCA_046723735.1 Actinomycetota bacterium | reverse complement strand
CAGCAGGCCCCCGCGGCGCAGCCGGCTCCAGCCGCGCACCCGGCCGCGGCGCCTTCCTCGCTGCGTGGCACGACCCAGCGGATGTCCAGGCCGCGCCAGGTCATCGCCCAGCGCATGGTCGAGTCGCTGCAGGTCAGCGCGCAGCTCACCACGGTGCTCGAGGCGGACGTCACCGGGATCGCCAAGCTGCGCGACGCCGCGAAGCGCGACTTCGAGGCGCGGGAGGGCGTGAAGCTGTCGTTCCTGCCGTTCTTCGCGCTGGCCGCCATCGAGGCGCTGAAGGCCTACCCGATGGTGAACTCCAGCGTCGACGAGGCCGCCGGCACGGTGACCTACCACGACGACGTCAACCTGGGGGTCGCGGTCGACACCGAGCGCGGCCTGCTGGTACCCGTCATCCAGGGCGCCGGCGACCTGAACCTGTCCGGCATCGCCCGCAAGATCGCCGACCTGGCCGAGCGCACCCGCACCAACCAGGTGACCCCCGACGAGCTCGGTGGCGGCACCTTCACCATCACCAACACCGGCTCGCGCGGCGCGCTCTTCGACACGCCGATCATCAACCAGCCGCAGGTCGGCATCCTCGGCACCGGCGCGGTCGTGAAGCGTCCGGTCGTCGTCCAGGACCCCGACCTCGGCGAGGTCGTGGCGGTGCGGTCGATGGTCTATCTCGCGCTCACCTACGACCACCGCATCGTCGACGGGGCGGACGCCGCGCGCTTCCTACTGGCGGTCAAGGACCGCCTCGAGGAAGGCGACTTCGCGGCGGAGCTCGGGCTCTAGGAGGACGTCCTCGTGGACCACCTCGCGCTGCTGAAGGACGAGGTGGCCGCGATGGCCGCCGCCCTGCGCGCCGCGGACCCGGCCCGGCCGCTGCCGTCGTGCCCCGGCTGGACGGTGGCGGACCTCACGGCGCATCTCACCGCGGTGCACCGCTGGGCCCGCGCCGCGCTCGAGAGGCCCGCGTCCCCGCCGTACGACGAGGTGCCGGCCACCCCGGACGACTACGCCGGCGCGGCCGAGGCCTTGGTGACCCGGCTCGGCGAGCTGCCGCTCGACGCGCCGTGCTGGACGTTCGACCCGGGCAACCGCACGGCGAGCTTCTGGCGCCGCCGGCAGCTGCACGAGGTCTCGATGCACCGCTGGGACGTCGACCCGCACGACCTCGACGCGGTCGTGGCTGCGGACGGCGTCACCGAGGTCCTGGAGTTCTTCGCGCCGCGCCAGGTGCGGCTGGGCCGCATCGAGCTGCCCCCGGGGGCGGTGGTGCTCGACGGTGGCACCCGCACCTGGACCCTCGGCGAGGGCGAGCCCACAGCGACCGTGACCGCGCCCGTGGCGGACCTGAACCTCCTGCTGTGGGGACGCCGAACGCTCGCGGAGGTCCGCATCGACGGTGACGCGGAGACGGCTGAGCGCCTGCTCACCTGCGGTCTCACCCCCTAGGAGGCCGGGTGCGCGTCGGGATCACGGGATCGTCGGGATTCCTCGGCAAGGCGACAGCGCACGACCTCGCGTGGCACGGTCACGATGTCGTGCGGTTCGTGCGCCGCCCCGTCACCGCCCCGGACGAGCGGAGCTGGGACGGGACGCACCTGGCGCCGGAACAGCTGCACGACCTGGAGGCCGTGGTCCACCTGTCGGGGGCAGGCGTGGGTGACAAGCGGTGGACGCCGGCGTACAAGAAGGAGATCCGCGACAGCCGCGTCCTCAGCACTGCTGCCGTAGCCCGGGCCGTGGCGCACAGCCACAACGAGGTGCGCGTGCTCATTACGGCGAGCGGCAGCGGGTACTACGGCGACACCGGCGAAGCGCTCGTCGACGAGACGTCGCCGCCGGGCACGGGCTTCCTCGCCGACGTCTGCCAGGAGTGGGAAGCCGCCACCGCGCCCGCCGAAGCCCACGCCCGCGTGGTGCACCTGCGCAGCGGCATCGTGCTGGGCAAGGGCGGCGGTGCGCTCGGGCGCCAGGTGCCGCTGTTCAAGGCGGGGCTGGGCGCGCCGCTCGCGTCCGGTCGGCAGTGGATGAGCTGGATCAGCCTCAGCGACCACGCCGGCGCGGTGCGGCACCTTCTCACCACCGACGACGTGAGCGGACCGGTGAACCTCGTCGCGCCCAACGCGGTGACCAACCACGACTTCACCAAGGTCCTGGGCCGGGCGCTGCACCGGCCCACCTGGCCGATCGGGGTGCCCCGACAGGTGCTCCACCTCGTCCTCGGCGAGTTCGCCGACGACGTGCTGACCGGCGCGCGCGTCGCGCCGACCGTCCTGACGCGGACGCACTTCTCATGGACGCACCCTGACCTTCCGTCCGCGCTGCGCGCGGCCGTGACCTAGCCTCAGGGCGTGGAGATCCGCCGGCTCGGCCAGGTGCCGTACGACGAGGCCTGGGCGCTTCAGCAGCGGCTGCACTCCGCGGTGGTGGCCGGCGAGCAGGACGACGTCGTGCTGCTGCTCGAGCACGAGGGCGTCTACACGGCGGGCAAGCGCACCGACCCGTGGGAGCGGCCGCTCGACGGCGCGCGCGTCGTGGACGTGGACCGCGGCGGGAAGATCACCTGGCACGGGCCGGGACAGGTCACCGGCTACCCGATCGTCCGGCTGGCCGATCCGGTGGACGTCGTCGGCTACGTGCGCCGGCTCGAGCAGGTGCTCATCGACGTGTGCGCCGACCTGGGGCTCGCCACCGGCCGGGTCGAGGGACGCTCGGGCGTGTGGACCTCCGACGGCGCCCGCAAAGTCGCGGCCATCGGCATCCGCGTGGCCCGGGGCGTCACCATGCACGGGTTCGCCCTCAACTGCGACAACAGCCTCGCGCCCTACGACGCGATCGTGGCTTGCGGCATCACCGACGCCGGTGTGACGACGCTGTCGCAGGAGCTCGGGCGCGACGTCCCGGTTGCGGAGGTGCTGCCGGTGCTGGAGCGGCACCTGCCGGGGCTGCTGTCGTCGGCGCCGCTCGTGTCCTAGCCGTGTCGCACGGATCTCGGCCGTCGCGCATCAGGTCGTAGAGCCCAGCGACATGGCCTAGTTTGCCCCGCATGACGCTTGCCGGCTGGACCGAGAGCACCTTCACGGCCGACGGGACCACCCACCCCGTCTACCGCCGCGGCAGCGGCCCGGGCGTCGTGGTGGTGCACGAGATCCCGGGGATCACCCCGAAGGTGCAGGCCTTCGCGGAGGAGGTGGCCGACGCCGGGTTCACGGTGGTGATGCCATCGCTGTTCGGCACCCCCGGCGAGCCGATGGGCACCGGAAACGTGCTGCGCTCCGTGGCCCGCGTCTGCATCTCGTCCGAGTTCACCGCTTGGCACACCGGCCGCACCTCGCCGGTCATCGGGTGGCTCTCGGCGCTCGCCGCGGAGCTGCACGAGGAGTGCGGCGGGCGAGGGGTCGGGGCGCTCGGCATGTGCTTCTCGGGCGGGTTCGCGCTCGGGATGATGGTCGGCGGTCACGTCGCCGCTGCGGTGCTGAGCCAGCCCTCGATGCCGTTCGCGGTCACGCCGCGGCTGAGCCGGGACCTCAACCTCTCCCCCGCCGACCTCGCGGTCGTGAAGAAGCAGGTGGCCGCCGGGTGCCCGGTGCTCGGGCTGCGCTTCGACCGCGACCCGGCCGTCGGGAAGCGGTTCACCACGCTGCGGGAGGAGCTCGGCAACGGTTTCCTCGCCGTCGAGCTGCCTGGGCGCAAGCACTCGGTGCTCACCGAGGACCGCGACGACGACAGCGTCAAGCGGGTGCTGGAGTTCTTCCGGGAACGACTGCAGGGGTGAGCGGGCGGGGAGCACGTCACGCCGCCGCTCACGATCTTCTGAGGATCCCCCACACCCTGATGGCGTGAGCGGGCCGTGCCCGGGATGCCGCGTCTGGTCAGAGCCACGGTGGCGGTGTACACACGGGCCACCGGCGCCGTGCAGCGGCGCCGCTCCGAAGGGAGCACGGGCATGCCGAAGGTCGTCATCACCCATGGCGTTCAGGGCGTCCCCACCTGGCTCAAGGGCAAGGAGGAGCGGGCCGCCGCCATCGGCGGCATGGGCGGCAGCGACGTCGTGGACCACGTGGCTCAGGACGGTGCCCCGTCCGTCGCGATCACCTTCTCCACCGACGACCTGGACGCCGTCATGGCGACGCTCGCCGCTCCGCCCCCCGACGTGCTCGACGCGATGCAGCGTCACGGGGTCGTGCCGCCGCTCATCACCTACGTCGAGAAGTAGCCCACCCAGACGCCTCCGCCGGCAGGCGGGCCCGATCGGCCTGGCCGCTCACCTGCGCCACCCGGCCCGCGGCGTGCTCCGCGGAGCGCGCAGCGGCGTGAGCCGATGCCGCCTGGCCGGCTGACGCCAAGGCGGTCGGAAGGGCCTGCCCCGAGCTTCACGCGCGCTCAAGTTTGATGTATGGTTCATTTATGAGCGACACTTCAAAGATCCGCATGGCCGCCGTGCAGATCGTTGCCGAGCTGGGAGACGTCGACAGCAACCTCGAGGCGTGCCGTCGCCAGGCCGACGCCGCTGCCGCTCAGGGCGCGCAGTGGATCGCGCTTCCCGAGTTCTTCTCGACGGGCGTCGCCTACGTCCCCTCGCTCGCGCACTCCGCGGCTCCCCCGGACGGCGCACCGGCACAGCTGCTGCGCGACCTCGCCCGCCGCCACGGCGTCCATGTCGGCGGCTCCGCGCTTGTCCGCGACGCCGATGGGCACGTGCGCAACGCCTTCCTGCTCGCCGGTCCGGACGGCGAGCTGCTCGGCCGGCACGACAAGGACCTTCCGACCATGTGGGAGAACGCGCTCTACACGGGCGGCACCGACCCCGGGCTGATCGAGGCGGAGGGCAGGACGGTCGGCGTCGCACTCTGCTGGGAGATGCTCCGGTCCCAGACGGTGGCCCGGCTGCGCGGCCGCGTGGACCTGGTCCTCGGAGGGTCCGGCTGGTGGAGTGTGCCGCCCTGGCCGTTCATGCGAGGCGTCGAGCCGAGGAACTCCCAGCGGGCGACCCTCGCCCCGTCGGTGTTCGCGCGGCACGTCGGCGCCCCCTTTGCTCACGGAGCCCACGCCGGACCCGTGACCTGCCCGTTCCCCGCCACACCCATCACCTACCGCGGCCACTTCGAGGGCGGCGCGCAGGTGTGCGACGCGCAGGGCGAAGTGCTCGCGTTCCGTGCTCGCGAGGAGGGCGAGGGCATCGCGATCGCCGATGTCACGCCGGGGCGCACCGAAGGTGTCGCCGCCGGCAACGGGTTCTGGTTCCAGCGGCGCGGAGCCGTTGCTGCCGCGGTCTGGGCCTACCAGGGCATGCACGGTCGCCGTGCCTACCGGCGCTCAGACCGGCAGTCCGGGCCGCGACCCACCGAGCTGGTGAAGGCATGAGCAGCCGCAACACGCCCTCCGCTCTGGTGACGTCCGGCGTCCTCGAGCTGGCCGCAGGAGCTCTCAGCGGCTGGCTGTACACGATCGCCAAGCACGACGTGGAGCGCGCGCGGAGCCTCGGAATCAAGAACACGGCGCGGGTGCGCCAGGGGCACCTCGACCTCGCCATGCTGGGCACCGCCACCATCGCGCTGGGGCTCGCCGTACCGGACGCTCCCAGGTGGGCCCAGCGGACGCTCGGCGTCGGCGCCTGGACCAACGCGGCCCTGTTCTTCCCGCTCGCGTTCCGGCCGGAGGCCATGAAGGACCCCGCCTACCGCGGCGTCACCATCGCCTCGTTCGTCTCCACCTCGGTGGGCTTCACGGGGATGGCGGTCACGGCGTTGCGGCGCCGACGCGCAGCCCGTCGCTGACCAGCTGGCGGCCCAGCTCGAGGGTGCGCCGCAGCTCGTCCGCGTCGATCCGCAGGGAGTCCTGGCGCAGGGACAAGGCGATCACCCCGTTCCAAGCACCCCACAGGAACCGCATGAGCACGTCGGGGGCGAGGTCCACACGGATCTCGCCGCCGTCCATGGCGGCTTGAAGGTCAGCCTGTACGGCGGCAACCAAGCGCTCGACCCGGTGCGCGATGCGGGCTTCTGCTTCTTCCATCCCGACCGTCACGCGAGGCTCCAGCACCCGGAGCGCGATCATCTGGAAGGCACCCGGGTGCTGGATGTGGAAGTTCAGGTAGGCGTCACCAGCCGCCAGGACCCGCTCCAGCGGGCTGTCCAGCCCGGCGGCGGCGACCTGCGCCATCGCGGCCTCGTTGAGGTCGAGCGCCTGCTCGACGAGGGCCAGGTAGAGGCCCGCCTTGGTCTGGAAGTGGACGTAGACCGACCCGACGGAGACGTCGGCCGCCATCGCGATCTCGTCGAGGGTCGTCGCCTGGAACCCCTGCTCACGAAAGAGCGTCTCAGCGGCCTGGAGGATGGCCGACCCGGTTCTCGCCTTGCGGCGCGCACCGCGGGTGGGGGTCGACATGGGGCACACCGTAGTGCTCCGGGGCTCGGCGGTTCTTGTAGCTTCGTTCATCTTTATAGTATCGTTCAAAACATGCTGCTGCGACCCCGGTACGACGGCCCGTCCATCCTGTCCATGACCGGAGAGCCCAGCGATGTGCTGGTGCCGCTGATGAGGCAGCGTCGGCGGCTCGAAGAGGTCCTGACCGGCTTGACCGAAGAGCAGTGGCACTCGCCCAGCCGCTGCAGCGGGTGGACCGTGCGCGACGTCGTCGCCCATCTCGTCGGCATCAACCCGCTGTACCAGCTGTCCGCCGTCGCCGGGCTCAACGGCGAACCCACCCGCATCCTGGGCGACTTCGACCCCGCGGCGACCCCCCCGATCATGGTCGACAGCATGGGTCCCCTCTCGTCGGCAGAGCTGCTGCAGAGCTTCACCTCGACCAACGACGACCTGTTCGGGGCGCTCGAGGCACTCGACGACGAAGGCTGGTCGACTCTCGCGGAGTCCCCGCCCGGGTATGTGCCGATCCGCTTCCTGTGCTCGCACGCCCTCTGGGACAGCTGGGTGCACGAACGCGACATCACCGTCCCGCTCGGGCTCCCGTTCAGCGTCGAGACCGACGAGGTCGGCGCGAGCCTGCGGTACGTCGCGGCCCTGGGCCCCGCGTTCGGCATGGGTGCGGGACACCGCTACCCGGGCACGTTCGCGCTGGAGGCGACGGACCCTGACCTCGCGTTCGTCCTGGAGATCGACTCCTGCATCCACGTGCACGAGGGCCACGCGCCTGCGGGGACCCCGGTCCTGCGAGGCGGAGCCGTCGAGCTGGTGGAGGCGCTGAGCAGCCGCGTCCCGCTGCCGGCATCCGCCCCCGCCGCGTGGAGGTCGCTGCACAACGGGCTGCGGGAGACCTGGGACCTGGCGCTCGACGAGTCGGGCGGCTGACCGCCCGGCCCGGAGGTCCCCACCCCGGCCATTGCGCCGGCGCGAGCACGTCCCCGACGGACGAGTGTCTGGCTCCCCACCACATCAGCTGAGGAGCTGACCATGAGCATCGTTCGCCTCGAGAGCATCCCGCAGACCTGGGACGACGAACGGGACACGTCGTTCTTCACGATCGTCGCCCACCTGTTCAGCGCCGAGTTCGCTTATGGCGCAGGGGTGCTGCTCGCGAGCAACTCGAACCTCGACGAGTCGGCCGCGCCGGTGACCCTGCTCGCGCGCCCGGCCCGGGACACGGTCTCCGCCTGGCTGCCCGCTCGTTCGTCGGCGAGCCGCTCCTGACCCTGCGGCGCTAGGCCATCTGCGGCATGACGTCGGTCGCCACCAGCTCGAGGTGGTCGAGGTCGGACAGGTCCAGGGTCTGCAGGTAGACCCGCTGCGCGCCCATCTCGGCCAACCGTCCGAGCTTGTCCACGACCTCAACCACGGTGCCGCCGAGGCCGCTGGCCCGTAGGTCCTCCGGCCGCTGCCCGATCGCGGCCGCCCGCCGGGCCACCTCAGCGTCATCGCGGCCTACGGCGATGGTCTGTGCCGCCGACAGCAGCACCGACCGCCCCGTCTCAGCGGCGGCCTCACGCACCCGCTCGAAGGCCTGCGCGGTCTCGTCAAGCGGGTGGAACGGCACGTTGTACTCGTCGGCGTACGTCGCGGCCAACCGTGGCGTACGACGAGCGCCGAAGCCGCCCATGACCACCGGCGGACCGGGCCGCTGCACGGGCTTCGGCAGCGCCGGGCTGTCCACCAGCCGGTAGTGCTTGCCTTCGAAGGAGAACGGGCCCTCGCTGGCCCACAGGCCCTTCACGACCTGGAGCTGTTCCTCGAGCCGCTCGAAGCGCTCCCCCAGGGGCGGGAAGGGGATCCCGTAGGCGGCGTGCTCCCCGTCGTACCAGCCGGTGCCGAGGCCGAGCTCGACGCGACCGCCGGACATCTGGTCGACCTGGGCCACGGAGATGGCGAGGTTCGCGGGCTGCCGGAACGTCACCGGGGTGACGAGCGTGCCGAGCCGGATCCGGGAGGTCTCGCGCGCCAGCCCGGCCAGCGTCACCCAGGCGTCGGTGGAGCCAACTCCGCCGTCGCCGCCGATCGTCAGGTAGTGGTCGGACCGGAAGAACGCGTCGAAGCCCAGCTCCTCGGTGGCCCGCGCCACCCGCAACAGCTCGTCGTAGGTCGCCCCCTGCTGGGGCTCGGTGAAGACCCGTAGCTGCATCAGTCGCGCTCCAGCGTGATGAGGACGGCCTGCCCGGCGGCGGCCGCGTCGGTGAACAGCTGCACCAGCCGGCGGTAGGCCGGCAGCAGGAACGAGGTGAGAGCGTCCGGCTCTTCCCAGGCGCTGTCGGGATAGGCCTCGGCGAGCTTCATCGCCTTGTGCGTGAACCGCGGGACGAGCTCGTCCGGCGGTGGAAGGGCCTCCGCGACGGCCTCGACCTCCGCCGGCCCGACGTACCGGATGGGTTCGTACGACGTGGGGTCGCCCAACGGCGTACCGCCGAGCACCGCGTCGTACAACGGCGGGCTGCCGCCCCAGGCCGAGCCGTTGAGCAGCACATGGATCCCGTGCCAGGCGGTGCCGAGGTCCATCGGCTCCTCGTCGGCGAACCATTGCGTGGCCACATCGGGGTCGCGCTCGAGGGCGTCCAGGTCGCTGACGGCGAGATACAGCATGCGCACGCCCGTTAGCCTAGGGAGGTGACGATCGCGCCGGACGGCCGCAAGCTCCTCCGCCTGGAGGTGCGGAACGCGGCCACGCCGATCGAGAAGAAGCCGTCGTGGATCAAGACCCGCGCGGTGATGGGCCCGGAGTACCGCGAGCTCAAGGCGCTGGTGCGCGACGAGGGTTTGCACACCGTCTGCGAAGAGGCCGGCTGCCCCAACATCTACGAGTGCTGGGAGGACCGGGAGGCGACGTTCCTCATCGGCGGCGACCAGTGCACCCGACGCTGCGACTTCTGCCAGATCGACACCGGAAAGCCGGCGGAGTACGACACCGACGAGCCGCGGCGGGTCGCGGAGAGCGTGCGGGCGATGGGCCTGCGCTACGCCACCATCACCGGCGTCGCGCGCGACGACCTGCCAGACGGCGGGGCGTGGTTGTACGCCGAGACCGTGCGCCTCGTGCACGCGGCCGTGCCCGGAATCGGCGTCGAGCTCCTCGTCCCTGACTTCGACGCGAAGCCCGACCAGCTCGCCGAGGTGTTCGGCAGCCGCCCCGAGGTGCTGGCCCACAACGTCGAGACGGTGCCGCGGATCTTCCGCCGGATCCGCCCCGGCTTCCGCTACGAGCGGTCGCTGTCCGTGCTGACGCAGGCACGCGAGGCGGGCCTGGTCACGAAGAGCAACCTCATCCTCGGTCTCGGCGAGACCCGCGAGGAGATCTCCGAGGCCCTGGTCGCCCTGCACGAGGCGGGCTGCGAGCTCGTCACGATCACGCAGTACCTGCGGCCGTCCCCCCGGCACCACCCCGTGGAGCGCTGGGTGCACCCGGACGAGTTCGTCCAGCTTCGTGACGAAGCGGACAGTATCGGGTTCTCCGGCGTGATGTCAGGACCCCTTGTCCGATCGTCCTATCGTGCGGGAAGGTTGTACGAGCAGGCCGTGGCCCGCCGTACCGGGGCCTGATCCCCCGCCCGCCACGTGCGTGAAAGGTTCACCCACCTTCACCGACGTGTCACACGGCCGTCACATCCGCACCTGAGGCTTGGTGTCGACCCTCCTGGAGGCACCCGTGACGTTCCCCTCGTTCACCCCCTCTCGATCTGTGCTTGCCCGCGCCGCCAGCAACGCCGGGACGCTGTTCCTGGCCGTGATGCCGCACGGCGGGCAGGGCACCGCCCGCCGCAACGCCTGGCGCGCCATGGGTGCGGAC
>JBKOVB010000020.1:0-8547 GCA_046723735.1 Actinomycetota bacterium | reverse complement strand
GAGGCGGCGTACAGGCCCCACTGGACCATGCCCTCGTCCCACTCGACCGGCTCGACGGCGGCCGCCTTGCGGGCGGCCTGGAAGTGCGGCTCGAGCGGGATGGAGTCGAGCGACACGAAGCCGTAGACGAGCTTGCTCACCTTGCCTGCGGCGCAGAGCAGGCCGACGTCGGGGCCGCCGTACGAGACGACGGTGAGGTCGGTCAGGTCGGACCGCAGGATCGCGCGGACCAGGCTCATCGGCTTGCGACGCGAGCCCCAGCCGCCGATGCCGATGGTCATGCCGGAGCGCAGCTCCGCGACAACCTGCTCCTCGGTCATCCGCTTGCTGCTCAAGCGTTGCTCCTCTCGAAGGCGAGCCGGCGCAGAGACCGGCTGTCGCCGTGCATGAGCGCCGTCGTCCACGCGCGCTTGAAGTACAGGTGGGCGTCGTGCTCCCAGGTGAAGCCGATGCCGCCGAAGAGCTGGATGCACTCGCCCGCGACGGTGCTGAACGCGTCGGACGCCGCGGCCTTCGCCAGCGGGGCCGCGACGGGCAGGTCGTCGCCGGCCTGCGCGGCGTACCAGGCGGTCGAGGTCGCAGCCTCCACCAGCACGGTCAGGTCGGCGACCCGGTGCCGCAGTGCCTGGAACGAGCCCAAGGGCCGGCCGAACTGCTCACGGACCTTGAGGTGCTCGACGGCCAGCTCAAGGATCCGCTGCGCGGCGCCGACCGACTCGGCAGCGAGCGCGGTCCAGTGCAGATCCCTTGCGTGCGAGGCGTTCCCGACGACGCGTCCGGGTCCGTTAACGGCGACACGGGCCTGGGGCCGAGTCGGGTCGAGCGTCTCGATCGGTTCGGCGGTGAAGTCCTCCACGAGGAGCAGGTCATCGTCCGACGCGAGCAGAAGCAAGGAGGCGCCGGCCGCGTCCACGACCTGCTCCAGGTTGCCGTCGAGGGCGAGCGCCGCCCTCACCGAGCCGTCGCCGATACCGGCGAGGTGCTGGGTGTCCCCGGCGTCGCGCAGTGCGCGGGCGGCCACCACCGTCGAGAGGTACGGCGAGCGCAGCAGCACCCGGCCCGTCTCCTCCAGCACACCGGTGACCCAGGAGAGCGGTACGTCCTCGACGCCGAGGGCCGTGAGCCCCATCTCGCCGGCGAGGCGCTTCCACAGACCCGGGTCGTCGTTGAGAGCGGACCGCGCGGAGGCGTGCGTCTCGAGCAGGTCGCGGACCGCGCCGCGCAGGTCGTCGAGCTCAGACACGGGGGCTCCAGGTGTCGCGGGGGAGCCCCCAGTGCCGCTCGCTGATGATGTTGCGCTGCACCTCGCTGCTGCCGCCGTAGATCGTGTCGGAGCGGGTGAAGAGGAACAGGCTCTGCAGCGGCGTGAGGTCGCCCTCCACCAGTGCGGAGGAAGGTCCGGCGACCCGCATCGCGAGCTCGCCGAGCGCCCGGTGCCAGGGGGCCCAGAGCAGCTTGTTGACGTTGGCCTCGATGCCGCTGCTGCTCGCGGCGTCGTTCGACAGCGTGCGCAGGGCCTGGTGCTTCAGGGTCTGCAGGCCGGCCCAGGCCTCCACGAGGGCGTCGCGGTGCTCCTCGAAGACACCACGTGAACGCGCGAGGGCCAGCACCTCGTCGTACTCGCGGGTGAAGCCCACCTGCTGACCGAGAGTGGACACGCCGCGCTCGAACGCGAGCAGCCCCATGGCCACGCGCCAGCCGTCGCCGGGCGTGCCGACGACGTTGTCCGCTGCCGTCACGGCGTCGTCGAAGAAGACCTCGTTGAACTCGCTCGTGCCGGTGAGCTGCACGATCGGCCGGACCTCGACGCCCGACTGGTGCATGGGCACGAGCAGGAACGACAGCCCCTTGTGCCGCGACGAGGCCGGGTCGGTGCGGGCGACGACGAAGCACCAGTCGGCGACGTGCGCGAGCGAGGTCCAGACCTTCTGCCCGTCGACGTGCCAGCCGTCCTCGCGCAGGTCGGCCTTGGTGCGCACGCCGGCGAGGTCGGAGCCCGCGTTCGGCTCGCTGTACCCCTGGCACCACAGCTCGGTGCCGGCGAGGATTCCGGGCAGGAAGCGGTCCTTCTGCTCCTGGGTGCCGAACGCGACCAGCGTCGGCCCGAGCAGCTGCTCGCCCAGGTGCCCGATGCGACCAGGGCCGCCGGCCTTGGCGTACTCCTCGTGGAAAACGACCTGCTCGGCGATGGACGCGCCGCGGCCGCCGGCCTCCACGGGCCAGCCCAGACCGATCCAGCCCCACCGGCCGAGCTCCTTCTCCCACTCGGTGCGGAGCTCGATGTGCTCGTGTTCGCGGCCCGGACCGCCGGTGCCCTTCAGCGGCGCGAAGTCACCGGCCAGGTGGTCCGCCATCCAGGAACGGACCTCGGCGCGAAAGTCCTCAAGACCCATACGGCTTGACCTGCTCAGGGAGCTTGTCCAGCAGCCGGCGTACGGCGGGGCCGACCTCGGCGACCGGCCAGCGCTCGCCGCGGTCCTCCCGCGGGCCGTGCTGCCAGCCGTCGGCCGGCGCGATGATCCCGGCCTCGACCTCGAAGACGCGGCCCGTCACGTCGCAGTCCGCCGTGCACAGCCACACGACGAGCGGTGACACGTTCGCCGGGTCCATGGGGTCGAACCCGGTCTCGGGCTTGGCCATCGTCTCGGCGAAGACGACCTCGGTCATCGGCGTTCGCGCGGCCGGCGCGATCGCGTTGAGCTTCACGCCGAAGCGCGAGAACTCGACCGCGGCGACCTGGGTGAGCGCCACCACGCCGGCCTTGGCGGCGGCGTAGTTGCCCTGCCCGACGCTGCCCATGAGACCGGCGCCGGAGGACGTGTTCACGACGCGGGCCTCGACCGGGTTGCCGGCCTTGGACTGCTCGCGCCAGTAGGCGGCCGCGTGCCGCAGCGGCACGAAGTGACCCTTGAGGTCGACCTTGAGGACGAGATCCCACTCCTGCTCGCTCATGTTGACCAGCATCCGGTCGCGCACGAGCCCGGCGTTGTTGACGAGGGCGTCGAGCGTCCCGAAGGTCTCGACGGCGGTGCGGACCAGCTGCTCGCCGTACGCCCAGTCGCTGACGTCACCGAGGCTGGCGACCGCCTCGCCACCTGCCTCGCGCACCAGCGCGGCCGTCTCCTCGGCCGCCGGGCCGACGTCGTTGACCACGACGCGAGCTCCCTCGGCGCCGAACGCGAGGGCGTGTGCGCGGCCGATGCCCTGGCCCGCGCCGGTGACGATGACGACCCGTCCGTCCATGCTGCTCACGGGAGCCAACCTAGCAAGCGCTTGGTCAGTCGGCTACGGTGGGTGCTATGCAGCACATGGAGCTGACCGGCGCGCAGCGCGACCTCCAGCAGACCTTGCGCCGCTACTTCGAGGACCTCCTCACCCCCGACGTACGACGGGAGCTGGGCGGCGAGGGCGACAACCCCGAGCTGTTCCGCGCGCTGGTGCGCCAGATCGGCAAGGACGGCTGGCTCGGCCTCGGGTGGCCGACGGAGTACGGCGGCGGCGGGGCCACGCCGTACGAGCAGCTGATCCTCTTCACCGAGGTGCAGCGCGCAGGTGCCCCGTTTCCGTTCGTCACCGTCAACACGGTCGGCCCGACCCTCATGGCGTTCGGCTCCGAGGAGCAGAAGGCCCGCCACCTGCCGCGCATCCTGGCCGGCGAGGAGGTCTGGGCGATCGGCTACACCGAGGCCGCCTCGGGCACCGACCTCGCGTCGCTGCGCACCCGCGCGGTCCGCGACGGCGACGAGTGGGTCGTCGACGGCAGCAAGGTCTACACGTCCGGCGCCGGGCACTCCGACTACATCTGGCTCGCGGTCCGCACCGACCCGGACGCCCCGAAGCACAAGGGCATCTCGATCCTCACCGTGCCGACCGGCGCGCCCGGGTTCTCCTGGACGCCGCTGCACACGGTCGGCGGCAACACCACCTCGACCACCTACTACGAGAGCGTGCGTGTCCCGCTGGACAGCGTCGTCGGCGAGGTCAACGGCGGCTGGAAGCTCCTGACCAGCCAGCTCAACCACGAGCGCGTCGGGCTCGCCGCGATGAGCGGACGCACCGAAGGGCTGTGGGACGCCGTGCACGCCTGGTGCGTGGAGACCGGGCTCGCCGAGCAGTCATGGGTGCAGGCCGACCTCGCGAGGACCTACGCCCAGGTGCAGGCCATGAAGCTCGTCAACTGGGACCTCGCCGGCGCCGTCGCCCGCGAGGACGTCAACGTCGCGAACGCCAGCGCCGCCAAGGTGTTCGGCACCGAGACGCACGCGGCCGTGTGCCGCACGCTGTACGGCCTGCTGGGCACGGACGGCGCCCGCCGCCAGGGCGCGCCGGGTGCCCCGCTCGAGGGCCGGGTCGACGTGCTCACCCGCGGCGCGATCGTCAACACCTTCGGAGGAGGGGTCAACGAGGTGCTGCGCGACCTCATCTGCACCAGCGAGCTCGGCATGCCGCGGGGTGCCCGTTGAGCGCCATGAACCAGGAGCAGGAGGCCCTCGTCGGGCTCGCCGCCGACATCCTCGCGGGCCGCACCTCCAACGAGCAGCTCGCGAAGCTCGAGGAGTCCGAGACACGTGCGGACGACGACCTGTGGCGCGAGCTCGCCGACGCGGGGTTGCTCGGCATCGCCGTACCGGAGGCCCTCGGCGGCGCGGGTCTCGGCCTCACCGAGATCTGTCTGCTCCTCGAGCAGCAGGGCCGGTTCCTCGCGCCGGTGCCACTGTGGGAGAACCTGCTCGCTGGGTACGTCCTCACCCACCACGGCACGCCCGCCCAGCACGGCCGCTGGCTCCCCCCGATGGTCACGGGCGAGGTGCGGCTCGGCCTGGCTGCTGTGCTCGACGGTCCCTCGCCGATCTCGTACGACGGCAGCACCCTGTCCGGCCAGGTACTCGTGAGCGGCCGCGCCGACGCGCTCGTCGTGGTGACCGACGACGCGGTGCTCCTGTGCGAGGCGCCCTCCGGGACCGCCGTGGAGACGACCAACCACACACTGGCCTACGAGCTGGACCTCACGGGTGTGGCGGCCGAGGTGCTGGACGCCTCGGTGGGCTCGGTGCTCGACCACCTCCGGGTGGGCCTCGCGGCCACGCAGCTCGGCGTGGCCGACGCGGGCATCCGCGAGGCGGCGCAGCACCTGTCGCAGCGCGAGCAGTTCGGGCGTCCGCTGGCGACCTTCCAGGCGACCAGCTTCCAGCTCGGCGACGCCTACTGCGACGCGCAGGCGATGCGCGCGACGCTCTGGCAGGCGGTCTGGGCGCTCGACCAGGGCCCGGCGCCGCGCGACGTCGCCGTCGCCTGCTGGTGGGCCACCGACGCGGCGGAGCGCATCCAGCACACCGTGCAGCACCTGCACGGCGGGCTGGGCGCGGACACGACCTACCCCGTGCACCGCCGGCTGCTCTGGACCATGCGGACCAACAGCCTTCTCGGCGGGTCCTCGCGCCAGCTCGTCCGGCTCGGAGCTTCGCTCGCCGGCTGAGCTGGAGGTGTCTTCGCGGTGCTGGTCGCCGAGGCGTCGGACTCCCTGCTTCTCTGGCCCCTATGCCTGATCGCGCATAGCTATGCCGGATCAGGCATAGGCCCTGGGTGAAGAGGCGCCTCAGGATGGGGAGAGGCGACCGTGACCCTGGACCTGGCGCCGACCGTGCGGGCGACGAAGAAGTCCCTGATGATCTGCGGGCGGAAGTCCGCGACCACGTTCGGGCCGGTGGGGCGGGTGCTGTGGACCGTGGCAGTGCTGCTCGTCGCCGCCATGACCGTGTTCAGCCAGGACAGCTTCGCCATCGTCCCGATCTGCCTCATCGGGGCGCCGCTGGTCCTGCGCTCGGTCTGGGCCCCGGGACGGGTGGCCTGACCAGGTACTTGCGTACCGAATGAATCTGATGGCACGATGACCGATGTGTCCGACCCTGACCTGGCGCAGCTGGCGGCCTCGCTCAACGAGCTCTACCGGCTGTCCGGCTCGGCCAAGGTGCACGCGCACACCGTGCGCAGCACCGGCGTGCAGATCACCCAGACCGGCCTGCGGGTGCTGAGCCTCGTCGAGGACTCGCCCCGGATCTCGGCCACCGACATCGCGCCCGTCCTCGACGTCAGCCAACCCACGACGAGCCGGGTGCTGCAGCAGCTCGAGAGCGACGGCCTCGTCGTACGCCACGCGTCCGAGAAGGACGGCCGGGTCTCCCACTACGTGGTGAGCGCCAAGGGGCGGCGGGCGCTCGCGAAGGTGCACCAGTACCACGTCGACCGCCTCGACGACGCGCTGCGCGGCCTCGACCCTGACCACCGTGCCGCGCTCGCGGGCGCGGTCTCCGAGCTCGTCCACCGCCTCGGAACGGCGGCCCAGACCCCACGACGCCAGACGGCCTGAGGAGCAGCACCATGACGGCAGAAGCAGTCCGGATGATCGAGGCCGGCACGGCCCCCGAGCGGTTCGCGCGCGGCTGGCACTGCCTGGGCCTGGTCCGGGAGTTCGACGACGGCAAGCCCCACGGCCTCGAGGCGTTCGGCACCAAGCTGGTCATCTGGCGGGGCGCAAACGGCACGCTCAACGTCCTCGACGGCTACTGCCGGCACATGGGCGGCGACCTCTCGCAGGGCACGATCGAGGGCGACAACGTCGCTTGCCCGTTCCACTCATGGCGCTGGGGCGGCGACGGCAAGTGCCAGGAGATCCCCTACGCGCGCCGCGTCCCGCCGCGGGCCCGCACCCGGGGCTGGACGACGCTGGAGCTCGACGGCCAGCTGTTCGTCTGGCACGACCCCGAGGGCAACCCGCCGCCGGAGGACGTGACGATCCCCGCGATCGAGGGCTACGCCGAGGGCGAGTGGACCGACTGGCACTGGGAGAGCACCACGGTCAACTCCCACTGCCGGGACATCATCGACAACATGGTCGACATGGCCCACTTCTACTACATCCACAAGGGCCTGCCGACGTACTTCAAGAACGTCTTCGAGGGCCACGTGTGCACGCAGTACTACGCCGGCACGACCCACGAGATCGCCGCGACAGGGGCGCCGATCGACATCGGCCAGTACGAGGGACAGCAGACCGTCTCCGATGCCACCTACTGGGGCCCGAGCTACCTCGTCGACAAGCTCTGGACCAAGTACGGCGAGATGACCTTCGAGACGGTGCTCATCACCTGCCACTACCCGGTGAGCAACAACAGCTTCGTCCTCAACTACGGCATGGTCATGCGCAAGAAGCCCGAGTTCGACGACGCGACCAACGAGATGATCGCCCGCAAGATGCTGGACGGCATCGGCTCCGGCTTCCTCGAGGACGTCAAGATCTGGAAGAACAAGACCCGGATCGACAACCCCCTGCTGTGCGAGGAGGACGGCCCGGTGTACCAGCTCCGCCGCTGGTACGAGCAGTTCTACGTCGACGTCGCGGACATCAAGCCCGAGATGGTGCAGCGCTTCGAGTTCGAGATCGACACGACCAAGGCCGTGGACTTCTGGCAGAAGGAGCTCATGGAGAAGGCAGCTGCTGCCGATAAGGGCCAGGCCGAGGCGTCGGTCTGATGCAGCCGGTGGCCTGCGGGCGCTGCGGGACCGAGGTCCAGGTCTCGAAGTTCAGCGCCGAGCAGACCTCGATCCAGTGGCAGGACGACAGCGGCGCCTGCCCGCTGCGGTCGGAGCTGAGCCTCGGCGAGACGTGCCCTGCGCTCGCGGACTCGATACGCGACGCCGTCCTCGAAGGAGTTCTCGGAGTGTCGACACGTGACGAGTGAGAAGCTGCGCCTGCGCGTGCGCGAGGTCGTGCAGGAGACCGGTGACGCGCACTCGCTCGTCTTCGACACCCCGCCCGGCCTCACGTACAAGCCGGGGCAGTTCCTCACCCTGCGGCTGCCGCACCCGGGTGGCCCTGTCGCCCGGTGCTACTCGGTGTCGAGCGCCCCCGGCGTCGACGACCACCTCAAGGTCACCGTGAAGCGGGTCCAGGACGGCCGGGGCTCGAACTGGGTCTGCGACAACGTCGTGGCCGGCACCGAGCTCGACGTGCTGGCCCCCAGCGGGACGTTCACCCCGCACAGCTACGACCGCGACCTGCTGCTGCTCGCGGGCGGCAGCGGCATCACGCCCGTGATGAGCATCATCAAGGCCACCCTGGCACAGGGCGCGGGGAAGATGTTTTTGGTCTACGCCAACCGCGACGAGCGCTCGGTGATCTTCCACGGCGAGCTGCGGGAGCTCGTGGCCCAGCACCCCGAGCGCCTCGTGGTCCTGCACTGGCTCGAGACGGTGCAGGGGCTGCCCAGCCTGCGCCCGCTGTCCGAGCTGGTCTCGCCATGGACCCACGCCGAGGCGTTCATCTGCGGACCCGCGCCGTTCATGGACTGCGCGGCGGACGCCCTGCGCGGCCTGGGGGTCGCGCGGGAGCGCATCCACGTCGAGCGCTTCACGTCGCTCGCCGGCGACCCCTGGCAGGAGGTCGTGGTCGCGGCTCCTGCTGACGGCGAGCGGGTCGTCGAGCTCGAGGTCGAGCTCGACGGGGAGGTGCACGAGCTGGAGTGGCCCGAGAGCGTGAAGCTGCTCGAC
>JBKOVB010000095.1:0-11185 GCA_046723735.1 Actinomycetota bacterium | reverse complement strand
CCTGGCGGCGCTGACCGCCTGGCTCATCGGCCGGGGGGAACCACCGGAGCTGGGCCCCTGGCGGTGAGCCGCCGGTGGTGCAGCGACGGTACGGCGGCCCGCACCTCCGCCACGCGCTCGGGCAGCAGGTCGGCGACGGCGACCCCCTCGGTGGCCACGACGCCCGCCACCACCTCGCCCATGGGGTCCACGAGGCGCGAGCACCCGACGTACCGCGGTGGTGACTGGCAGGCGGCCACGACGTACGCCGTCGACTCGATCGCCCGAGCCGCGACGAGCGTCGTCCACTGGTGCTCCTTGTGCGGCCCTGCCACCCAGGCCGCTGGGAGCACGAGCACGTCCGCACCCTCGTCGACGAGCGCCCGGCTGAGCTCGGGGAAGCGCACGTCGTAGCAGGTCTGCACACCCAGGGTCAGCCCGCCGAAGGGGAGCGTGAGCAAGGTGCCGTCGCCGGGCGCGAACCGCTCGCTCTCGACCCACCCGAGCGCGTCGAACAGGTGCACCTTGCGGTAGGACCCCACCAGTCCCGAAGGGTCGACCGCGACCACCGTGTTGAAGACGGATCCCTCTGCGGCCTCGAACATCCCGGCCACGACCGTCACGCGGCGCGCCGCTGCCGCCTCGGCCAGCCCCGTGACGAAGGGGCCGTCGAGCGGCTCCGCCACCGGGCCGAGCGACAGGTCGGGCGGGCCGAAGTCGTGCATCGACGCCTCGGGGCACACGACGAGCTCGGCCCCGAGGTCGGCGGCCTCGCGGATGCGGTCCTGCAGACGTCGCAGGTTCGCCGGCTTGTCGAAGGAGGCCGGCACCTGCACCACCGCTGCGCGCATCCGCCCATCCTGCCCCGGTTACGGTGCAGGCGTGGACGAGCCCCTGGTACGACGGATGCGCGGGTTCGGCACGACCGTGTTCGCCGAGATGTCGGCGCTCGCCCTCGCGACCGGCTCGGTCAACCTGGGGCAGGGGTTCCCCGACAGCGACGGACCCGCCGCGATGCTCGAGGAGCACGCCCGCGGCCTGCGCTCAGGATTGAACCAGTACCCGCCGGGGCCCGGCGTCCCGGCGCTGCGTCAGGCGGTCGCGCGGCACCAGCAGCGCTATGGGATCGAGCTCGATCCGGACACCCAGGTGCTGGTCACCGTCGGTGCCACCGAGGGGATCGCCGCCGCCGTGCTCGCCCTCGCCGAACCAGGCGACGAGGTGCTGCTCGTCGAGCCGTACTACGACTCCTACGCCGCGACCGTGGCGCTCGCGGGCGCGGTACGACGGACCGTGCCGCTGCGCCGCGACGCAGGGCGCTTCCGGCTCGATCCCGACGAGCTGCGTGCCGCGGTCGGCCCGCGGACCCGGCTGCTGCTGCTCAACACGCCCCACAACCCCACGGGGACGGTGCTCACCGAGGACGAGCTCCGGGTGGTCGCCCAGGTCTGCGCCGAGCGCGGCGTGCTGGTCGTCAGCGACGAGGTGTACGAGCACCTCGCCTTCGACGGCCTGCGCCACGTGCCGTTCGCGACGCTGCCCGGGATGGCCGAGCGGACGGTGACGGTGTCGTCGGCCGCCAAGACGTTCTCGGTGACGGGCTGGAAGACCGGCTGGGTGACAGGTCCGGAGCCGCTGGTCCGAGCCGTCACGGCGGTGAAGCAGTTCCTCACCTTCGCCGCTCACGGTGCGGCGCAGGCCGCGGTCGCCTACGCACTCGAGCACGAGATGGCCTGGGTCCAGGAGCTGAACCGCGCGCTGGCGGCCAAGCGTGACCTGCTCTCCGACGGCCTCGAGGCGGCCGGGCTGGACCCGCTGCGCTCGCAGGGCACCTACTTCGTGCAGGCCGACGTGGCCACGCTCGGCTGGGCCTCCGGGTCGGACTTCGCCCGCGCGCTGCCCGAGCGGGCCGGCGTCGTCTGCATCCCGACCGAGGTCTTCTGCGACACCGATGCCGGGAAGACGCTCGTGCGCTTCGCCTTCTGCAAGCAGGACGCCGTGCTGCAGGAGGCGTCAGATCGACTGACGAGGGCGCGCCTTTCGCGCTGAGCCGGGAAGGAGGTCGACGTGGACCGCTTGACCACCTACCGCGAGAAGCGGCACTTCACGGCCACGCCCGAGCCGGCCGGCGCGCCGCCGCAGCCCGGTCCTGGCCCGGGCGGCCGGTACGTCGTGCAGCGGCACCGAGCCCGCAGGCTGCACTACGACTTCCGGCTCGAGGTCGGCGGCGTGCTCGCGAGCTGGGCGGTCCCGAAGGGCCCGACGCTCGACCCGGCCGCCCGCCGACAGGCCATCCACGTCGAGGACCACCCGATCGAGTACTTCCACTTCGAGGGCGTCATCCCCAAGGGCGAGTACGGCGGCGGCGACGTCATCGTCTGGGACTGGGGCACCTGGGCCCCGGCCGACGGGGTCGACCCGGCGAAAGCCATCGCCGACGGCGAGCTGCACTTCGACCTCGAGGGAGAGCGGCTGCGCGGCCGGTTCGTGCTGGTGCGGACCGGGGAGGCGGGCGGCAAGGAGCAGTGGCTGCTCCTGCACAAGCGCGACGACTTCGCCGTGAAGGGCTGGGACCCCGAGGCCCTTCCCACCTCGGTCAAGACCGGGCGCACCAACGACGAGGTCGCCCAGGCCCCGGAGGCCCTGTGGCGCTCCGACAAGCCGGCGGCGGAGGCCGAGGAGCGGCTGCAGCCCGTCCTACCGGAGTGGGAGCCCGCCACGGAGCGCGAGCTCGACGCGCTGGATTCCCTTGGCGCACAGGGGGTCTGGGAGCTGCAGGGCCAAGCGCTCAAGCTCACGAACCTCGACAAGGTCCTCTTTCCCGCCGAGCCGCCGGTGACCAAGCGGGAGCTCATCTCCTACGCCGCGAGGATCGGTCCGTGGCTGCTGCCGTACCTGTGGGACCGGCCGGTCAACCTGCACCGCTACCCGAACGGTGTCGACAAGCCGGGGTTCTGGCACAAGGAGGTGCCGTCGCACGCACCCGCGTGGCTGGCCCGGTGGCGTAACGAGGAGGCGGACCCGGGGGAGACCGAGTGGTACGTCGTGGCCGACAGCGTCCCGGCCCTGGCCTGGCTCGCCAACTACGGCGCTGTCGAGCTCAACCCGTGGACGTCTACGCGGCACGACCCGCACGAGCCGACCTGGGCGCTCATCGACATCGACCCCGGATCCCGTACGACGTGGGACGAGCTGCTCGTGCTCGCTCGGCTGTTCCGGACCGCGCTATCGCACCTCGGTGTCACCGCACAGCCGAAGGTGACGGGAAAGCGCGGTATCCAGGTGTGGGTGCCGGTCGCGCGGGGCTACAGCTTCGACGACACGCGGGAGTGGGTGGAGCAGGTCTCGCGGGCGGTCGGAGCCACCGTGCCGGAGCTCGTCTCGTGGGAGTGGGTCAAGACCGAGCGTCGCGGGCTGGCGCGCCTCGACTACACCCAGAACGCGATCAACAAGACGCTCGTCGCACCCTTCTCGTCGCGGCCCGCACCCGGCGCACCGGTGTCCGTGCCGATCGCGTGGGAGGAGCTCGACGACGAGGCGCTGCGGCCGGACCGCTGGACCGTCCGCACCGTCTTCGACCGGCTCGCCGAGCAGGGTGACCCGTTGCGGCCCCTCATCGGGCTGCAGCAGCAACTGCCGTCGCTCTAAGGCTCCTCCTCGCCCAGCAGGTCCTCGACCCGCGCGGCGGTGTCGGCCAGCACGGGCAGGTGGGGGAGCGCCTGACGGATCTCGACCGGGTCCAGGCCCTCCGATCGCAGGGCTGTCAGCAGACGGCCGGCGTGCTGCGGGGCGACGGGGCGCGGCAGCCCGGCACGGCCGATCGCTCCCTCGGCCAGGTACATCACCGCCTCGTCCGGCTCGGCGGGGGCGTCCGGCTCGGGGTGGACCGCATCACGCGTGAGGCTTTCGGCCGCACGCACGACGGCCAGTGGCACGCCTTCCCGCTCGACCTCCACGAGCGGCACGCCGCCGAGCGCGGCGAGCACGAGCTCCTCGGCATCCGTGCGCAGCGGAGCGTCCCACTCGAGTGCCCGCACGACGGCCGGGAGGTCGGTGCCGTCCTCGCCGAGCTCGTCGAGCAGCTCGTCCCAGTCTTCCGGTGCGGTGTCGCGCAGCCGCTCGGCGGCGCGCACCCCCGTGTCCTCGACGAAGGGCAGCAGGACCTGCTCCTCGAAGCGGTCGGCCTGCAGGCCGCCATCCGCGGTAAGGGCGTTGAGCGCATCCTGAAACGTGCCCGGTGCGGCCTCCTCGAGCTCGAGCCGCTCGGAGTCCTCCGTGCCGAGCTGCTGACCCGTGAGGGCGCGGTCCCCGATCGTCGAGCCGCTCGGCACCAGCCTGCCGTCGCGGTGAACGTAGTGCGGCAGGTCGGACAGCCCGACGCTCCAGGCGCACGTCTGGGCGACCAGCTCCGCGGCGCGCTCCCTGAGCACCTCTCGGGGGAGCAGGCTCAGGTCCTCGAGGTCCAGCACTCTCTCACCGTGCCTCGTCGGGCGGCGGATAGGAAAGTCGCGCTGACGGCAGGTGCGCCTGCTGACGCGTGCGCAGCTCCGCTCGTGGGCACGCTCCTGGGCGACGGAACCGGTCGGAAGGAGCACACGGTGTCGGTGTCGACCGCTCCTGCGCCGCGCAACCAGCAGGCCGAGCGCCCGCCCCGGCGCGCCCTGGCCCGACTGGGTGGTGCCGCAGCGATCGGTGCCGCGGCGGGGGTCCTGGTTGCCTCGACGCCCCTGCCCGCGTGGTACGGCGTGCTCACGGCCTGGGCGGCCGCGGCGCTGGTCCACCTCGTCCAGGTCTGGACCGGGTACTGGCACCTGGACAGCAAGCAGACCCAGGCTGCCGCGATGGCCGAGGACCCCACCCGCCCGGTCACCGACGCGATCCTGCTCGTCGCCGCGGTGGCGAGCCTCGCCGCTGTGATCCTGGTCGTGGTGGACGCCGCGAACCAGCACGGGGCTGCCAAGGGCAGCCGGATCGCGCTGGGCCTGCTGACCGTGGTCCTCTCCTGGTTCCTCGTGCACACCCTGTTCACGGCGCGCTACGCCCGCACGTACTACGTCGACGCGGACGACCACGGCATCGACTTCCACGACGACGACCCGCCGGTGTGGAGCGACTTCGCCTACGTCTCGTTCACCGTGGGCATGACGTTCCAGATCGCGGACACCGACTTGTCGTCGGCGCGCGTGCGGCGGCTGGCGCTGAGCCACATGCTGCTGTCGTACCTGTTCGGTGCCGTCATCATCGCCCTGACCATCAACGCCATCGCCGGTCTCACCCGCTGAGGGCAGCAGAAAGCCGGCGGCTCCACGAGCCGCCGGCCTCCCGCGGTCACTCAGCGCTGAGCCGCGGCTTCAGCATGTTCTTGCCCATCTCCGCACCCTTGCGGCTGTCCATCTGCGCCTTGCGGAAGAAGTCGGCGAGCTGCTTGTCGCCCTCCCGCTCCGCGTCTGCGATGAAGTTCTCCAGCCGCAACGCGTTCTTCAGACACGCCTGGGTGTACCAGATCAGGTCGTAGTCCAGGTTCTTCGTGCCCGTGACCTGGCCGGTCTCGGTGGTCATGCTCATTGGTGCCTCCGATCGTTCCGCCCTGAGTTGCTCCCTACCCGTCGACCGGGGGCCTAGTCGCCCGAACGAGGATCGGCGTTCGCGTCACGTCGTCGTGGGCGGCAGCAGGGGGACGAGCAGCACCGGGAAGCGGCTGCGCCGCAGGACCTCGCGGACCACATGCCCGTGCCCCTGGCTGGGCTGCGGCCATCCGGCCACGAGCACGTCGGGACGCACGTCTTCCGCCAGCGTGAGAACCTCCTCGGCCGGGCCGCCGAAGGGAAGCACGAGCCTGGCCGGAGGCACGGCGGGCCAGTATCGGCGCAGGAACTCTCGCGCGAACTCCTCGGTCTCGTGCGCCTCGGAGTCGGTGAAGCGGGGTATGGCGTCCACGCTCTCGACGTGGATGACCGTCAGCTCGACGTCGGCGCCCGAGACGACCTGCAGCGCGTAGCGGAGCTCCTTGACCCGCCCCGGCGTGCCCTTCAGCGCGACGAGCACGCGCTCGACGCGCCCTCCGGGGACGACGTCGGGCGGGACAACCAGCAGGGGGCGGGGGAGCAGGTCGGCAAGGGCCAGGACCACGTGCCCGAGGGGAGCCTCGCCCGTCAACCGGTCCCGGCTACCGCACACCACGGCCGTCACATCCTGCTGCGCGAGCGCGAGCAGCTGGGGGATCGGCTCCCCCGGGATCGTGCGGAACGGTACGCCGGCCTGCACCGCGCTGGCGCGCGCCGTGCTGCCCTCGATGCCGCCGACGTGCACCGCCTCGACGGTGCTTCCCAGCAGCGGGGCGAGGGCCGACGCTGCGGCGATGACGGGCGCGGCCGTGAACGAGTCCTCGAGGGCAGCCACGACCGTGCTCATGCCATCTCCCATGCGTCCCCGTTGCGTGCCAGCCGCAGGCCCGCCGGTCCTGCGGTGACCGGCTCACCGCTGATCGTGACCGGGACCGGTGGGTCGGCTACGAGCACGGACCGGTCCGACGTGCACCTGAGCTCGATGGCGCTCCCGCGGAAGCGCAGCCGCACGCCGAGCTCCCCCCAGGCAGGTGGCACGTGGGGGTCGACGAGCAGGCGGTTCCGCGAGGGCCGGACGCCGGCGAACCCGAGGACCAGCGCCTGCCATAGGCCGCCCGCCGTGGCCAGGTGGAAACCGCTCGCCGTCGAGCCGGTCAGGTCGTGCAGATCGATGTTCGCGGTGATCTCGAGCGCCCGCAGGGCCTGCTGCAGCTTGCCGACCCGGGCCAGCAGCGCCGCGTGCACCCCGGGGGACAACGAGCTGCCATGCGCGGTGCGCGGCTCGTAGTAGGCCAGGTCAGCTCGCAAGCTGCCGGGCGGCAGCTCCTCCGGGAGCAGGTGGTGGAGCATGAGCACCGCCGGCTGCTTGACCACCTGCGAGCCTTGGACGCGCTCCCGGCCCATGAGCACGTCCGCTGCGATCGGTCGCCGCGGGGCGACCTCCGCGATCACGAGCGGCTCCAGGTCCCAGAATCCGCGGAACTGCTCGTGGCGCCCGGTCTCGGGGTCGAAGCCGTCCACCAGTGCGGCGGCGAGGTCGCGCCAGCGGCGCACCTCGGCATGGTCTGGTCCTGCTCCCTCCGCCGCGTCGACGGCGTCGGCGGCCCGGCGCAGGTTCCAGCGAGCCATGACGTTGGTGAAGGCGTCGTCGTCGACGTCCTCGTGGTACTCGTCCGGGCCGATGACCCCGCGCAGATGGGCGCTGCCGTCCCCGTCGAGCTCGACCCGCGAGGCCCAGTAGCGGGCGGTCTCGACGAGCAGCGTCAGCCCGCCGCCTCTGGCGAACTCCTGGTCGCCCGTCCAGTCGAGGTAGTGGCAGGCGGCCCAGGCGACCTGCGCGACGATGTGCACCTCCTGCGCGCCGGTGCGGATGTGGAGCAGCTGGCCCGCGCGGTCGTAGGCGGTCGGCGGCGTGACGTCGTACCCGGTCCGGGCCGACTCCCAGGGGAACCGGGCCCCCTCTCGCCCCTCGGCGCGGGCCGTGACCAGGGCTGCGGACAACCGCTGCAGGCGGTACTCGAGCATCGCCCGCGCCGATGGCGGGTGCGTCGCGGCGAAGAACGGCAGCACGAACGTGTCGGCGTCCCAGAACACGTGACCGCCGTAGCCCTGTCCTGTCAGGCCGCGTGCCCCGACGGCTGCCTCGCCCTCGTCCCCGACCGAACCCATGAGGTGGAACAGCGCCAGGCGCGTTGCCAGCTGCAGGTCGGAGTCGCCCTCCACAGAGACGTCGGCGTCCTGCCATCGCGCGGCCCAGCGGCTGCGCTGCTCGTCGAGCAGCTGCTCGAAACCGAGGCGGGAGGCCTCCTGCGCGGCGTCGACGGCTGCAGCGGCTTCGGGCAGCCGGTACGCATCCCCGACGTACGAGGTGATCACGTCCAGGACCCGGTCCTCGGTAGCGATGCCGACCGTGGCGGTCGCTGCTGCCGCGGCGATGCCGCCTGACGGGGCCGCGACGCGCATCCAGCGGCAGCCGTCGGCGGTCCCTTCGTCGTGGGTGCGACCCTCCATCGGCGGTAGCAGCACGTGCTCCGCGTCGCCCTCCGGGCACCGGGCCCGGAGCACAGTGGTTCCTGGACGGGCCAGTGCTGTGAACCGGACCGCCGAGAGCGGACCGCGGGTCGTGAGCTCGTCCTCGCGGAGCAGGCCGGTCCGCAGGTCCAGCTGCCGTCGTACGAGCGGGTCGGCGGGGAGCGCGTAGGGCAGGCGGAAGGCGAGGGGGGCCGACAGCAACCGGCTGTCTGGTCCGTCGCCGTCGTACACGCCAGAGACGAGCATCGTCGGGCGGGTGCTGGGGTGCTCGGCCAGCGGTGCACCCGTGGCGCCCACACGGCCGTCACCCGAAGCCAGCAGTGCCTCGGAGACACGCTCCGTCTCGGCGTCGAAGGTGTCGACCGCGTAGCCCCAGCCCGGCTCGGGCGCGACGTGAGGCAGCTCTCCGGACCGCCGTCGGCGCAGCTGGTCCTCGAGCAGGGCCTGGACGGTGTCGCTGTGCGGGTCTCCCGCTGGCGCGGGGTCGCTCTCCGGCCCGCCCACCACGAGCACACCGCTCGGCCCGATCCCTTGCCGCCACAGGTCGTCCAGGACGGCCGTCACAGCGTCGGGAGCCGCGTGCGCAACCCTCAGGCCCCCGGCCCGGGCGGCGGCGACGGCTGCCTCGACGCCCGCAGGGTGGGGCGCATCGCCAACGAGCACGACGGCCTCGTAGCGGCGGTCGAGCTGCTCCGGGAGCACGGTCATGCGGCCCCCGATCCGTCGGTCGGCCGCTCCAAGCGTGCGTCATCCCGGATGGCCCGCACAACTGTCGGGCCCCAGCCGGGTGCTAGGGCTCTGAGGCGACGGCGCCCGACGAGGCGGTGGTGACGCGTGGCGGAGTCGCGTGGGACGATCAGGGCACCGCTGGACCCTCGGAGGCTCTCTCCCGCGGAGGCGTCATGCGTACTTCCTCAGCCACACTCGGCGCGGCAGCACTCGTCCTCACCCTCCTCGGCGCGACGCCGGCCTCGGCCGCGCCCGCGATCCCGCTCAACGGCGGCCAGGAGGCGGCCGCCGCCGACCCGGACGGACACGGGTTCTTCACCTACGACCTGAACGGCACGACCTTCTGCTGGACCTTGTCCTGGCAGGACATCGACACCGCGACCGCGGCGCACGTCCACCTCGCGCCACGCCAGGTGGCCGGCCCGATCGTGATCCCGCTCAGCGTCGGCGACGGTTCGGGCGCTCTCGTCTCGGGCTGCACCACGATCGCCGCGTCTCTTGCGGCCGACCTCGCCGCGAACCCCAAGGCCTACTACGTCAACGTCCACAACGCCGCGTTTCCCGCCGGCGCGATCAGGGGCCAGCTGAAGTAGCTTCGTCCGGCGCCGCGACGGGCAGGTCCTGAGCACCGACAGCCAGCCGCTGGGGCGGCGCCCACGCCCGACGGCGGCGCGTGCGCACCCGACGTCCGGCCGGAGGACCCGACGCCCTGATCGGCGCCCCCGCAGGTGTTCCGCGGCTGCGGTCGGCCTTCCGCTGCACCTGCCCCGGCTGCGTTGCCGCGCGTGCTCAGCGCCGCATCGCGAACCCGTCGAGGATCACGTTGGGACGACCCGCCGTGCCGAGCGGACGGAGCACGAAGGTGTGCGTCCCGCTGCGGCTGTAGGTGCGCGTGTAGAGAACCACGCGGGCCTGGCTGGACGCGGCGTAGGTGTCGATGGTCGCGACCTTCACGTTGTTGTCGTAGACAGCGACCTTGCCGCAGGTCTTGCACCGCCAGCCGATGACCTGCAGCTGGTTTCCGACCAGGGAGACCTTGGCGTAGCTGCTCGTCGTCTTGATGGTGCGGTAGCTGCCCAACCAGGCGGCGGAGGTGCTCACCGTCGTACCGCCGGAGAAGCTGGCCTTGGTCTGGTCGTAGGGCACGACGGCCGTGCCGCTCGTCCTGACCGGTGTGCTGTTGCCGTAGGGGTCCTTCGCGACGACCTTGAACTGGTAGCTGTTGCCAGGGGTGACCTTCGTGGCGAGCACGTTGGTCGTGGCTCCGCTGCCGAAGGTGCGGGACACGCCCGCGGCTCCCTTCACCCAGTGCGCCCAGGTCGAACCGCTGTTGGCGCGGTAGTCGACGACAAACGTCGTGCCGCTGGTCGCGCCGGTCGCGAAGGTGACCGGGAAGGGCGCCCGCGTCGTCTTGGTCGAGGTCGGGGTGCTGAAGACAGCGCCTGCCTGCAGAGCGACGAGGTGGCTGGTCGTGGTCGCGCCCAGGTTCCCGGACCGGTCCACGGATCGGTAGGTGTAGGTGTAGGTCTTGCCGAGCACCAGGCCGCTGTCGGCGTACCCACTCGTCGGCGCCGGCACGTAGACGGTCTTCTGCACCGTGCTACCGAGCGAGCGGGTCACGATCACGCCGGACAGGTCCGTGTCGCTGGGCAGCCCCCAGCGAACAGTGGCCGCCGTTCCGTTCAGCGTCGCGAGGCCCGCGGTCGCCGCGCCCGGCGCGACGCTGTCATCGGTGGCTCCGTAGGCCGCGTCCCACACGTTGCCGCCCAGTGTGCCGTCGGCGACCTGCGCCCCGCCGGCTGTGGGCACCGTGTAGAGCCGCACCGTGAACGCGTTGAGGTCGAGCTTCACGAACGACACCGTGGAGCCGTCGCGCGAGAACGCCGGTTCCTCGTTGACCTGACCAGTGGCCAGCGTCGTCACGCCCGTGACGCTCGCGGCACCGCTCGTCAGCTGCAGGGTGCCGACCTGGATGTCCGACGCGGGCGCGTTCCCGCCCGTGTCGAGCGACCAGGCAACCTTCGTCCCGTCGGCCGACACAGCGACCTCCCAGGCGTCGACCGGGATGCCGCTCGCGGCATGAGGCGTACCACCGACGGCGGGGATCGTGGACCACGTCCCGTTGGTGTGGCTCTCCACGAGCAGGGTGCTGCCGTCGAGGAACGCCGGGTTGTCGTAGCCGGAGGCGATCACGCTCGCGCTCCCGGCGCCGACCACGGCGCGCTTGATCGAGTAGGTGTGGTGGGTCACGTCGTACTGCGACCACACGAGCACCGTGCCGTCCGGCGACAGGGCCGGACTGGCGTCCTGGAAGCTGCCGTAGGCGACCTGCTCCACCACGCGCACGGGGCGACCGCTCACGTCCCTCACGACCAGTCGCT
>JBKOVB010000071.1:0-2525 GCA_046723735.1 Actinomycetota bacterium | reverse complement strand
CCGATCGGCTCGGTCGGGAAGTCC
Source organism: Actinomycetota bacterium (assembly GCA_046723735.1). Taxonomy (GTDB): domain Bacteria; phylum Actinomycetota; class Actinomycetes; order Mycobacteriales; family SCTD01; genus RYN-111. The sequence continues at coordinate 2,501 of JBKOVB010000071.1, read as the reverse complement.
GCGAAGCAGATGGAGATGTCCATCGCGGTGATGATGAGCTCCACCGACTTCGCGAACAGCTTCGCGTCGAAGGTGCCGTCCTCGCGCAGGAACGTCAGGAGGTTCAGCGACGCCAGGTTGCAGCTGGAGTTGTCGAGGCTCATGTACTCCGAGCACGGGTTGGACGCGGTGATCCGCCCCGACTCGGGGTTGGTGTGCCAGTCGTTGATGGTGTCGTCGTACTGGATGCCGGGGTCGGCGCACTCCCACGCCGCCTGCGCGATCTTCTTCCACAGCCGGCGCGCCTCGACGGTCTCGATGACCTCGCCGGTGAGCCGGGCCCGCAGCCCGAACTCGGTGCCCGCCTCGACCGCGCGCATGAACTCGTCGCTCACCCGCACCGAGTTGTTGGCGTTCTGGTACTGCACGCTGACGATGTCCTTGCCGCCCAGGTCCATGTCGAACCCGGCGTCCCGCAGCGCGCGGATCTTGTCCTCCTCGCGCGCCTTGGTGTCGATGAACTCCTCGATGTCGGGGTGGTCGACGTCGAGCACGACCATCTTCGCCGCGCGCCGGGTGGCGCCGCCGCTCTTGATGGTGCCGGCGGAGGCGTCCGCGCCACGCATGAAGGACACCGGGCCGCTCGCCGTACCGCCGCTGCTCAGCAGCTCCTTGGACGACCGGATCCGGGAGAGGTTCAGGCCGGCGCCGGAGCCGCCCTGGAAGATCTTCCCCTCCTCCTTGTACCAGTTGAGGATCGAGTCCATCGAGTCGTCGACGGCGAGGATGAAGCACGCCGAGACCTGCTGCGGCGCGGCGGTGCCGACGTTGAACCAGACGGGGCTGTTGAAGCTGAAGATCTGGTGCAGAAGCATGTAGGTCAGCTCGTGCTCGAACACCTCGGCGTCCTCGTCGGAGGCGAAGTAGCCGTGCTCCTTGCCCGCCGCGACGTACGTGCCGACGACGCGGTTGATCAGCTGCTTGAGCGACCACTCGCGGTTGTCGTGCCCGACCGCGCCGCGGAAGTACTTGGTGGTCACGATGTTGGCCGCGTTCACCGACCAGAAGTCGGGGAACTCCACGCCGCGCTGCTCGAAGTTGACCGAGCCGTCGCGCCAGTTGGTCATGACGACGTCGCGGCGCTCCCAGGTCACCCCGTCGTAGGGGTGCTGCCCGGCCGTGGTGTAGACGCGCTCGACCCGCAGCTTGGCCTTCTTCGTCGTCTTGCCGTTCGCAGCAGGGGTCGACACGGTCTCCGTCATTCCTTCGTCCTCTTCTGTAGATCCAACAAGCGCGTACGGCGGGGTGTTTCAGGTCTTACGTCAGCTGGGGCGCGCGACTGGCGCGCAGCGAGGCGATCTCCGCCTCGAAGTCGGTGAGGTCCTCGAAGGCCTTGTAGACGCTCGCGAAGCGCAGGTACGCCACCTCGTCGAGCGCCTTGAGCGGCCCGAGGATGGCGAGCCCGACCTCGTGGGCCGGCACCTCGGCGGCGCCGCCCTCGCGGATCGTCTCCTCCACCACCTGGGCCAGCACCTGCAGCGCGCTCTCGTCCACCGGCCGGCCCTGGCAGGCCTTCCGGACGCCGCTGATCACCTTCGCCCTGCTGAAGGGCTCGGTGACGCCGCTGCGCTTGACGACGGACAGGTGGGTCTCCTCCACGGTGGTGAACCGCTTGCCGCAGTCGGGGCAGGCGCGGCGCCTCCGGATGGCGTCGCCGTCCTCGGCGGCCCGGCTGTCCACGACCCGGGTGTCCGCGTGGCGGCAGTACGGACAGCGCACGACTTCCCCCCAGGGTGTGGATGCGGTGTTCCACAAGATGTGGAGAACTACATCGGTGTAAGTACGAGATGTTGTGCCGGAGAACCTAGGGGCACCGAGGGCTCGGAGCAAGGGGTCTGAGCCTGGAAGTCGTCGCTCGGCGTGTCGCGGAGCGTGACCGGGACGCGAGGTGGTGACCGGCGGTGCCCCCACCTCGTCGAACGCCCCAACCGGGACGCGCGGCAGGACCCCCAGGTCACCGCCGGCCACCTGACCGACATACCCGTTTTGGGCGGCGGGATGCGTCCTCACACCACGACCGTGCCACCCAGGTCCGACAGTCCCGCCCCGCGCGGCGCGTATCCGTTCACGCCGCCAGGGCGCGCTCCCACGCGAGGGCGGTGGCCTCGTCGTACGCGACCAGCAGCACCCGCTCCACGCGCGTGTCGGCCGCTCGCAGCGCCGCCACCGACACCTGCGCCGCCTCGTCGCGCGGGTAGCCGTAGACCCCGGTGGAGATCGCGGGGAACGCCACCGAGCGCGCCCCCACCTCGTCCGCCCGCGCCAGCGAGGACGTGTACGCCGACGCCAGCACCGGCGCGTCCGCCGGCCCCTCGTAGACCGGCCCGACCGCGTGGATCACCCACCGCACGGGCGCCAGCTCGAACGCCGGCGTCACCACCGCAGACCCGGGCGGGCACGGGGCCAACGGCCGGCAGGCCGCCAGCAACGAGGGCCCCGCCGCCCGGTGCACCGCCCCGTCG
>JBKOVB010000104.1:0-4174 GCA_046723735.1 Actinomycetota bacterium | reverse complement strand
GTCGTCGTGGACGAGAGCGCCGTGCCGGTGCGCCCGGCGGTGTCCGGTGCGTGCGAGCTGCTCGGGATCGACCCGCTCTACGTCGCGTGCGAGGGGCGGATGGTCGCGGTCGTGCCGGGGGAGCAGGCGGACGCTGCACTGGCAGCGCTGCGGGCGCAGCCGCTCGGCGCCGAGGCCGCAGTCGTCGGGCACGTCGCCGCCGACCCGGAAGGCCTGGTGCTGCTGAAGACCGCTTTCGGTGGCGCCCGGATCGTGGACATGCTCGTGGGCGACCCGCTGCCGCGGATCTGCTAGCGGCTGCTGTCGCGACGGAGGGAGAGGAGCGCGTCGTGCGCGTTGTGGGTTGGTTCGCCACCGTGACCGGGCTGGCGGTGCTCGCCGGTGTCGCGGTCGTCGGCGTGAAGTCGCTGCCGGACGTCAAGCGGTACCTCAACATCCGGTCCATGTGAGCTCGTGCGGGCGGCCGCTACGGCCACCTGCCCGACGCTGATGCCGCCGTCGTTCGGCGGCACCCGGCAGTGCGTGAGCACCCGGAAGCCGTCGTGCTCCAGGCGCTCCACGATCCACCGGGTCAGCAGCTCGTTCTGGAAGACGCCGCCGGACAGGGCAACCGTGCTCAGCCCGGTGCCTGACCGCACCTGGCCGCAGGCCCGTGCCGTGCCGGCCACCAGACCGCGGTGGAAGCGGGTGGCGACGACCGGCACGGGCGTGCCGGCGCGCAGGTCGTCGACCACACCCCGCACCAGGTCGCTGCCCCGCAGCAGCCCCTCGGCGACCGTCATCGCGTAGGTCCCTCGTTCGTCGGGGTCCGCGGCCTGCTCGAGCTCGACCGCGGCCTGGCCCTCGTAGGTCACCGCGTCGCGCACGCCGCAGAGCGCGGCGACGGCGTCGAACAGGCGGCCCGCGCTCGAGGTCATGGGCGACAGCACGCTGCGCGCGAGAGCAGCCACCTCGTCCCACCGCGAGCCGTGCCGGTCCCGCACCGCCGGCGGGTCGGGGAGGGAGTCGCCGTACGCCGTGTGCAGCCAGGCCACCGCCATGCGCCACGGCTCGCGGACCGCCCGGGCCCCACCCGGCATCGGGACCGGCTCGAGGTGTGCCGCGCGCGTGAAGCCCGCAAGGTCCGCGACGAGGACCTCGCCACCCCACAGCGTGCCGTCGGCGCCGTAGCCCAGTCCGTCGTACGCCACCCCGATCACCGGCTCCGTGACGCCGTTGTCCACGAGGCACGACACGACGTGCGCGTGGTGGTGCTGCACCGCCACCAGCTCGACGTCGTCCTGGGCGAGCGCCCACTTCGTGGACAGGTACTCGGGGTGCAGGTCGTGCGCGACGACCTCCGGGTCGATCGCGAACAGGGTCCGCAGGTGCGCCACGCCGTCGACGAAGGCACGCAGCGTCTCCGCGTTCTCCAGGTCGCCGACGTGGTGCGAGACGAAGGCGTGCCGCCCCCGGGCGAGGGCGAACGTGTTCTTGAGCTCGCCGCCGCAGCCCAGCACTGGACGTCGTACGGCGAGCGGCAGCGTCACGGGAGCGGGCGCGAACCCGCGTGAGCGCCGGACCGGCTGCGGGCCGCCGCGGACCAGGCGCAGCACCGAGTCGTCGGTGCGCGTGCGGATCGGCCGGTCGTGGACCAGGAAGGCGTCCGCGACGGCGGCCAGCCGGTGGCGGGCGTCGGCGTCGTCGTACGCGATCGGCTCGTCGGACACGTTGCCGCTCGTCAGGACCAGCGGACATGCGACGGCCCGCACGAGCAGGTGGTGCAGCGGCGTGTAGGGCAGCATCACACCGAGGTTGCGGCTGCCCGGCGCGACGGCCGCTGCGACCTCGGCACCCGGTCGGCGCGGGAGCAGCACGATCGGCCGCGGCGGGCCGGTGAGCAGCGCGGCCGCGGCCGGGGCGACCGTCACCAGCGTCTCGGCGGCGGGCAGGTCGGCGCACAGCAGGGCGAACGGCTTGTCCTCACGGTGCTTGCGCGCCCGCAGCGCCGCGACCGCGGCCTCGTCGTCGGCGATCGTGGCGAGGTGGTAGCCGCCCAGCCCCTTCACGGCCAGCACGGCGCCGTCACGCAGCAGCTGGACGGCGGCCTCCAGCGGGTCTTGCGGCACCGGCGCGCCGGAGGCGTCCACGAGCGCCAGCTGCGGTCCGCACTGCGGGCAGCAGGTGGGCTGGGCGTGGAAGCGCCTGTCCGCAGGGTCCTCGTACTCGCGGCGGCAGGCGGTGCACATCGCGAAGGACGCCATCGTTGTCCGTGCCCGGTCGTACGGCACGCCGGTGACGATCGTGAAGCGCGGCCCGCAGCTCGTGCAGTTGAGGAAGGGGTATCGGTAGCGCCGGTCGGCCGGGTCGAAGAGCTCGCGCAGGCAGTCGTCGCAGGTCGCCATGTCGGGGGACACAAGAGTCGTTGCCGCCCCCGAGCTGTCCGAGCCGGTGATGCGGAAGCCGGTCGTGTCGCGTGTCGGGACCGGCGTCGCGGTGAGCCCTTCGATCAGCGCCAGCGGGGGCGGGTGCTCGCGCACCGCCCGCACGAAGTCCTCGAGGCGCGCCGGGTCGCCCTGCACCTCGATGACGACGCCCTGCGCGTCGTTGCCGACGTGCCCCGACAGGCCCTGCTCGGTGGCGAGCCGATGCACGAAGGGCCGGAAGCCGACCCCCTGCACGATGCCCTCGACCCGCACCAGCCAGCGTGCCGTCGCAGCGGTCACGCCACGGCTCGCTGCGTGAGCTCCCAGAGCACGTCGTAGACGGTGGTCTGCGCCTCCTGGATGCGGTGCACCGAGGAGGACGGCACGACGAAGAGGTGGTCGATGGTGTCGGCCTCCGCCATGCGGCCCCCGTCGTACCCGGCCAGCCCGATCGTCAGCAGCCCGCGCTGGCGCGCCTCGGCGAAGCCGCGCAGCACGTTGGCCGACCCGCCGCTCGTGGAGAGCCCGACCGCGATGTCGTCGGGGCGCGCGAAGGTGGCGAGCTGCCGCGAGAAGACGACCTCGAAGCCGACGTCGTTGGCGAGCGCGGTGACGGTCGCGACGTCGTTGGTGAGGGCGACGGCGGGCAGCGGCGATCCGTGCGGCGGGTCGCAGAACAGCTGCGCGACCGCCTGGGCGTCGCAGCTGCTGCCGCCGTTGCCGAACGCGAACAGCCGTCCCCCGCGGCCGAAGCGCTCGGCCATCGCCCGGGCGCAGGCCACCAGCCGTACGCCGTGCAGGTCCTCCACCTCGGACCGCAGCGCCACGACCTGGTCGGCCTTCTCCGCCGTGGAACGGCGCACCTGCTCGCGCAGCTCGTCCCGCCCGACAGGCGCGTCGAACAGGTACGGGTAGAGCGACTCGACGTCGCCGGCCATCAGGTCTCCTCGGTCCCGAGCACCGCGATGGCCTCCTTCGCGTGCACGAGCACGACGTCGCCGACGTCGGCCTCCACCAGCGCGATGCTCACCTCCTCGTCGCCCGCGCCGGCGTCCACCCGGGCCAGCCCGCGCGGCAGCACCGCCGTCACGGTGGCGGTCACGGCCACGTCGCCGCAGGTCAGGCACACCCCGTCCGCGCAGTCGTGCGGCCCTGTCATGGCCTCACCTCGCTCCCCGCGTTCTCCAGGAACACGTGCACCAGCTCCCACAGCACGTGGTACGCCGTGACCTGCACCTCCTTGACCACCTGCGGGTCCTCGGAGGGGACCGTCAGGAGGTGGTCCACGGCGCCGTCCTCGGCAAGCGCGCCCCCGTCGGCGCCGGCCAGCGCCACGGTGAGCATGCCCCTCGCCCGGCCCTCCTGCAGCGCCTTGCGCACCGTGGGCTCCCGGCCGTTCCCGCTGAGGGCCAGCAGGACGTCCTGCTCCCGTCCGAGCAGCCGCACCCGCGCGGCGAGCGCGTCGTCGACGTCCCTCATGACCAGCCCCGAGAGCGTCGCCACGTCACCAGTGAGGGCGACGGCTGGGAGCGCGCGCTTGCCGACGATCACGGGGTGGACGAACTCCACGGCGACGTGCGCCGCGTCGGCGGCGCCCGTGCCGCACCCGAGCACCAGCAGCGTGCCGCCGCGCAGGAAGCGGTCGGCCATCGCCTCGCACGCCTCGGCCACCGCCCCCGCCTGGTCCACGAGCCCAAGGGCGGCCGCCGTCCGTCGTACGAACGCTGTGTGGAGCACCTCTTCGAGGCGGGGCTCGGTCGTCGTACCGG
>JBKOVB010000130.1:0-38363 GCA_046723735.1 Actinomycetota bacterium | reverse complement strand
CCCGCGGCCAGCCGCTGGGCCGAGCGCGATCCGGTGGCCGCGCGCCGGCTCGCGCGGGCGCGCGCCGCGCTGACGGAGCTGTCGGAGCGGCACCGCATCCCGACGGAGAACCTCGTGCCGCCCGAGGCGGTACGGCGGGTCGCCTGGACGCCGCCCGCCGACGGGGCCGGCGTCGCGGAGGCGCTGAGCCGGTCGGGGGCGCGGCCGTGGCAGGTGATCCTCACGGCCGACGCGCTGGCCGGGGCCTTGGAAGAGCCCGTCGGGTGATCACGCTCGCGCCGGCCACGGCGGACGTCGCCCGCGCCACGATCGCCGGGCGGCTGGACGGGGTCGCGCACGTGGGCGACTGGCCGCACGCCGACACCGCGGACGCCTTGCGGGCGCTCGCGGAGCACCCGGACGTGACGACTGAGGGCACGTTCCTGGTCCTGCGGGACGGCGTGGTGGTAGGTGAGTGCGGCTGGTTCGGGCCGCCCGACGCCTCGGGCGAGGTGGAGATCAGCTACGGGCTGGCGCCCTCGGCGCGCCGGCAGGGCGCCGGCACGGAGGCGCTGGGGCTGCTGCTCGACTGGGTCGGGGCCCGCGGCGCCACGACCGTGCGGGCCGAGGTGCTGCCGGGCAACGAGCCGTCCCTGCGGCTGCTACGGCGGCACGGCTTCAGGGTTCACGGGCAGCGGGCGGGGCACGTGGTTCTCGTCAAGGAGTGACCTCCGTCACCCTCCTTGTGCCGGTTCCGCAGACCTAGGTAAGGTTTCCCTTAGCAGCCCCGACGGAAGGCCTCTGGTGTTCTCGCTCCCCACGTTCCTGATCGGCCTGCGCGAGGGGCTCGAGGCCTCCCTCGTCGTCGGCATCCTGGTCGCCTACCTCGTCAAGACCGGGCGTCGTGACCGGTTGGCCCCGGTCTGGGGGGGCGTCGTGTTCGCGGTCCTGCTGAGCATGGCCTTCGGCGCCGTGCTGCAGTTCACCAGCGCGAACATGACGTTCCAGCAGCAGGAGGCCTTCGGCGGCTTCGCCTCGCTGGTGGCGGTCGGGTTCGTCACCTGGATGGTGTTCTGGATGCGCCGCACGTCGCGCTTCCTCAAAGCCGAGCTGCACGGCAAGCTCGACGCGGCGCTGATGCTGGGCCCGCTCGCGCTGGCGCTCACCGGTTTCATCGCCGTGGGCCGCGAGGGCCTCGAGACCGCACTGTTCCTCTGGTCGGCGATCCAGTCGACGCAGCAGGCCGCGGTGTCCACCACCAGTGCCTTCGCAGGGCTCATCGCGGCCGCGTTCCTCGGGTGGGCCTTCTACCGCGGTGCCGTCGAGCTCAACCTCAAGACCTTCTTCACCTGGACCGGCGCCGCGCTCGTCGTCGTGGCCGCAGGTGTCGCGGCGTACGGCGTGCACGACCTCCAGGAGGCCGGGATCCTCCCGGGCATCAACAACCTCGCCTTCGACATCTCCCAGACCGTGCCTCCGTCGTCGTGGTACGGCACGCTCCTCAAGGGCGTCTTCAACTTCCAGCCGAACCCGACGTTGCTGCAGGTCGTCGTCTGGGCCGCCTACCTGGTCCCGGTCCTGTTCTTCTTCCTGCGCCCCAGCAAGGCACCTGTCCCCAGCGCGTCCGTGCCGAAGCAGCCGGTCGCGGCCTGACCCGGACCCCCTCCACCCCCACCTCCAGACCCCGAAAGGGCCCTTCCGCCATGCGCACTCCCGTCCTGCCCGCCGTCGCCGTCGTCGCGCTCTGCCTCGCCCTCACCGGCTGCGGCAAGGACGACACCTCGACCGGCTCAGGCAAGCAGAAGGCGACGGTCAAGGCCGGCGACACCACCTGCGACGTCTCGCAGAAGCAGTTCAAGGCCGGCGAGGTGGAGCTCGAGGTCGAGAACACCGGCAAGGACGTCACCGAGGTCTACGTCTACGGCAAGGGCAGCGGCGGCGACTTCGACAAGGTCGTCGGCGAGGTGGAGAACATCGCCCCCGGCACGTCCCGCGACTTCGACGTGAAGGTCGGGGGCGGCGACTACGAGGTCGCCTGCAAGCCGGGCCAGAAGGGCGACGGCATCCGCACCGAGATCGAGGTCACCGGCGCCGCCGCGAGCGAGTCCGAGGCGGCCTACGACCGCGAGGTCGAGGTCGAGGCGACCGACTTCGCTTTCGAGGGCCTGAGCGGGTTCACGGCCAAGGCAGGCGAGAAGATCGAGTTCAAGCTCGAGAACAAGGGCCAGGCCGAGCACAACCTGACGTTCTTCGACGCGTCAGGCAAGGAGATCGGCGAGGTGGCCGAGGTCGAGCCGGGCCACGACGGCGAGGCTGTCGTGGAGTTTGAGAAGGCCGGCACCTACACGTACAAGTGCACGATCGACGGGCACGCCGACAAGGGCATGCAGGGGACCATCACCGTCTCCTGAGAGCAGGGCTGCGCCTGCCTGGGCGGCACGCCTGCGAGCCGCCCGGGCTCAGGGCGTGTAGCTGGCCACCCACTCCCCGTCGATCCACTGCGGGTCGCCCTCGAGCAGCGGCTGGATCCGGGTCGCGTAGAAGGCGTCCTGCTCCGGCGCCTCGGCCAGCGCGAGGTACGCGTCCTTGTCCCGGAACCGCACGGCCGTGACGACGCGTCCGTCGTCGGCGAGCATCACCTGCTCGTCGACGAAGCCGTCGACGTGGCGGTCGAGCCACTCCTTCGACATGACGTCGAAGTCCTGCAGCGTCACGCCCTGAGCCATCTTCGCGATCATCACGGTGCCGTACACGGCAACCCCCTTCGCCTGGCGATGCGGCGGACGCTACGCCGGGTCGGGCAGCCGCACCACGGGCTCAACCCTTGAGGGCGAACGCGTCCTTCCAGACCGGCTCGTAGCCGGCCGCCTCGAGCATCGCCGCCACCTCGGCCGGCGAGCGCTCGTCGCTGATCGCGAACTGCTCCTGCGCCTCCCCGGGGTGCAGGTAGCCGCCGGGCTCGGTGGAGCTGCCGGCGCTCATCGTGGTCACCGCGATCCGTACGAGCCCGTCGCGCAGCCGCGCCGGCTCCCGGGTCGATAGCACGATGCCGACGTCCGGCGCGACCAGGCGAAGCGCGGCGATCGCCTGCACGTACTCCGCGTCGCTGACCGGCACGAGCGGCTGGAACCCGCTCGCCGAGGGCTTGATCCGAGGCAGTGCCACGGTGACCTCGGTGCGCCAGTAGGTGCGCTGCAGCCACAGGGCGTGCTCGGCCACGGCGCGCACGTCCGCCCGCCAGTCCGTACCGAGTCCCAGCAGCGCGCCGACCCCGAGCCGCCGCACGCCGGCCTCGGCGGCCCGCTCCGTGCTGCTCAGACGGCGGTCGAAGTCGCGCTTCCAGCCGGCGACGTGGACCTCGGCGTACCGCTGCCGGTCGTAGGTCTCCTGGTAGTGCACGACACCCTCGAGGCCTGCCTCGACGAGCCGGGCGTAGGTGTCGTCGGACCAGGTCTGCGTCTCGATGCTGATGCTCGGGACGAACGGCCGCAGCGCCTCCACGCACGCGATCAGGTAGTCCTGGCTGACCTCGACGCGGTGCTCGCCCGACACGAGCAGGAGGTGACGAAAACCCTTGTCCACCAGGGCCTTCGCCTCGTCGACGACCTGCTCGACGGTCAGCGTCCGTCGTACGACGTCCAGGCCCTTCGAGAAGCCGCAGTAGGTGCAGGTCGACAGGCAGGCGTTGCTCACGTAGAGCGGCGCGAACAGGCGCACCGCGCGACCGAAGCGCTGCAGCGTCACCGCCCGCGCCCGGTGCGCCATCTCCTCCAGGTGCGGCGACGCAGCAGGGCTCAGGAGCGTCGGGAGATGGGCCAGGGTCGGCGCCGCGAGCGCGGTCGCGACGTCGCTCTCCAACGGCGCGGGGAGCGCGGCGAGGTGGCGGGCGAAGCGGCCGGGTGGCTGGCTCATGGTCGTCCCGTCACGCCAGGAAGCCGGTGAGCGGGCTGGAAGCCTCGGCACGCTCGAGGACGACCCCCCGACCGGCGCGCCAGCCGAGCCGACCCGCCTCGGTGGCCAGTGCGAAGGCCCGAGCCATCGTCACGGGGTCGTCGGCCACCGCGATGGCGGTGTTGACCAGCACCGCGTCCGCCCCGGTCTCCATCGCCTCGGCCGCGTCGCTCGGGACGCCCAGACCGGCGTCGACGACGACGGGCACGCCGGCCTGCTCGACGATGACCTCGATGGCGTCACGGGTGCGCAGTCCCCGGTTGCTGCCGATCCAGGACCCCAGCGGCATGACGGTCGCGCAGCCGGCCTCCTCCAGGTGCCGGCAGAGCACCGGGTCGGCCGAGCAGTAGGGCAGCACGACGAAGCCCTCCGCGACGAGCTGCTCGGCGGCGCGCAACGTCTCGACCGGGTCGGGCGCGAGCGTCCTGGGGTCCGGAGTCACCTCGAGCTTGACCAGCGGCGTGCCCGTGGCGGCGCGCCCGAGCCGGGCCAGCCGGATCGCCTCCGCGGCGTCGACCGCGCCGCTCGTGTTGGGAAGCAGCGTCATGCCGGGAGGGACGAAGTCCAGCACGTCACCCTCGCCCTGCCGGGTGAGGTCGACCCGGCGCAGCGCCACCGTGACGATCTCGGCACCGCTGGCCACAAGCGCGTCCCGCATGACCGTGTGAGCCCGGAACTTGCCGGTCCCGACGAGCAGGCGGCTGCGAAACGTGCGCTCGCCGATCGTCAGCAGGTCGGCCTGCACGTCGACCTCCCCGCCCGTGCCGACCAGCCGGGCGGAGGTGCTGTCCTGCTCCATGCGACTCCCCACGCGGGCATGACCCCGATCGGGTGGTACGGGTCGCCGGCGGTGCCGCGTGGCGGCGGGGCCGGCCTCTCAGCCCGCGTCCGCGGGCTCCCCGGTCTCTGACCCTTCGACTGTAGCCCGCACAGAACGGGCCGTGGTGTCTCCTCAAAACGGACGTCTGAACATTCCTGTCACTCTGTCACCGCTTGTCACAGCAGCCCCACCGAGCCTAAAGTCGACATCCGGGACACCACCGACCAAGGGACCGCCCTCATGTCGCACGACCCCGCCGCCCGTCGCCTGGTGCGCCCGGCGCGCACCGTGGCCCTGCTCGTCCTGCTGACCGCCGTGCTCACGGCAGGCGCACCCAGCGCCATCCGGCTGCGCCGTGGTGACACGCTCAGCGAGATCGCGGCGCGGCACCACACCACGGTCGCGGTGCTGCAGGCGCTCAACCACATGGGCGGCAGCACCACGATCTACGCCGGCGACACGCTGCTGGTGCCCTCGGCCGGCGGGGCGGGGGTCACGCCAGCGGCGCCGCGCACAAGCACCACCCTGACCGTCCACGTCGTGCAGCCCGGCGAGGGGCTCATCAAGCTCGCACGGCGGTACGGGACCACGCCCGAGCGGCTGCAGGCCCTCAACCACCTGACCCGCACGATGCTGCTCGTCGGCGAGCGGCTGCGGGTCCCGGTCACCACCCGGGTGGCCGCCCCGGTCGCCGCGCCCCGCACCGACGGCGCCACGGTCGTCGTCCCCGGCTCGGTGGCGCAGTCGGCGGCGGCGCACCGGGCGCTGCTGGCCGCACGGCCCCTGCCCAGCAAGGGCGCGGTGCAGGGCATGATCCGTGCCGCGGCCCGGCGTCACGGCGTGCCCGTGGACCTGGCTCTGGCCCTTGCCTACCAGGAGAGCGGCTTCCAGCAGCGGGTGGTCTCGCCGGTGGACGCGATCGGGGCCATGCAGGTGCTGCCCAGCACCGGCCGCTCGCTCGGCCTGCTGCACGGGCGCACCTTCGACCTCCTGCGCGCCTCGGACAACGTGGAGGCGGGGGTGCTGCTGCTGGCCGACCTGCTGCGCGCGACCGGCAGCACCGACAAGGCGCTCGCCGGCTACTACCAGGGCCTCGGCTCGGTCGGCCGCATCGGCCTGCTCCCCCAGACCACGCAGTACGTCCGCAACGTCACGCTGCTGCGCCAGCGCTTCCGCTGAGCCCCTGGCCAGCGCGCCTGAACAACCGGTCCCGGACTGCCGCCCTAGGATCGGGGGCCTGATGGAGACCGCAGAAGAGCCCGCCCCGCCGCTCGTCGGACGGCTCCTCGACGGCCGCTACCGGCTGGACCGCGTGATCGCGCGCGGCGGCATGGCCACGGTGTACCTCGGCACCGACACCCGGCTCGACCGCCAGGTCGCGGTCAAGGTGATGCACCGGGCACTCGCCGAGGACCCCGACTTCGTGGCCCGCTTCACGCGGGAGGCGAAGGCCGCGGCGCGGGTGTCCGCCCCCGAGGTGGTGGCGGTCCACGACCAGGGCACCGACGCCGCCACGGGCCTTGCCTACCTCGTGATGGAGCACGTGCAGGGCATCACCCTGCGCCGGCTCCTGATGGACCGTGGAGCGCTCACGCCCGCCCGCGCGGTCGCCGTCCTCGAGCCGGTGCTGCGTGCTCTCGCGGCGGCGCACGCCGCCGGTCTCGTGCACCGCGACGTCAAGCCGGAGAACGTTTTGCTCTCCGACGACGGCCGGGTCAAGGTGGCCGACTTCGGGCTCGCCCGAGCGGTGGAGACGAGCAACCTCACGCAGACCACCGGCCTGCTCATCGGCACGGTCGCCTACCTCGCGCCCGAGCAGGTCGAGTACGGGGTCGCGGACGCCCGCAGCGACGTCTACGCCGCCGGGGTCCTGCTCTGGGAGCTGCTCACCGGCACGCCGCCGTACGCCGCCGAGTCCCCGCTGTCGGTGGCCTACCGCCACGTGCACGAGGACGTCCCGCCGCCGTCCACCGCGGTTGGCGGCGTGCCACCGGCGCTCGACGCCCTCGTCGTCCGGGCGACCCGGCGGGACCCCGAGGCGCGGCCCCGCGACGCCGGCGCGTTTCTGTCCGAGCTGCGCGCTGCCGCGCAGGGGCTGCCCCCGGTGTCGGAGCCGGCCGGCGTGCAGCCGACTCTCGTCGTACCTCGTCGGGTCGCCGACGCGCCCGCGGACAAGCCGCCTCACCGGCGTCGGCGGCTCGGTCTGGTGCTGCTTCTCGTGCTCGCGCTGCTGGCGCTGGGCAGCGGCTACTACCTGGGGAGCTTCCGCTACACCCGGGCGCCGTCCGTGCTGGAGAAGACGCTCGCGCAGGCGCGGACCTCGCTCGACGACGCGGGCCTGCAGCTGCGCCGTGGCGACGACCGGTTCAGCGAAACGGTCGCGCGCGGGCTCGTCGTCGCGCAGGACCCCGGGCCGGACGCGCGCGTCACCAAGGGCGGCACCGTCACGGTGCACCTGTCCAAGGGACCGGACCGCAGGGCCGTCCCCCCGGTCACCGGCAAGGACCCCGAGGCAGCGACCGCCGCCCTGACCGGCGTGGGGCTGCGCGTCGCCGGGTCGCCGTCGTACGCCTGGAGCCAGTCGGTCGCCAAGGGTCTCGTGGTGGGGACCAACCCCGCGGCGGGGACGCGGCTGCGCCCCGGTACGGCGGTCCAGCTGGTCCTCTCGCGCGGACCCCAGCCGGTCTCGGTCCCCAACGTCACCGGGCTGCCCCAGGACGAGGCGGTGGCCAAGCTCCAGCACGTCGGGTTCCGGGTGACCGTGCAACAGGTCTTCAGCGACACGGTCGCGGCGGGCGTCGTGGTCGACCAGAGCCCCTCGTCAGGCACCGCGGACCGGGGCTCGACCGTCACGCTGCACGTGAGCAAGGGCCCCGACGTGGTCGTCGTGCCCGACGTCGTGGGCGACAGCGTCGACGAGGCCCGGAGCACGCTGACCGACCTGGGTCTGAAGGTCAAGGTGAACAAGTTCCCCGGCGGCCCGGGCCGCGTGCTCGAGACGGATCCGGGGGCCGGGAAGCGCGTGAAGCGGGGCAGCACGGTCACCCTTCTGGTCTTCTGACCCCCCTGGAACCCGCTGCGCGGCATCTGCGACGCTTGCGCCGTGCCTCCCCGCAAGCCCTCCCCCGTCGGCGCGCACGTGCCGGTGTCGGGTGGGCTGCTCAAGGGTCTGGCCTACGCCGAGGAGGTCGGGGCGGCTGCGCTGCAGGTCTTCGTGAGCAACCCGCGCGGCTGGGCCACGACCCCCGGTGACCCGGCACGGGACGAGGAGTTCCGCGCGGCGCACAGCCTGCCGACGTTCGTGCACGCGTCCTACCTGGTGAACCTCGGCTCCCCCACGGACACGACGCTGCGCAACTCGGTCGCCTCGCTCCAGCACGCCCTGCAGCGGGGAGCGGCGCTCGGCGCCCGCGGCGTGGTGGTGCACGCCGGCAGCGCCGTCGCCGGGGCCCACCGCGACGTCGCGCTGGGGCAGGTCCGGGAGCACCTGCTGCCGCTGCTCGACGCGATCCCGGACGACGGCCCGCAGCTGCTCGTCGAACCGACCGCGGGCGGTGGCCAGGCCCTCGCGGCCACGGTCCAGGACCTGGGACCGTACTTCGCCGCCCTCGACCACCACCCCCGGCTCGGCGTCTGCCTCGACACCTGCCACGCCTTCGCGGCCGGTCACGACCTGCCGGTGCCGGGCGGGATGAAGCGCACCCTGGACGCGCTGGTGCGCACGGTCGGCCGCGGGCGCCTGCGGCTCGTGCACGCGAACGACTCCAAGGACCCCTTGGGCTCCACCCGCGACCGCCACGAGGCGATCGGCCTGGGCCACATCGGCAAGGACCCCTTCGCCGAGCTGTTCCGCCACCCGGCCACGCGCGACGTCCCCGTCGTCGTGGAGACCCCCGGGGACGCCGCTGCGCACCGACGCGACCTGGAGCTGCTGCGCTCGCTGCGCGATGCCTGACCGGCCCACGCTGGCGCTGGTCGGCGTCACCGCCATCTGGGGCAGCACCTTCGTCGTCGTCAAGGACGCCGTCGAGAAGATGCCGGTGGGCGACTTCCTGTCCTGGCGGTTCGCCCTGGCAGCCCTGGCGATGCTGGTGCTGCGTCCCCGGTCCGTCGCCCACCTCGGGCCGGCGGGGCGCCGGGCCGGCGCGGTCGTAGGGCTTGCCCTCGGTGCTGGCTACCTGCTGCAGACCTGGGGCCTGCAGCACACCTCGGCCGCCGTCAGCGGCTTCATCACCGGCATGTTCGTGGTGCTCACCCCGCTCGGGGCGGCGCTGCTGCTGCGCCAGCGCCCGACCAACGCGGCGTGGGCGGCGGTCGGCGTGGCCACGGTGGGCCTGGCGCTGCTGTCGTTGCACGGCCTGTCCATCGGGTACGGCGAGCTGCTGACCCTCGGGTGCGCGGCCGCCTTCGCGCTGCACATCGTGGGCCTCGGCCGGTGGGCCTCGTCGTACGACGCCTTCGGCCTCGCGGTGGTGCAGCTGGTGGTCACCGCCGCCCTGTGCCTGCTCGCCGCCGTACCGGGCGGTGTGGAGGCGCCACCCGACCGGTCGGTCTGGGTGGCGCTGGCCGTCACGGCGCTCGGGGCCACGGCCCTCGCGTTCGTGGTGCAGACATGGGCGCAGGCCCACCTGCCGCCGACCCGGGCAGCCGTGGTCATGACGATGGAACCGGTCTTCGCCGGGCTGTTCGCCGTCGTCCTGGCCGGGGAGTCGCTCGGGCCGCGCACCCTGGTGGGCGCCGCCCTCGTGCTCGTGGCGATGGTCCTCACGGAGGTGGGACCGCGCCGCGGGGCCGAGGGCGAGGTCGAACGGCTGGAGATCTGAAGAACCCTTGAGCCGCAGGGGTTCTCGCTACTCCTCCTGGTAGGAGTAGCGCTGCTCGCGCCACGGGTCGGCAGTGTTGTGGTAGCCGCGCTCCTCCCAGAAGCCGCGCCGGTCCCCCACGAGGTACTCGACGCCACGGGCCCACTTCGGACCCTTCCACGCGTAGAGGTGGGGCACGACCAGCCGCAGCGGGAACCCGTGCTCGGGCGTGAGCGGCTCGCCGTTGCGATGGGTGACGAGCATCGTCTGCTCGGCCGCGAAGTCGTCGAGCGTCAGGTTCGCCGAGTAGCCGTACTCGGCCCACACCATCACGTGCGTCACGTCCGGCGCCGGCGGGACGAGCGCGAGCAGGGCGGCGCCCGCAAGCCCTCGCCACACGTTGTCGAGCACCGTGAACTTCGTGACGCAGTGGAAGTCCGCGACGACCTCGGTCGTCGGGAGCTGCTGGAACTGCTCCCAGCTCCACCGGACGGTCGCACCGCCCGCCGTGGCACCGTAGACGCGGAAGTCCCAGCTCTCCGGCTTGAAGCGCGGGACCGGTCCGTAGTGCAGCGCCGGCCAGCCGCGGGTGACCGACTGGCCGGGTGGGACCCGTCTGCCGGGGTCGCCCGGCACCGGCTCGAACTCCCGGAAGGGGTGAGACGGCGTCGACACGGCGCCCAGTCTCCCCCGCGCCCCAGCACGCCGAAGGGGTGGGGTACCGTCGTCGGCGTGCAGGCGCGCTGGTATGGCTTCCCTGACCGGGACTCCCGGTCGGGTGCCCGCTGACGCACTTGACCCACGAGCCCCGGGCCCCGGCCCGGGGCTCTCGCGTTTGAAGGAGCAGCACGCACATGGTCGTCGTCATGAGTCCCGGGGCCACCGCCCAGGAGATCGAGGCCGTCGTCGCCCGCGTCGAGCAGGCGGGCGGGTCGGCGTTCGTCAGTCGGGGGGTCCAGCGGACCATCGTCGGCCTCGTCGGCGACGTGCAGGCGTTCCAGACTCTCGACCTACTCACCCTCCCGGGCGTCGCTGACGTCGTGCGCGTCTCCAAGCCGTACAAGCTCGTGAGCCGCGAGCACCACCCGGAGGCGACCACCGTCTCGGTCGCGGGCGTGCCGATCGGGCCGGACACGTTCACCCTCATCGCCGGGCCGTGCGCGGTCGAGACGCCCGAGCAGACCCTGCAAGCCGCCCTGATGGCCAAGGGGGCTGGTGCGACGCTGCTGCGCGGCGGCGCGTTCAAGCCCCGCACCTCGCCGTACGCCTTCCAGGGGCTGGGCGAGAAGGGGCTGCGGATCCTCGCCGAGGTCCGTGAAGAGACGGGCCTGCCGATCGTCACGGAGGTGGTCGACGCCGCGGACGTGCCGCTCGTGGCCGAGTGGGCGGACATGCTGCAGATCGGCACCCGCAACATGCAGAACTTCGCGCTGCTGCAGGCGGTCGGCAGCGCCGGCAGGCCGGTCATGATCAAGCGGGGCATGACGGCGACGTACGAGGAGTGGCTGATGGCCGCGGAGTACGTCGCGCAGCGCGGCAACCTCGACATCGTGCTCTGCGAGCGCGGCATCCGGACCTTCGAGACCGCGACCCGCAACACCCTCGACGTCGCGGCCATCCCGATGGTGCACAGCCTGAGCCACCTGCCCATCGTCATCGACCCCAGCCACAGCGGTGGCAAGCGCGAGCTCGTGCTGCCGCTCACGCGCGCCGCCATCGCAGCGGGAGCCGACGCCGTCATCGTCGACGTGCACCCCGACCCGCAGGCGGCCCTGTGCGACGGCCCGCAGGCGCTGTTCGGCGACGACCTCGACGCCCTCGCGGCCGCCTGTCGCGACCTGCCGCCCGCGGTGGGTCGACGCCTGGTCTCCTAGGCCCCCAGCAGCCCGGCGAGCACGTCCGCGGCGTGCTGCACGCCCGCGTCGTCGACGTCGAGGTGCGTCACGAGCCGGACCCGGGTGGGGCCGACCACGCCCACCAGCACGCCCAGGTCCTTCGCGGCGGCCGCGAACGCACGGGCGTCCGGTACGACGAGCGGCACGATGTTCGTCTGCGTGGGCACGCCGAGCTTGTCGCCGAGCAGCGCGGCGCGGGCGTGGTCGTCGGCAAGCCGCTCGAGGTGGTGCGCCAGGGCGTAGCGACCCGCAGCGGCCAGCACGCCGGCCTGGCGCATGCCACCCCCGAGGCGCCGCCGGAACACGCGCGCCTCCTGGGCGAGCTCGCGCGAGGTCACCACGAGCGAGCCGACCGGGGCGCCGAGCCCCTTGGACAGGCACACCGAGAGGCTGTCGAACAGCCCGCCGTACACGTCCAGAGGCACGCCGGTCGCGACGTGCGCGTTCCAGATCCGGGCTCCGTCGCAGTGCAGGGCCACGCCGTGCGCGCGAACCACCTCGCGCAGCTGCTGCAGCACCTCAAGCGGGTGCACCGCCCCACCGGCCCGGTTGTGGGTCTGCTCGACGCTCACCGCGCTGGTGGGAACGGTGTTCCAGCCCGGCGGGCGGAGCTCGTGCTCGACCGTGGCGGGGTCGAGCAGCCCGCCGAGCACGGTTCGGGTCTGGATGCCGCCGTGCTGTGCCGCGCCGCCGCCCTCGTAGGTGACGACGTGCGCGTCGGCGTCGCACACCAGCTCCCCGGCGGAGGGAACCAGCAGGCGCAGGCAGATCTGGTTGCCCATGGTCCCGGTCGGCACGAAGACAGCGGCCTCGTGGCCCAGCAGTCCCGCGACCTCCTCCTCGAGCGCGTTGACGCTGGGGTCCTCGCCGTACACGTCGTCGCCCACCTCGGCGGCCGCCATCGCGGCCCGCATGCCCTCGGTGGGCTTGGTCAGGGTGTCGCTGCGCAGGTCGACGATCACCTGCTCACCGTATGCCCGGGGTGGGTCGCCGCACGCCCTACAGTGAGCCGGTGCTGACCGCCGACGACGTGCTGGCCGTGGTGCGCGTGCACGCGGACCGCCTGCACGACGCGGTGCGTCGGATGGGCTGCAGCCCGCCGGCGGCGGTGCACGTCGTCGAGACCGCGTCGCTCGAGCTCGTGGACGCGGTCTACCGCGGGCGGTCGGACGCGGAAGAGCCGGTCGGCTGGCTGTTCGCCCGGGCCCGCGTGCTGGGAAGGCACGCCGCCGGCGGGGACGACACCGTGCCGGTCGGCGGCGGCGTGCTGGGTGGTGACGGCAACCAGGTTCGCCTCGCCGAGGCGCTCGACTCCCGCCCGGAGCGGGAACGGACCCCGTTGCTGCTGCGCGACTCCTACGACCTGCCGATGAGCTCGGTCGCGACAGCCCTGGGGCTGGACCTCACGGCCGCGACGGAGACGCTGGGCGCGGCCCGGCTGAACCTGCTGCCCGGCCTGACGGGCACGCCCGCACCCCGCATCCCGGACCACGTGCCCCTGTCCTCCCTGACCCGCCTGGCCGAGGGCGGCCAGCAGGCGGCGCGCGAGACCAGCGCCCGCCGGCACGCTGAATCGTGCGACCGGTGCGCCACGGTGGTGGACGCGCAGGAGCGCGTACGTCGGCTGCTCACAGGGCTCACGGTCGTCGCCCTCCCCGACGCGGAGCGCGAGCAGCTGCTCGCCGTGGTCGAGGCGCGCGCCCGGGCGCTCCTGCCCGCCGCCGTACCCGTCACCGACGAGTGGGAGGAGGAGGAGCCGCACCGCAGGTACTCGCTCTCGCTGATGGCCCTCGGCGTCGTCCTGGCGCTCGCCGCCGGCATCGGCCTCGGGGTCCTCACGAGCCGAGGCAACTCGGGACCGAAGACCGCCGCCGCGACGGCACCCCTCGTCACGGCCGCGCCGGTCATCAGCGTCGGGCCGGCCCAGACGGTGCCGCCTCCCATCGCCCCGGTCTCACCCAGCCCGCGGGTCTTCTTCATCACGCCAAGCCCCACACCGCCCCCGACGCAGGAGCCCTCTCCGACCCCCAGCGCCACCGAGCCGGTGCAGGAGCCGGTCCTGCAGCTCGACCCCACGAGCGGGCCCGCCGACTCGCCGATCACGGTGACGGGCTCGGGGTGGAAGCCGTTCACACGCGTCACCGTGCAGTACATGAACGCGAGCGGCCTCTCGGCGGGCGACACCAACACCGCCGTCACCGATGCCGCGGGGACGTTCACGACCACGATCCAGGCGCACGACTCCACCCTCGGCAACCCCAACCCGACCGGTCCGCACACCGTGCGGGCCAGTGACGGCACGCAGCAGACGACGGCCACGTTCGAGGCGACCTGACCCTCCTGCGTCCCTGGGCCATGCTGTGGGCGGAGGTCGTCGGATGAGATCACGCGCGCTCGCCCTGCTGCTCGTGGCCGGTCTGGCGGCCTGCTCCGACGACTCGGGGTCCCCGCCGACCTCCTCCTCACCGACCAGCGCGAGCCCCACGCTGGCCGTTCGCACCACGACGCCGGCGACGGTCTCGGCGTCGCCCCAGGCGCGGGCGGTGACCGCGAAGGTCCTCACGTCGGGGCTCGAGGTGCCGTGGGGACTGGCGTTCCTGCCAGACGGGAGCGCCCTCGTCAGCGAGCGGGTCACGGCACGGATCCACCGCGTGCAGCCCTCCGGCGCCCGCTCGGTCGTCGCGACCGTGCCTGGTGTCGTGCCCGGTGGCGAAGGCGGCCTGATGGGGCTGGCCGTGTCGCCGAGCTACACCACCGACCGGTGGGTCTACGCGTACTTCACGGCGGCAGACGACAACCGCGTCGTGCGGTTCCACCTCGACACGCCCGGGCGACGGCAGGTGCTGCTGAGCGGCATCCCGAAGGCCGCCAACCACGACGGAGGTCGCCTCGCGTTCGGCCCCGACGGGATGCTCTACGTCGGCACGGGCGACGCCGCAGAGCCGAGCCGCGCGCAGAGCAAGGAGTCGCTCGGCGGCAAGATCCTGCGGCTCCGACCTGACGGCGGGGCCGCCCCGGGCAACCCCTTCGGCAACGCCGTGTGGTCGATGGGCCACCGCAACGTCCAGGGCCTCGCCTTCGACCCGCAGGGGCGCCTGTGGGCCACCGAGTTCGGCCAGAACCGGTGGGACGAGGTCAACCTCATCACCCGAGGCGGCAACTACGGCTGGCCGGCGGTGGAGGGCGCGGGCACGGGCGGCGGCCGGTTCGTCGCCCCCAAGGTCGTGTGGCGCACGGACCAGGCGTCGCCCTCGGGGCTCGCGTACGGCGGAGGCGAGCTGCACGTGGCCGCGCTGCGCGGCGAGCGGCTCTGGGAGGTCCCCGTGACGGGCACCGACGTGGGCACCCCCGTCGCGCGGTACCGCGGCACGTACGGCCGGATCCGCACCGCGATGCTGGAGCCGGGCGGGCACGCGCTGTGGCTCACCACCAGCAACTGCGACGGCCGCGGCGCCTGCGGCAGCCGCAAGGACCTGGTCGTGCGCGTGCCGCTGTGAGGGTTACCGCGGCCGGGCGGCCTGGAGCATCTCGGCGACCAGGAACGCCAGCTCCAGCGACTGCCCGTTGTTCAGGCGCGGGTCGCAGGCCGTCTCGTAGCGGTCCTCGAGGTCGGCGTCGGTGAGCTGGTGCGCACCACCGAGGCACTCGGTCACCTCGTCGCCGGTGAGCTCGACGTGCAGGCCGCCGGGGTGCGACCCG
Organism: Actinomycetota bacterium; assembly: GCA_046723735.1. Lineage (GTDB taxonomy): Bacteria > Actinomycetota > Actinomycetes > Mycobacteriales > SCTD01 > RYN-111. The sequence continues at coordinate 23,217 of JBKOVB010000130.1, read as the reverse complement.
AGCGAGGCGTGCACCTCGAAGAAGCCCCGCACCTCGTCCATGACGTCGTCGAAGTGCCGGGTCTTGTAGCCGTTCGCGGTCTCCGTGGTGTTGCCGTGCATCGGGTCGCAGCACCAGATGACGCTCCCGGCGCCGCGCTCGCGCTCGACGTGCTTCACGATCGCGGGCAGCACCTCACGGACCCGGCCCGCCCCCATCCGGCTGATCACGGTGAGCCGGCCCGGAACCTGCTCCGGGTCGAGCCGTTCGACCAGCGCCAGCGCGGTCTCCGGCGTGGTCGCGGGGCCGATCTTCACGCCGATCGGGTTCGCCACCTTGCTGAGGAAGTCGACGTGCGCGCCCTCGAGGTCGCGGGTGCGCTCGCCGCACCAGACGAGGTGGCCTGACAAGTCGTACGCCCGGGAGCCGCTCTCGTCGTAGCGGGTCAGCGCCCGCTCGTACTCCAGGATCAGCGCCTCGTGGCTCGAGTACAGCTCGACCCCGTGCGTGGCCGGCATCGCGGTGATGTCCAGGCCGCAGGCCCGCATGAACGCCAAAGCCCGGTCGATGTCGGTGGCGAGCTCCTCGTAACGGTGGCCGAGCGGCGAGCTGCGCACGAACTCGGTGTTCCACTTGTGCACCTCGGTGAGGTCCGCGGAGCCGTCCGTGGCCATCGCGCGCATGAAGTTCAAGGTCGCCGCACTGTTCGCGTAGGCGCGCACCAGCCGTCGTGGGTCCGGCGTGCGGTCGCCGTGCAGCTCGTTGACGGCGTCGCCGCGGTACGACGGCAGCCCGGTCGCCACCTCGACGTCGGCGCTGCGCGGCTTGGCGTACTGGCCCGCCATCCGACCGACCTTCACGACCGGCATCGACGCGCCGTAGGTGAGCACGATGGCCATCTGCAGCAGGGTGCGGACCTTGCCGCGGATGCCCTCCGCGGTGTTGGCGTCGAAGGTCTCCGCGCAGTCCCCGCCCTGCAGCAGGAACGCCTCGCCGCGCGCCACGGCAGCGAGGCGTTCACGGAGCTGGTCGCACTCGTGCGGCTGCACGATGGGCGGCACCTCGGTGAGCGTGCCCACGACCTCGCGCAGCACAGCCGGGTCCGGCCACGCCGGCTGCTGTGCCGCGGGCAGGTCGCGCCAGGCGTCGAGGGCGTCGCGGGTCGGGCCGGTGCCGGAGGTCGGGTCGAGCAGGTGCGTCACCTGATCAGTGTCGCAGCACGGCTCAGGCCGCCTGCGCCGCCACCTCGGTACGACGCCGCCGCACCCGCACGCCCGTCAGCCGAAGAAGACCTCGGCCTCGGCGTACCTCTCGACCGGCACCAGCTTGAGCTCGCGCGTTGCCTCCTCCAGCGGCACCCGCACGATGTCGGTGCCGTGCAGCGCGACCATCACCCCGCTGTCGCCCTCGTGCACCGCGTCAACCGCGTGCAGCCCGAAGCGGGTGGCCAGGATCCGGTCGTAGGCCGTGGGCGTGCCCCCGCGCTGCACGTGGCCCAGCACGGTCTGGCGCGACTCGTAGCCCGTGCGCGCCTCGATCTCGCGCTCCAGCAGCTGCCCGATCCCCCCCAGCCGGACGTGCCCGAAGGCGTCGAGCTCGGCTTCCTGCAGCGCCATCGTGCCCTCGGCCGGTGTGGCGCCCTCGGCCACGACGATGATCGGCGAGTACTGGCGGGCGAAGCGCTGCTTGACGTACTGGCAGACCTTGTCGAGGTCGAACGGCCGCTCCGGGATGAGGATCACGTTGGCGCCGCCGGCCAGGCCGGAGTGCAGCGCGATCCAGCCCGCGTGCCGCCCCATGACCTCGACGATGAGCGCCCTGTGGTGCGACTCCGCCGTGGTGTGCAGCCGGTCGATGGCATCGACCGCGATCTGCACGGCGGTGTCGAAGCCGAACGTGTAGTCGGTCGCGCCGAGATCGTTGTCGATGGTCTTGGGGACACCGACCACGTTGAGGCCGCTCTTGGCGAGCTGGGTCGCGACGCCGAGCGTGTCCTCGCCGCCGATCGCGATCAGGGCGTCCACCCCGAGCGCGTCCAGGTTCTCCCGGATGCGGTCCACGCCGCCGTCGACCTTGAGCGGGTTCGTCCGTGACGAGCCCAGGATCGTGCCGCCGCGCGGCAGGATCCCGCGCACCTGCGGCACGCCGAGCTCCATGGTCTGCCGCTCAAGGGGACCGCGCCACCCGTCGCGGAAGCCGACGAAGGAGTGGTCGTAGACCTCGACTCCCTTGCGCACGATGGCCCGGATCACCGCGTTGAGACCCGGGCAGTCACCGCCGCCTGTGAGCACTCCGATGCGCATCTCCGGACGCTAACCCGTCAAGTTGGCGCTGTCTGTGGTCGACGGCAACCACGTGCCTCGACGTTCGGCGATGACGGCTGCCTCCCGCTGGGCGGTGGTCGTTCTCGTGCTGGCCCTGGCGGGGCTGCCGTCGGAGGGCCGGGCCCAGCCGCTGCCCGCCGGCCGGCCGGTCACCAGCCGTGACCTGCCTCGCCTGACCGCCGAGCTGGCCGCGGTGACGGCCCAGGCCCAGCAGCTGGTCGACGCGCTCGACCAAGCCTCGGCGCTCGACGGCGGGCTGCGGGTGGCCTACGACGACGCGCAGGAGGCCAGGGCCGAGGCACAGCAGGCGCTCGGGGTCCGCGCCCGTCAGGTCTACATGGCCGCCGACACCGCGTCGGTGAGCAGCTGGGAGGCCGACGTCGCAGCGCCGGACCTGCAGGTGCTGGCCCACCGGGGCCAGCAGGCCGCGATGGCCGTGGACCAGCAGCTCCTCGACGACGTCGCCGCCCGCTCGGCCCAGCTGACGCGGCTGCAGCGGCAGGCGGACGCGTTCCGGGCCCGGCTCCTCGTGAGGGCGCGGGCGGTGCTGGCCGCCCAGGAGCGCGCCCGCCGGCTGTACGACGAGGCTTCCGCCCTCGCCGCGGCCGAGCACGCCGCCGCCGTCCAGGCCGAGCTGGAGGCGCAGCGCGCCCGGCTCGACGCGATCTCGACCACGACGACCCTCGTGCTGACCCCTGGCCAGCAGGCCCGCGCCCGCCGCGCCCTCGACAGGGAGGGGCCGGTGGTCCAGCTTCTCGAGGCCTCCGGCTCGGGGATCCCGTTCGGCTACGTCCCCACCGGCGAGACCTTCTCCGGCGTCGCGAGCTGGTACGGCCCAGGGTTCGTCGGCAACCCCACGGCGAGTGGCGCGCCGTACGACCCGGAGCGACTGACATGCGCGCACAAGACGTTGCCGCTGGGCGCCGTGCTGCACGTGACGGCGAACGGCCGGGCGGTCAACTGCCTGGTCAACGACCGGGGGCCGTATGTCGACGGCCGCGTGCTGGACATGTCGCGGGCGGGCGCCAGGGCGCTGGGCTACAGCGGCCTGGCGACCGTCACCGCCGAGGTTCTCGTCCCGACCGGCTGACGAGGGGCAGTCGGGTCCGTCACGTGACGTCACCACCGGCAGCTCGGTACGCGGCCTACCTCGCCCCGGGATCCGCCACAGGCGGTCACTGAAGGCCTGGCGGGCGGGGCACGTCGACGTCAGACGTCCAGCCCAAGCAGGTAGGCCCGCTCGACGAGCGCGTCGTAGCGCGCCTTCACGTGGCGCGCGTCGTGCAGCGCCTCGTGCAGCCCGCTCTCCTGCTCGGGCAGGGGCGGCCGTCCCAGGTGCTCCCAGAGCTGACGGACGTCCAGGGTGAACCGCGGGAAGGCCCGCGGCAGGGACGGCATCGCCCCCCAGAGCTGACACAGCGCCACGTGGTCGTACGCGCCGTACCAGGCCCACCACACGGGGTCGCTGCCGAAGAAGGCCTCGAGCTCTGCCGCGATGACCTTCCGCGGCTTCCAGGTGGAGGTGTGCGGCAGCTGCGGCAGCACGTTCTCGGCGACCCAGGGGTGCACGGCGTGGGGGTCGAACTCCGAGGAGACGGCGTAGTACTCCCGGCCATCCTCGGCGACGACGCCGACCGACACGAGTGTCACCACCGAGGTCGTGTCCCCGAACTCGAGGTCGTAGAAGTACCGCACGGCCTTAGTGTGCCGGGACATGACCTTCTCGATCGTCGCCCACGCCGAGGGCCAGTGGGGCGTGGCCGTGGCCAGCAAGTTCCTCGCCGTCGGCGCGGCGGTGCCGGCCGCCCGGTGGGACGCCGGCGCGCTCGCCACCCAAGCCTGGGCCAACCTCGCCTACCGCCCCGACGGGCTGGCGCTGCTCGCCGAGGGCCGGGCCGCGCACGACGTCGTGGAGAAGCTCACCGGCACCGACGAGATGCGCCACCAGCGCCAGCTCGGGGTCGTCGACCGCTACGGCACGAGCACGGCCTGGACCGGCAGCAGGTGCAACCCGTGGGCCGGTCACCTCACCGGCGAGGGCTGGACGGCCCAGGGCAACATCCTCACCGGGCCCGAGGTGCTCGAGGCGCTGGCCTCGTCGTACGAGCAGAGCACGGGGACCCTGGCGCAGCGGCTGACGGAGGCGTTGCTGGCCGGCGACCGAGCCGGCGGCGACCGGCGGGGCCGTCAGAGCGCAGCGCTGCTCGTGGTGTCCGAGAACGGCGGGTACGGCGGCGGCTCGGACGTCCTGGTCGACCTGCGCGTCGACGACCACGCCGACCCCGTCCCCGAGCTGCAGCGGCTGCTGGCGCTGCACCACCTCTACTTCGGCAAGCCCGAGAAGGTGCTGCCGCTCGAGGGCGAGCTCGCCGCGGAGGTGGCGGAGCGCCTCGCGCTGCTCGGCTACACCAGCCTCGAGGAGTGGGCCGGCGTCGAGAACTTCGAGGAGCGGCTGGTGCCGCAGGGCATCGATGAGCTCGTGCTGTCCCAGCTGCGGGAGATGACCGCATGAGCGTGCTCGCCATCGACTGCGGCACCACCGGCGTCACTGCGCTGGTCGTGAGCGAGAAGGGCGAGGTCGTCGCCCGCGCCTACCAGGAGTTCCAGCAGCACTTCCCCGCCCCCGGCTGGGTCGAGCACGAGCCCGAGGAGATCTGGGTCGCGCTGCTGTCGGCGTGCCGTGCCGCGCTTGAGGGGCAGACCGTGACGGCGGTCGGCATCACCGACCAGCGCGAGACCGCGGTGCTGTGGGACCGCCGTACGCTCCAGCCGCCGCGGCGAGCGGTGGTCTGGCAGGACCGCCGCACCACCGAGCTGTGCCAGCGGCTGCGCGACGCCGGCCACGAGCCCCGGGTGGCCGAGCTCACGGGACTGCGGCTCGACCCCTACTTCACCGCGACCAAGCTCGCCTGGCTGCGCGAGAACGACCCCCGCGCCTGGGAGGGCGTCGCGGCCGGCACGACCGCCGTCGGGACCGTGGACTCCTACGTCGTCGCGCGGCTGACCGGCGGGGCCCAGCACGTCACCGACGCCAGCAACGCCAGCCGGACGCTGCTGTTCGACCTGCGGACGGGCGACTGGTCGGACGAGCTCTGCGAGCTGTTCGGGGTGCCGCGCGGCGCGCTGCCGCGGGTGGTCCCGTCGTACGGCGTGGTGGGACGCACCGACCCGGACACCTTCCTGGGGCTGGACCTCCCCATCGCCGGGATCGCCGGCGACCAGCAGGCCGCGCTGTTCGGGCAGGCCTGCTACGCGCCAGGGTCGAGCAAGTGCACCTACGGCACCGGCTCGTTCGTGCTCGTGAACACCGGCGACCAGCCCGTGCTCTCGGAACGGCTGCTCACCACCGTCGCCTGGATGGCACCGGACGGAGCGCTCACCTACGCCCTCGAGGGCGCCGTCTTCGTGACCGGCGCAGCGGTGCAGTGGCTCCGCGACGGGCTGCAGGTCATCGGCGGTGCGGCCGAGGTGGAGTCGCTCGCGCGGCAGGTCCCTGACAGCGGCGGGGTGGTGTTCGTGCCCGCGCTGACGGGTCTGGGCGCGCCGCACTGGGACCCGACCGCGCGTGGCACCGTGATGGGCATCACCCGCGGGACGACGCGCGCGCACCTGGCTCGCGCGACGCTGGACGCGATCGCCTTCGAGGTCCGCGACGTCGTGGACGCGATGACCTCGGAGGCCGGGGTCGCGCTGCCGTCCCTCCAGGTGGACGGCGGCGCCAGCGCCAACGACCTGCTCTGCCAGCTGCAGGCCGACCAGCTCGGCGTCCCTGTCCAGCGGCCCCAGGTGCTCGAGACCACCGCCTTGGGAGCCGCGTTCCTCGCGGGTCTCGGCACGGGGGTCTGGGCCAGCACGGACGAGCTGAGCAGCACCTGGCACCTGGACCGGCAGTTCGAACCGGTCGCCGGCGTACGCGACGACGGTACGCACGCCCGATGGCTGCGCGCCGTCGAGCGCAGCCAGGGCTGGGAGCACGAGGGACCTGGGTAGCGGACGCCCGTCTGCTTTGCGACGATCCGTCCATCGACGTCTCCTGCCAGACGTGCTCGACCCCCGCACCCGAGGGGGCACGGTTCTGCGGCCAGTGCGGGTCGCCGCTCCCTGTGCCGTGCCCTGGCTGCGGGGCGCTCGCCGAGCCGGGCACCTCGTTCTGCACCACTTGCGGCACCGCGCTGGGCGACCGCGCGCCCGCGCCGCCGCCGAACGTGCCGGGCCCCCGGGAGGAGCGCCGGTTCGTCAGCGTCCTGGCGGTCGACCTCGTCGGATTCTCGAGCACCGCCCAGGCCGTCGAGCCGGAGGACCTGCAGGCCGCCCAGCGCGGCTTCTTCTCGGTCGTGGCGACCGCGGTGCTCAACACCGGCGGCATCGTCGCCAAGCGCATCGGTGACGCCGTCATCGCGGTGTACGGCGCGCCCGTGGCCCACGAGAACGACTCGCACCGCGCCGTCCGGGGTGCGCTGGACCTTCAGCGTGCCCTGGCGGGGCACGAGCTGCCCGACGGCCGGCCTCTGGTCGCCCGGGCGGGCGTCGCCAGCGGCGAGGCCATCGTCACGACCGAACCGGGCCGCGACGTGCCCCGGATCGCGGGCGAGGTCCTCCCCCGAGCCATGGCCCTGCAGGCCGCGGCGCCTCCGGGCGGCGTCCTGGTCGGGGTGGCGACCCACCGCATGACCGCCGTCCAGGTGCGCTACGAGCAGCACGCGCTCGTGACCCTCGGCCCGCGCCGCGAACCGGAGCAGACGTGGCTCGCGACGGGCGTGGCGACGGTGAGCAACCGTGTCCAGGACACGTTGCCGCTGGTGGGGCGGGAGCCCGAGCTCGGCCTGCTGGTCTCAAGCCTGCGGCGGGTCGTCCAAGAGCGGCGCGGGCAGCTCGTCACGCTGGTCGGCGAGCCCGGCATCGGCAAGAGCCGGCTCGCGCGGGCCCTCGGCGGCTACCTCGAGTCCCCGGCCGCCTCGACCAGCGTGGTGCGCTGGCGGGTGGCCCAGTGCCTGCCGTACGGCGAGGGCGTGACCTACTGGGCGCTCGGGCAGGTCGTCAAGACACAGGCAGGCATCCTCGAGTCCGACACCAGCGAGGTCGCGCGGGCCAAGCTCGAGGCGTCGGTGGACCGCGCGATCCCGGCGTCCAGCACTGCGCCCGAAGGGCTCGCCGCCGTCAAGGAGCGCCTCGCCGCGCTGCTGGGGCTGCCCGGAGCAGGTTCCGACCCGACCGACGACGTGGACGCCAGCCACGCCGCGTGGCGGCGGTACCTGCTGGCGCTCGCCGAGGACTCCCCCACCGTGCTGGTGCTCGAGGACCTGCACTGGGCCGACGACGGGCTGCTCGACTTCCTGGGCAGCCTGGCGGAGGCCGCCGCGCACGTGCCGCTCATGATGATCTGCACGACCCGCCCGGAGCTGCTGGCGCGGCGGCCGAGCTGGCTGTCGGGGCTCCGGGACGCGATGACGATCACCCTCACCCCTCTGCCCGAACCGGAGATGGCGCTGGTGCTCTCCCGGATGCTGGGCGGCGCGGTGCTGCCCGAGCCCCTGCAGCGCCGCATCCTCGACCGGGTGGGCGGAAACCCCCTCTACGCCGAGGAGTACGTCCGCATGCTCGCGGACTCCGGGGTGCTGCAGCGCTCCCCCGACCAGGGCGGCTTCGCCCTCGACGCGTCGCTGGACGTGCTCGCCGACCTGCCCCTGCCCGACAGCGTGCAGGGCGTGGTCGACAGCCGGCTCGACCTGCTCACCCCGGCCGAGCGCGGAGTGGTGTCCGCCGCCGCGGTCGTCGGCGAGGTGTTCTGGGAGGGTGCGGTCGCCGCGGTCGCCGACGCCGACCGCGAAGAGGTACGACGGTGCCTGGACTCGCTGGAACGCAGGGAGGTCGTGGCGCGGTCGCTGACCTCGACGGTCGAGGGCGAGGAGCAGTACGCCTTCCGGCACGTCCTGGTCCGGGACGCCGCATACGGTCGCATCCCGCGGTCGGTGAGGGTCGTGCAGCACCGCCGGTGCGCGGAGTGGCTCGACACCTTCTCGCGGGAGCGCGGCGCCGACGTGGCCGAGCTCCGGGCCTACCACCGAGCGACCGCGTACGAGCTCGCGGCGGTCCTGGGGGCCGACCTCTCGCCGTACACGGAACCGGCGCGTGAGGCCCTGACCGCAGCGGCGGAGCACGCGCTGCGCCTGCACGCGGTCGGCACCGCTCACACCTACGCGCGCCGGGCGCTCATGCTCTGGTACGGCCAGGAGGACGACCCGCAGGCCCTCAAGACGCAGCTGCTCGCGGCAGAGCTCAGCTTCCTCGACGACCCGCACGCGTTCTACACCGAGGGCGGGCCGGCCACCGTCGAGGCCACCGCGCAGAAGCTGCTCGCCCGCGGCGACCGGCGCGGTGCGGCCAGTGCGCACGGCCTGCTCGGGCAGGCCGAGTGGTACCGCGGTGGCGGCCCCGAGCTCGCCGCCGAGCACCTGCAGCAGGCCGTTGACCTGCTCGCCCAGGAGCCCGCGAGCGAGCAGTTCGCGAGCGCCCTCGCCGAGCTCGGGCGGCTGCGCATGCTCAGCCACCAGTACGCCGACGCCGCCGCCCTCAGCGACCGCGCCATGGCCATCGCCCGGCCGCTGGGCCTGCTCGAGGTGGAGGCCAACGCGCTCGTCACGGCCGGCACCGCCCGCTACAGCCTCGGAGACCCGCTCGGCGTGGCGCAGCAGGAGGAGGCCCTGCGGCTGTGCCGCCAGCACGGACTGCGGGCGCACCAGCGCGCCGCCAACAACCTCGCCGCCACGATGCAGGAGGAGGGCCGGCTTCGCCGGTCGTACGAGCTCATCGAGGAGAGCGCCCGCGCCACCCGCGGCTGGGGCCTGTCGCTCACCACCCGGGCCGACGAGTCCGAGAGCGCCCTGATGGCCTGCTACGACGGCGACTGGGACCGCCTCATGGCCCACACCGAGGCATTCCTCAGCCAGGCCGGGGAGGAGGCCAGGCAGTGGGAGTCGCACCTGATCGCGCTGGCCTGCATCGTGCATGCGCTGCGGGCCGAACCCGTGCCGGACGAGCTGGTCAGCGTGCTGGAGCGGGCCCGCACCTCAGGCTTCCCTGCCCTGGTCCGCAGCGCGCTGGTGCTGCTGGGCTGCGTCCGCTACCTCGACGGGCGGACGGAGGCGGCCGAGACCCTGTTCGACGAGCTGCTGCAGGACACCGAGGTGAGCCCCCGCGGCAACGTACGAGAGTGGGCCTACCCGGCTGTCCTGCTCGCCGCGACGCTCGGCGGCGGCCGGCTCGAGAAGATCGCCGGCCTGCTGGAGCGCCTGACCCCCAAGACGCCGTGGATCGACGCCGCCGAGCACGTCGCCTCGTCGTTCCTGGCCACCGCCGAGGGCAAGCACCTCGACGCCATGGGGCACGCGGCGGACGCCGTGGCGGTCTACGAGCGGGTCGGGGACCTGACGACGACGCTGTTCGCCCGGGTCCGCCTGGCCCGTGCCGCGGCGGCGGCCGGGGAGCTGGCCGTGACGAGGGAGCAGCGCGCGCTCGCCCTGGAGTTCATCAACCGCAACCGGGCCGTGGTGGTCCTGGGCTACCTGCCGCCCGACGAGGCCTGAGCCCCGTCAGCTGGCCTTGCGCGTTTGCGGGGGCGCGTCGCTCACGAGCGCCTCACGGGCGGCCACGCGGGCCTCCTCGATGTCGGCCTTGGCCTTGCTGGCGTACGTGTCGACGTACTCCTGGCCAGACAGCAGCATGAGCTCGTACATGATTTCGTCGGTGATCGACCGCAGCACGAAGCGGTCACCCTCCATGCCCGCGTAGCGCGAGAAGTCGAGGGGCGCGCCCACCTTGACACCGACCCGGCCCAGCCGCGGGATGACCCGACCGGTGGGCTGGACGACGTCCGTGTTGATCATGGCGACCGGGATGACGGGCACACCGGCCTCGAGGGCCATGCGGGCGACGCCGGTCTTGCCGCGGTAGAGCCGGCCGTCCGGGCTGCGGGTGCCCTCGGGGTACAGCCCGAGCAGCTGGCCGTCGGCGAGGATCCGCTTGCCTGTCTTCAGCGCCGCCTCCGAGGCCGCCCCGCCACTGCGGTCGATGGGCACCTGGCCGACGCCGGAGAAGAACGCCTTGGACAGCAGGCCCTTGACGCCCGTGCCCGTGAAGTAGTCGGCCTTCGCGAGGAACGTGATGCGCCGGGGCACCACCAGCGGCAGGAAGATCGAGTCGCTGAAGGACAGGTGGTTGCTCGCCAGGATCGCCGCGCCCTCGGCGGGGATGTGCTCGCCGCCCTCGACCCAGGGCCGGAACAGCGTCCGCAGGATAGGCGTCAAGATCGCCTTGACCACCCAGTAGAACACGTCTCACCCCCGGCCCCGTCACTCGATACGTTGCACGACCCTATGCCGCGCGCCACGGCTCGGGCAACGCGGCCGCGCCGTGCGACGATGGGCGGCAAGGAGGACGGAAGCCCGTTGGGACCGTGCCGCAGCGCTCCGCACCTCCCCACCATCGGAGAGGAGCACCTGTGACCGCACCCGCCGTCATGCCCGGAGCCGAGCCCATCGACCTGCCGGGCGGTCCGGTGGGCGTGCTGCTGAGCCACGGCTTCACCGGGACCACGCAGTCGATGCGCCCGTGGGCCGAGCACCTCGCCGCCGCCGGCCTCACCGTGGTGGCCCCGCGACTGCCCGGCCACGGGACGACGATGCGCGACATGAACACCACGCGCTTCTCGGACTGGTACGGCGAGCTCGAGCGGGCCTTCGACGCCCTTCGCGCCAGGTGCGACACGGTGTTCGCGATGGGCCTGTCCATGGGTGGCACGCTTGTGCTCCGGCTGGCCGAGCTCCGTGCCGCCGACGTAGCCGGGGTGGTCGTGGTCAACGCCTCGCTGGCCACGGAGCGCAAGGACGCGAAGCTCCTGCCGCTGCTGAGCAAGGTCGTCCCCTACTACAAGGGGGTCGCCGACGACATCAAGAAGCCGGGTGCACACGAGCTGGCGTACCCGAAGCTCCCGCTGAAGGCGGCCCTGTCGCTGCAGGAGGCGTGGCCGGTCGTCCGCGGCGACCTCGGGCGCATCGTCTGCCCGCTGCTCGCCTTCCGCTCGGTCGACGACCACGTCGTCGAGGCGGTCTCCGGCCGGGCGCTGCTCGCCGGTGTGCCGCACGCAGAGGAGCGCCTGCTCACGAACAGCTACCACGTGGCGACGCTGGACAACGACGCGCCGCTGATCTTCGAGGGCTCGCTGGCCTTCGTCCGGGAGCACGCGCCCGCCGCGGCAGGCTGAGGAGGAGCTGCCCACAGATGACCGTCCCGCCGTCCGACTCCTCGCGCGACCCTGCGCGCGACGACGAGCTGTTCCGGCAGATCGTCGCGGGCTTCGCCGAGGGCTCCTCCGACCCGGTCCCGCGGTGGCCTGTGTCGGAGGACGTCGGCGAGGAGGGTCGGCAGGCCGGCGGCGAGCGGACCCACGGGTCCGATGAGGGTCCCCGGCCGCCGTACGCCGGGTCGACGGAGCTGCCGGAGGAGCAGGGCCTGCCGGGCTGGCTGGAACCGGAGCCCGTCGAGGACGACGGGCACTTCGTCCCGCCGGAGCCGCCGCGGGTGCCCCGGCCTCGGGCTCGCACGGTGATCGCGACGCTGATCCTGCTCGCGGGGCTCGCGGTGCTGTTCGTGCCGTTCCGGGTCGGGCTCGACGACTCGTCGGTGTCGATGCTGCTCGGCATGGTCATGACAGGTGGGGGTGCCGCGTTGCTCGTGACCGGGATGCGGGATGCTCCTGGCGGCGACGACGACCCCGACGGCGGAGCGGTGGTCTGACACAGCGAGGAGAGCGCGTGCCCGTCAGCGAGACCGTCGAGGTCACCGGCCACCTGATGGACACCGGGCTTCTCGCCCGCGTGCTCGACGACGTGCTGGGGTACGGCGCGGACTACCGCATCGACCGGCTCGAGGTCGGCAAGCACCACGACGACGAGTCGCACGCGACGCTGACGGTGACGGCCGACGACGACGAGGGCCTGCAGCGGCTGCTCATGCGCCTGCAGACGCACGGCGTCAACCAGGTGGACCCGGGCGAGGCGATGACCCGTCCGTGCGACAAGGACGGCGTGTTCCCGGACGACTTCTACTCGACGACCAACCTCGAAACCCTCGTGCGGCTCGGGAACGCCTGGGTCCCGGTCGAACAGCCCGAGATGGACTGCGGGCTCGTCGTGCGCGACGGCCGGGTCCGCACCTGCCCGGTGAGCGACGTGCAGGCGGGCGACCTCGTCGTGTGCGGTGCCAGTGGCGTGAAGGTCATGCTGCCGTCGCAGGAGCGCCCCGAGGGGACGTTCGAGTTCATGAGCTCGACCGTCTCCTCCGAGAAGCCGCAGGCGCTGCTCGTGCGCCAGATCGCGGACAAGATGCGCGAGGTCAAGGCCGGCGGCCTCAAGGTGCTCTGGGTCGGTGGGCCAGGCATCGTGCACACCGGGGCCGCGCCGGCGTTCACCGCGCTGGCCGACGCCGGCTACGTGGACGTGCTCTTCGCCGGGAACGCGCTGGCGACGCATGACATCGAGGCCGCGCTCTACGGCACCTCGCTCGGCGTGGACCTCTCGCACGGCAAGGGCGTCGAGCACGGCCACGAGCACCACATCCGGGCCATCAACACGATCCGTCGGTGCGGCTCCATCAGCCAGGCGGTCGCCCAGGGGGTGCTGACCAGCGGCATCATGCACGCGCTCGTGCGGGGCGGGAAGAACTGGGTGCTCGTCGGGTCGGTCCGCGACGACGGCCCCCTGCCGGACGTGCACACCGACGTCATCGAGGGTCAGCGCGCCATGCGGGCGCAGCTGCCCGGTGTGGGCTTCGCGATCATGGTGGCGACCACACTTCACTCCATCGCGACCGGCAACATCCTCCCCGCCTCGATCCCGCTGGTGTGCGTCGACATCAACCCCGCGACGGTCACGAAGCTCGCGGACCGCGGCTCCTCGCAGGCGATCGGCATCGTCACCGACATCGGGCTGTTCCTCGAGCAGCTCGCCCACGAGCTGGTCCCGGAGTACAGCCGGACCTAGGGGACGACGGCCGTACCGGCCCGGCCGGCCAGCACGTCGGCCGCCTGGCTGAGCGCGCCGATCGCCGCCCGGCCGCCGGCGCGGACGAACTCCACGCAGGCCTCGACCTTCGGGCCCATGGACCCCTCCGGGAACTCCCCCGAGGCCAGCCACTCCTGCGCCTGCGTCGTGGTCATCGTCTCGAGCGCACAGGCGTCGGGGGTCCCGAAGCCCACCTGGACCCGATCCACCTCGGTCAGGACGAGCAGCGCGTCGGCGCCGACCGCCGTGGCGAGCAGCGCCGCCGTACGGTCCTTGTCGACAACCGCCTCGACGCCGTGCAGCTGCCCGCGGTGCTCGACAACCGGCACGCCGCCGCCCCCGGCCGCGACGACCACGTGCCCTGAGTCGACCAGGGCCCGCAGCGGCCCTTCCTCCACCAGCCGGCGGGGCCGTGGGGAGGCGACGACGCGTCGCCACCTGCCGTCCGGCTGGGGCCGGAAGACGTACCCCGTCTGGTGCGCGATCTCCTTGGCCTTCGGCCGGTCGTACGACGGGCCCACCGGCTTCGACGGGCGACGGAAGGCCGGGTCACGGCCGTCGACCACGACCTGCGTGACCAGGGAGAGCACCCGGGCGCCGGACCCCCGAGTGCGCAGCTCGTTGTCGAGTGCCTGCGCGACGAGGTAGCCCAGCTGCCCCTGGGACAGCGCGCCGCACACGTCCATCGGCATGGGGGGCACCTCGTCGGCGGCGAGCTCCTGCTGCAGCAGCAGCCGGCCGACCTGCGGCCCGTTGCCGTGCGTCAGGACCAGAGACGTCCCCTGGTCCACGAGGTCCGCGAGGCAGCCGGCCGTGCCCTGCAGGGCGGCCCGCATCTCCTCCACCGACCCGTTGCCGCCCGGCGGCGAGAGGGCATTGCCGCCCAGCGCCACCACGACCCGCACGGCTCATCCCCGCCGGGCGAGGTCCGCCGCGCCGACGAGCCCGGCCTCGTTCCCGAGCTCGGCCGCGAGAATGGGCGCGCGCGGGCGGTACGTGCCCCCGGTCAGGTGGCGCGCGAAGGACTCGCGCGCCGGGGCCAGCAGCAGCTCGCCGGCGTCCGCCACGCCACCACCGACCACGAACGCGCCCGGGTCGAGCACGGCCGCGAGGTCGGCGAGCCCCTGGCCGAGAGCGTCGCCGATGATCTCGAAGCACTGCACCGCAGCCGGGTCGCCCTCCCGCGCCGCCTTGGTGACCTCCTCGGCGCTGAGGCCCTCAGGCCGTCCCCCGCCGAGCGCCAGCAGCCGCGCCCCGAGCACCGGGTCCACGTCGGCGATCTCCCGGGCCTCGTGCAGGAGCGCCCGTCCCGAGCAGTACTGCTCCCAGCACCCCTTCTGCCCGCAGCCGCAGCGCCGGCCCTCGGGGACGAGCTGGATGTGGCCGAACTCGGCGCCGATGCCGAACCGGCCTCGGTAGAGCCGACCGTCGAGCACCATGCCGCCACCGATGCCGGTGCCCACGGTCACCGCGACGAGGAAGTGCTGCCCTCGGCCCGCACCGAAACGGTGCTCCGCCCAGGCCATGGCGTTCGCGTCGTTCTCCACCACGACGGGGAGGTCGATGAGCTCCTGCATCGCCTGGCGGAGCGGCTCGTCGCGCCAGATGAGGTTGGGCGCGAACAGCACCGTGGCCCGCTGCTCGTCGACGAAACCGGCGGCGCCGATGCCGACCGCCTTGACGTCGTGCTTGGCGCGCAGCTCCTCCACCACCGCCGCGATCGTGAGCTCGACGTCCTTCGGGGAGTCCGAGGGGGTCGCACGGCGGGTGCGCTCCAGGATGCGGCCGTGCTCGTCGACCACGCCGGCGGCCACCTTCGTACCGCCGACGTCCACGCCGAGTGCGAGCAACGCTCAGCCCTCGTGCACGTCGATGTGCTGGACGCCCGGCGCCCGCTCGGCGGTCCCGTGCGTCACCGTCGAGCGGAACGCCGCGACGAGCGAGGCGGCGGCGTCGAGCAGGTGCTCGACCGTCTCCGGCTTCACCTGCCGGAGGGCGGCGATGCCCTGGCACACCGGGCAGACCTGGCACTCAGCCGCCCCCGTGGCGAGGTGCTCGTGGTCGAACCGGGTCCGCGCCCAGTCCTGCACGGCCGCGAGCAGCCTGGCTGCCTCCTCCGCGGCTGAGCCCACGGCTTCGGTCACGGGTTCCTCCAGAGAGCGGGGTCAGGGGCGAACGACACGACGAGCCGACCGGCCACCAGCCTCGCACCCACCACCGCACAACGCTGCAACGCGCTCGGCAGCGCCAGAAGCCGGCGGTGGCCTCCGACGGTGATGACGAGCTCCTCGCCGCTGCGTGCCAGGTCGAGGTCCTCGATCCTGGCCAGCGGCAGCGCGAGCGACAGCTCGAACCCGTCCGGCGTACGGCGGACCTCCAGCAGCTCGTCGACCTCGACCAGCTCGGTGGGGTCGTCCTCGCCGTACAGGGTGCGGGCGACCTCGAGCAGGGCGGCGTGGCCGACGGGTTCCGCTGCGGCGTAAGGGCTCTCGCGGACCACGAGGGGCGCGGTGTCACGGCGAACGGACGCGAGCTGGGCGCTCTGGGCCGCCACCCAGCCAGCCGTCCAGGGGTCGGTCGAGGACGGCAGGACGCGGTTGGCGACGAGGCCGTCGACGCGATAGCCGTACAGCGCCAGCGAGGTGAGGGTGCGCCGTGCCTCGGCGACCACGACGGCCTCCGGCGTGAGGACCACGCGCACCGACGTGGTGGGAGCCGTGAGCAGGTCCTGGACCTCGGTGAGATCGGCGTGGAGCCGGGAGACGGCCTCGAACACACCGTCCTCGGGCACGTGCGCGACCCTTCCGATCAGCGGCCGGACGGCCCTGAGGGCCCGTCGCTGGGCGGGGAAGACCTTGTCGACGTACCAGCGCAGCGCGCTCGGCAGCGCGAGCAGCCGCAGGGTCTCCCCGGTCGGCGCGCAGTCGACCACGACCAGGTCGTAGCGCCCCGACTCCGCCTGGCGACGCAGCTCGAGCAGCGCCAGGACCTCCTCAGCCCCGGGCAGCACGGTGAGCTCGTCGGCCTCCAGCGCGTGCACGCCGGACTTCTCGAGGAAGCCCCGCAGGTAGTCCTGGACGTCCCGCCAGGAGTGCTCGAACGCCCGCTGGGCGTCGACCTGCATGGCGTCCAGCCCGGGCAGGACCTCGGTCGGCTCGGCCCCCAGGGGCGCGTCGAGGGCGTCCGCGAGCGAGTGCGCCGGGTCCGTCGAGAGCACGAGCGTCTTCAGGCCGCGCTCGGCGGCCAGGCACGCGGTCGCCGCCGCGGTCGTGGTCTTGCCGACGCCGCCCTTGCCCGTGAACAGCAGGACCCGCATCCCGCGAGGCTATCGGAGCGCTCGTGGGCCGAAGCGGGCTACCGCAGCGACTCCACCCGCTTCTTGAGCTCCTTGAGCGCCGAGTCGATGATCATCTTCTCGGCCTTGCGCCTGAGCAGCCCGATCATCGGGATCGCGAGGTCCATCGTCAGCAGGTAGGTCACCTTGGTGCTGGTGCCCTCCGGTGCCAGGGCGTAGGAGCCCTGCTGGGACTTCTGCAGCTTGGTCGGGGCGTCGAGCGTCCAGGACACTCCGTCGGGCTGCCAGTCGTAGACCAGGGTGTACTCGTCGGAGACGCCGCTCTGGCTCATCGCGAACGACACCTTGCGCGGCCCCCCGTCACCCGCCTCGAGCACCTCCGCCCGCGCGATGCCGCCGGTCCACTCCGGGTAGGCCTCGACGTCCCGGATGACGGCGAGCACCGCCTCGGGATCGGCGTCGATGGTGATGCTCGAGCTCGCCTGGTCGGCCACGCTGCGCCTCCTGAGGGGTCCTGCGCGGACCCTACCGGGAGGGCTCAGTACTCCAGCACGTACGGCACCCCGGAGCCCCGGAAGTGCCCGACGTTCACAAGCTCGGTCCGGCCGATCCTGGTGCGGCCCTGCAGCGGCTGGTGGACGTGCCCGAACAGCACGAGCTCCGGCTGCACCTCGCGCACGTAGTCGAGCACCGCTCGGCTCCCCCGCTCGAACCGCCTCGCCTCCACGTCGTAGAGCAGCTCGGGCACGTCAGGCGGGATGTGGCACGCGAGGACGTCCACGGGCCCGAGGGCAGCCACCTTCTCGCCGTACTCCTCGTCCGAGACCTCGTACGGCGTGCGCATCGGCGTCCGCAGACCGCCGCCCACGAACCCCCAGGTGCGGCCCCCGATCGTCGTCGTCTGCCCGTCGAGCACCGTGTGCCCGGCGCGCACGAACTCCGGCCACAGGGCCGGGACGTCGACGTTGCCGTAGGTCAGGTACGTGGGATCCGGCATGACGGCGAACAGGGCGGCGTACTGCTCGCGAATCTTGCGCCCGATGACGACCTGCGGGTCCTCGCCGAGCCCGGCCCACAGGGCGTGCGACCAGGCCCGAGCCTCGTCGAAGCGCTTGGCGCTGCGCAGCGCGATCAGCTTCTCGGCCGCATCCTGCCCGAACAGCTCGGCGAAGATGCCGCCCGACGTGTCCTGGTAGTCCAGGAAGAGCACGAGGTCGCCGAGGCAGACCAGTGCGTCGGCACCGTCCGAGGCGCGCGACAGCGCATCCACGCTGCCGTGGACGTCGCTGACGACGTGGACCCGCATGAGAGCAGACCCTATGCGCGGGTCCTCAGAAGACGGAGGCCACGAGGGGCAGGAGCAGCGCGACGACGCTGGCGACGGTTGCTGCCAGGAAGACCCGCTGGCCGCGCGAGAGCGCGTAGAGGTCGCCCAGGTAGGGCAGCTCGAGCCGCGGCCTCTCCGACACGTGCGCCAGGAAGCCCGACCCGCAGCCCAGGCAGACCATCTCCTCGAACCCGTTCAGGGCGCCGCACCGGGCGCACGGCCAGCTCGGCGTCGCCGCCGGAGCCACGGACGGTGCCGGGGCCGGTTCGGGTGCCGGCGCAGGTGCGTCGACGACGGGGGCCGGCATGAGGAGATCCAGCAGCGGTGCCGTGAGGGGGTCGGCGACGGTGCCGTACGACGGGCTCTGGCCGTCCGGCGCCGCACCCGGCGCGGGACGGGCCGGCGGGGCTGTCGCCGCCCTGAAGTCGTAGAAGCACAGGGAGCACCAGGTGGCCTCGGGGCGCAGCGCGGCGCCGCACGCCGGGCAGGCCGTCGTGCGTGGGAGGCTCGTCAGGTCAGGACCCACGTCCAGGGTTTCGGCACGTCCTGCCCGGTGCTTGACGGGCGCCTCGTGGGCAGGAGTCCAGGGGGTCGCGCTACGTTCACGTCAACGCTCGGACGAATGGGTGCCTGGGAGGCGTCGGTGAAGGAGTACTCCACCCCGAAGGTCGTCGACGTGGCCGAGGACGCCTCGCTCGTCGACGCAGTGCTCGCCCACGCCGCCGAGCGGCCGCAGCAGGTGCTGTTCACGCGCAAGCGGGAGGGCGGCTGGGTCGACGTGACGGCGGCGGAGTTCGCCGCCCAGGTGCAGGGGCTCGCCCGCGGGCTGATCGCGAGCGGCGTCCAGCCCGGCGACAGGGTCGGGCTGATGAGCAAGACCCGCTACGAGTGGACGCTGTGCGACTACGCGATCTGGGCGGCCGGCGCGGTGACCGTGCCGGTGTACGAGACCAGCTCAGCGGAGCAGGTGCAGTGGAACCTCGGCGACTCGGGCGCGGTCGCCGTCTTCCTGGAGACGAGCGCGCACCGGGCCGCCTTCGAGGCCGTGGAGGACCAGCTGCCGGACCTCAAGCACGCCTGGGGCATCGAGGCGGGCGACCTCGAGGCCCTCGCCGCGGCGGGATCCGCCGTACCGGACAGCGAGCTGGAGGCGCGGCGTGCGACGCTGTCGACGGCCAGCCTCGCCACGATCATCTACACGAGCGGGACGACCGGGCGCCCCAAGGGCTGCGAGCTCACGCACGGCAACCTGATCGGCACCGGCCGCTCGGCCAGCCTGGTGCTGCCCGAGCTGTTCAACCAGCAGGGCTCGACGCTGCTCTTCCTCCCGCTCGCCCATATCTTCGCCCGGCTCATCCAGGTCGCGAGCGTCGAGACCGGCTCGCGGATGGGGCACACGGCCGACATCAAGAACCTGCTGGCCGACTTCGCGAGCTTCAAGCCGACGTTCATCCTGTCGGTCCCGCGGGTGTTCGAGAAGGTCTA
Source organism: Actinomycetota bacterium (assembly GCA_046723735.1). Classification (GTDB taxonomy): domain Bacteria; phylum Actinomycetota; class Actinomycetes; order Mycobacteriales; family SCTD01; genus RYN-111. Next base: position 3,750 of record JBKOVB010000130.1, on the reverse strand, counting down.
CAACACCGCCAAGCAGAAGGCGCACGCCGAGGGCAAGGGGCGCATCTTCGACCGCGCCGAGAAGGTCGCGATCGCGTACAGCGAGGGCCTGGAGCGCGGGTCCGTACCGTTGTTCACCGGCCTCGAGCACAAGCTGTTCGACGCGCTGGTCTACAGCAAGCTGCGCGCCGCCCTGGGCGGCCAGGTGGCGTGGGCGGTGTCCGGCGGCGCCCCCCTAGGCGCCAGGCTCGGCCACTTCTTCCGCGGCATCGGCGTGACGATCCTCGAGGGCTACGGGCTCACCGAGACGACCGCCGCCGGCACGGTCAACACACCGGCGCACATCAAGGTCGGCACCGTGGGCCGGCCCTCCCCCGGCGTGACGGTTCGGATCGCCGAGGACGGCGAGATCCTCATGACGGGCGAGCACCTCCTGCTCGGGTACTGGCACAACCCGACCGCCACCGCCGAGGCGCTGACCGAAGGCTGGTTCCACTCGGGCGACATCGGCGAGCTCGACGACGAGGGCTTCCTCACGATCACCGGCCGCAAGAAGGAGCTCATCGTCACGGCCGGCGGCAAGAACGTCGCGCCGGCCGTGCTCGAGGACCGGCTGCGGGCGCACCCGCTGGTGAGCCAGTGCATGGTGGTCGGCGACCAGCAGCCGTTCATCGCCTGCCTCGTGACGCTCGACCCTGAGGCACTCGTGCCCTGGGCCACCGCGAAGGGCAAGCCGGCCGACCCGGGCGTGCTCGCCGACGACCCCGACGTGCGGTCCGAGATCCAAGCCGGCGTCGACGAGGCCAACAAGGCCGTCTCGAAGGCCGAGGCGATCCGCAAGTTCACGATCCTCCCGGTGGACTGGACCGAGGAGGGCGGCCAGCTCACACCCTCGATGAAGCTCAAGCGCTCCGTCGTGATGAAGGAGTTCGCGGCTCACGTGGAGGCGCTCTACGCCGGAGCGGCCAAAGACTGAGCCGTGGGCCAGCTGGGGGCACTCGTCGCCCTGCGCTGGCGCATGGTCCGGGTACGTCGGGTCAGGCTGGGCCTGCTCGCGCTCGCCGGGCTGCTCCCGGTGCTGCTGGTCGAGGCCACGGTGGTGGGGCAGTCACTGCCGCCAGGGTCGCGGCTCCTCGACGTCCTGCTCCTCGCCCCGACGGCCTATGTCGCCTTCGCGGTGCTCGCTGTCGTCGCGCCCCTCGTCAGCGGGGGCGGCAACGAGCTCTTTCCGGAGGGCCAGCTCTCGGCGTACCCCGTCCGGGCCCGGACCGTGTTCCTCAGCGGTCTGCTGCTCGCCCCTCTCAACCTGGCCTGGGCCGTCCAGGTGGTGCTGCTGACCGGCATCACCGCGGCGGTGTCGGCGCGTGGCGCCGGGGTGCTGCTCGCGCTCGTGACTCTGGCGAGCTACGTCCTGTGCCTGACGGTGCTGGGCCAGGCCCTGGGGTGGCTGGTGGTGGGGGTACGGCACTCCCGTGCCGGACGGGTCGCCTGTCGGGTCGCCGTGCTGCTGGTCGTCCTGGTCGGGGGCGCCGTGCTGGCCAGCGGCTCCACAGAGCGGGTGCTCGACAGGGCGCCGACGACCGGTGTCGTCATCGGCGCCATCGAGGGCTCCGACGGCAGGTTCCTCCGGTGGGCCGCCGTCACGGGCATCCTGCTCGCCGTGACGTCCGCGGGCGCTTGGCTGGGCCTGGTCGCGTGCGACTGGGCGCTGCGGCGTCCGCATACCTCCGGGCGGCCTGAGCTCGAGGCGTTCCCCCCACGGCCGGAACAGCGCACGACCTTGCGCGAGCTGGTGGCAGTGGATCGCGCCTCGGTCTGGCGGTCCACCCCACTCCGACGCGGGACGCTCGTGCTCGCCACGCTGCCCGGGCTCGTCGCCCTCCTGGCCAGCCCGACCTGGGCCTCGCTGACGCTCCTGCCAGGACTGGTCGCCGCCGGAGCGGGGCTCCTGTTCGGCGTCAACGCCTTCTGCCTCGACGGCGCCGGTGCGATGTGGGTCGCCACACTCCCCCACCCGCCCCGCACGACGCTGCTCGCCAAGCTCGTGGTCATCGGCCAGACGTGCTTCGCCGCCGTCGTCATCGCCATGGCCCTGGCCGCCACGCGCCTGGACGACGCACCGTCGGCCGCCGAGGGGCTGGCGGTAGTGGGGAGCGTCCTCGGCGCGACGGCGGTCGTGGTGGCGGTGTGCGGCCACCTGTCCGTGAGCCGGCCGCACAAGGCCGACCTGCGGGGGCCCCGGGACACGCCTGCGCCCCCCGCGACGATGGCGGTGTACTCGCTCCGCCTGGCCGTGGCCACGACGTGGTCAGGACTGGCGTTCGCCGGGGCTGCCGCCGCAGGTTCCTGGCCGGCCGCCGCTGCCGCCACGCTGGCGGTCACGGCGCTCGCCGTACGTTCCCTGATCCGCACTGTGTCCGCCTGGTCCGACCCCCTATGTCGCTCTCGCGTAGTGACAACAGTGGCGTATGGGTGACAAAGAGGAACTTGGCGATTTCCTGCGCGCTCAGGCCCGAACGGCCTAGGCTTCGCGATGCGGAACCCGTCCAGGGGGTGGGCGGTCGCCCGCGGCGAGGGGGTGTGCGCGGTGCGTCAGGATCGCCGGCACGACGAGAGTGGCGCCGCCGCTGTCGAGTTCGCCCTGCTCTTCCCGATCTTCGCGATCCTCACGATGGGCCTGATCGCGGCGGGTACGGCGTTCAGCCGCCAGATCAATGTGACGCAAGCAGCCCGCGAGGCGTCGCGTTACGGCGCCACCTACGACATCACCGCCACCGGCAGCGGCGGCACGGGCGGCACGATGAGCACCTGGCTGGACAAGGTCGAGACCGCATCGCTCCAATCCGTCGGCAGCCAGACGAACCCCCTCGGCGGCTTCGACCAGCTCTGCGTCGCACTCGTGGCACGCGACAACAGCGGGGCCATCGACACCGCGCACACGGGCTACAAGAACTACGGCTCGAGCGCGGTCACGAACGCAAGCACCGGGTGCCCCTCGACCGCGACCCCGAATCTCGGCGCGAACAGCAAGGTCGTGCAGGTCGTGTTCCTGCGCAACGTGAAGTTCGTGGCGCTCTTCATCAACCCGACCATCCACGTCGACGCGGTCTCCGTGACCCCCTACGAGGGGGTCCTGCCATGAGGCGCGTCGGCCACCGCGAAGAGGGCGCCTTCGCGGTGCTCTACGCGGTCGTCACCCTGGTGCTGCTGGCGTTCGCGGCTGTCGTGGTCGACTTCGCGACCGTCCGCGAGGACCGTCGCCTCGACCGCTCCGCCGCCGACGCCGCGGTGATCGGCGGGGCCGACCTGCTTAACCCGACGGGCGGCAGCCCGCAGGCGGCCTGCCAGAAGGCCTGGGACTACCTCAAGATCACGCTGCGCCTCAGCGCCTCGGACATCACGGGGACGCCGTGCCTGCCGTTCGCCGGCAAGACGCTGAGCTACTGCGACACCAGCCCGCACCCCGAGATCCGCGACACGATCGCGATCAGCGGGGACCGGACGGTCGTCGTGGCCTGGCCGGTACCCAAGACTTCACAGTTCCTGACTCCGGAAATCGCTCCCGGGTCGGCTCAGCAGAACTTCAACGCCGACGCCGACGGGACCGACGAGGGGTGCGACCGCATCGGCGTCGCCATCTTTGAGAACGAGAACTTCGCGCTGGGAGGCGCCCTTGGCTTCGGCGGCACCCAGACGCAGGTCCACAGTGTCGCGCGCTTCAGCAACCTGCCGGGCGACAAGCCGCAGGTCGCCGCCCTCAACGTGCTGAAC